>DKBD01000232.1 GCA_002451055.1 Nitrospira sp. UBA6909 | reverse complement strand
GAAATATCTTTGAATATCAAGCGTTTGGTCGATTCTGGCACGTATAGAGGGTTGCGCCATCGAAAAGGATTGCCCGTGCGCGGGCAACGAACCAAGACGAATGCCAGGACGCGCAAAGGTCGTCGAGCTGGCGTCGGCAGCAAGCCAAGACCGATGGCGGCCAAGGCAGCACCGAAGGCCTAATCCGTTGAAGGAACCATGAAGGAGTTCGCATGAGTGTCAAAAAGGGGAAAAAGAAAGAACGCCGGATCGTACAAAGCGGAGTTGCTCACATCCAGGCTTCGTTCAACAACACGATCGTGACAATTACAGATATGAGCGGGAATACGGTCGTATGGACCAG
Source organism: Nitrospira sp. UBA6909 (assembly GCA_002451055.1). Taxonomy (GTDB): domain Bacteria; phylum Nitrospirota; class Nitrospiria; order Nitrospirales; family Nitrospiraceae; genus Nitrospira_D. The sequence continues at coordinate 24,945 of DKBD01000232.1, read as the reverse complement.
TGCTGGCAATCAAGGGTTCAAAGGGTCTCGGAAAAGCACTCCCTTTGCCGCGCAGCGGGCCGGAGAAGCTGCCGCACGAAAGGCGATGGAGAGTGGCATGCGTCAAATTGATGTATTTGTAAACGGGCCTGGATCAGGTCGCGAGTCGGCGATTCGATCGCTCCAAGGGGCTGGACTGCGCATCAATTTGATTCGAGACGTGACTCCGATACCGCATAATGGATGCCGCCCGCCCAAACGTCGGCGTGTGTAATGATATCGTAAGCGTGTGACATCAGGCAGCGTGGAGTGGAAGATGAATTCAGTGCCGTCGTCTTCCAGATCACGCTGACATAACGAGGAGGAAGCAGTGGCAAAGTATCGTGGTCCTGTCTGTCGGCTCTGTCGGCGAGAAGGTGAGAAGCTGTTTCTCAAGGGTGTCCGCTGCATGACGGAAAAATGTGCCGTCGAGAGGCGGAGCTATCCACCAGGTCAGCACGGACAGGGGCGGCAGCGGACTTCAGACTACAGCCTCCAGCTGCGTGAAAAACAGAAGCTGCGGCGGATCTACGGCCTTCAAGAACGTCAATTCCGCGGCGTATTCGAACGCGCCGAACGGCAAGCCGGTGTCACGGGTGAGGCGTTGCTGCGGTTGCTCGAATGCCGTCTCGACAACGTGGCGTATCGCCTGGGATTCGGCATTTCACGGAAGCAGGCACGTCAGATCATTAATCACGGCCATCTCATGATGAACGGGAGGAAGATCACGGTCGCCGGTGCCCTCGTAAAGGTTGGTGATACCATTGAAGTTCGTGACCGAAGCCGAAATCTCGCTGCGATCCAGGGAGCGTTGGAGGCCGTCGACAGCCGAGGCATTCCCGATTGGCTAGAACTCGATAAGGCAGCATGCAAGGGGATCGTTCGTGCGTTACCGGCCAAGGAGCAGATCCCATTGCCGGTGAATGAACAGATGGTTGTGGAGTTGTATTCACGATAGCCATCGGCTTCGGTTGAGCGGCGTTGTTGCGTAACACATGGCATTGTGCCACTGGGCCGGTTGTCTGATGGTAGATGGGGGTGGTCATGATCAAGGCGATGAAAGACTTTCAAATCCCATTGCGGGTGGAAGTCGACAAGGATGCGCAATCCCCGATATTCGGTCGGTTCACCACCGAGGCGTTTGAGCGGGGGTTCGGCACCACGATTGGAAATGCCCTACGGAGGGTTTTGCTGTCATCCCTTACGGGAGCCGCAGTTACCACGGTGAAGATCGAAGGGGTGGTTCACGAATTTTCCACGATTCCCGGTGTCACTGAAGACGTTACAGCGATTATCTTGAATATCAAAAGCCTGAGGCTCGCACTGCATACCGATAAGCCCAAAACTATTCGATTGAAAAAGATGGGGCCTGGCGAGGCGAAGGGTTCGGATATCATTCACGATGCAGACATCACCGTTCTCACGCCGGATTTACATATCGCAACGCTCGACAAAGATGCCTCCCTGGACATCGAAATGACGGTCAAGCACGGACGAGGGTACGCGCCTGCCGAGCGCAATAAAGAGGAAGGATTGCCGATCGGCGTGATTGCCATCGATTCGATTTTCTCCCCAATCAAGCGCGTGAATTTCCAAGTAGAAAACGCTCGCATCGGCCGCATGACCGACTATGACAAATTGACCATGGAAATCTGGACTGATGCGACTATTAGCCCGCGCGACGCCTTGTCGAATGCAGCCAGTATTCTGCGCGAGCATCTGGATATCTTCATCAATCCAGAAGAGCGCGGTGCAGGGAAGACCGAGCCGGGTTATGAAGAATCTCAATACGAAGTGAATAAAAATCTTTCCCGTAGTGTCAACGAGTTGGAGTTGTCCGTCCGGGCGGCCAATTGCTTGAAGAATGCCAATATCAAAACGATCGCGGATCTCGTACAGAAGTCAGAAGGGGAAATGCTACGGACGAAAAATTTTGGGAAGAAGTCTCTTAATGAAATAAAAGAAATCTTGTCGGAAATGGGGCTCTCGCTAGGCACGAAGGTTGATGTGCCGCAGTCTAACGATGGGAGTCCGAAGTCGGAGTAATTCAAGGCCAAGGGGAATGCCGTGCGACACAGGAAAAAGGGACGACAACTCGGAAGGCAAACTAAACATAGATGGGCGTTGTTCCGCAATCTCGTAACGTCTTTACTTGATCACGAGCGGATCGAGACCACTGAGGCAAAAGCCAAAGAGATTCGTGGGTTTACCGAGAGGATGATTACGCTGGGGAAGGAAGGCACGCTTCCTGCCCGACGGCGCGCCCTGGGATTTTTACGGAGCAAAGCCGTCGTCTCTAAACTGTTCAGCGACGTTGCGGGGCGTTTCAAGGATCGCCCTGGCGGATATACGAGAATCGTCAAGACCCGACGACGTATTGGCGACGGTGGAGAAATGGTTGCCATCGAACTGGTTTCTCGTGTCGAAACGTCGGCGGTGAAGAAGTCAGCGGGGGCTCCTGTGCAGCCGTCGCCCGGAGATTCTGAAAAGTCAGCGTAGGCTGATGCCTCGTATCAGGTCTGTCTCGATTTGTCCTCAGAAATGCCCTCTATGTGGAAACACATAGAGGGCATTTGTTTTCGGTAATCCCCCAAGACGTTTACTTGCCATTTCATGGATGCTACTATCGTGCCAGACTCATGGCTAATCCAAAACTAGCGATCGACGTATAACATATGTGGGAACGTGTAGCCAGGTTGGCGCTCCTGACCCTCAGCGCAATCTTGACGGTCTTTCTCGGGTACCTTCTAGTTGTGAAGAGGGATCCGGTCACCACAAGTAGAACGGCTTCCCCAGGAATGATCGACCGCGCGGATGCGAAGATTTCAGAGTTCACCTTTACCCAGTCTAAGGGTGATGCCATTGAATGGGAGATTCAGGCAAAACAGGCGAGGGTATTCGAACGGGAAAAACAGGCCTTCCTAAACGATGTTGACGTAACCCTGTATGGAACGAATGGCAAAGAGCTGACAGTATCAGGAGAAGAGGGTACGTTTAACACCGTGACAAAACAGTTTGTTTTGGCCAATCGACGGAATCCCCTGGTTGTTGAAACAGCAGCAGGTTATACAATTTATACCAATCGCTTGGAATGGGCGAACGATAAGAAGCAAATTTCTACGGAAGATCATGTGCGGATCGTCGGCCATGGTGTTGAGGTGACGGGACGTGGATTGCTCGGCAAATTGGGGTCCGAAGAATTCGAGGTCTTGGAAGATGTACGCGTCGCTTTTATTCCTACTTCTTAGCGCCGGGGTGATCGGGTTGCCAGTTACTACCCATGCCGCCGAGTCTCCGTTCTCGAAAACACCTGGGGATGGTTCGGTGATACCCACCACCATCACATCAAATAAGATGACGGTTCGCAATCAAGAAAACCAGGCGATCTTTGAAGGAACGGTGGTCTTGACAAGAGGTCCGCTCGTCGTCAATTCTGACAAGATGATCGTGTTCTTCCATGGACAAAAGAACGCAGGCGAGAAAGCTATTGGGGCTCCGCAGTCGAAAAGCCCTGCGCCGATCTCATCGAAATCAAGTCGGTCGCTGGACAAGGTTGAAGCGATAGGGCATGTCAGAATCAAACAGGAGGGCGGCCATGCGACGTGCCAGAAGGCAGTGTATTTCAGCGGTGAAGAGAAGATTATCATGACCGGCGATCCAGTAGCATGGGAAAAGGGCACGCGTGTCAGTGGGAAGCAAATCACGATTTATCTCACAGAGGAGCGAAGCGTTGTGGAAGGGAACTCCCATGTCCGGATCGAGAGTGAGGACTAGGTTGCGCCATGATACACTCTGTTCAAGCTGTTGCGGAGCCGAATCCCGATGTGGCGACGACCACCCGCACGGATTATCTCCGGGCTGGAGGACTCGTGAAGAGCTTCCGCGGCCGCAAGGTCGTCAAGGGGGTTGCGATTGAGGTACGGGCTGGCGAGGTGGTGGGTCTCCTAGGTCCGAATGGAGCCGGCAAGACGACAATATTCGATATGATGGTCGGTCTTTGCCAGCCAGATCAAGGAGAAATCACCTTGAACGGAGAATCAATGGCCGGTCTGCCCATGTATAAACGAGCAAGGCGAGGAATCGGTTATCTCCCTCAGGAATCATCCGTTTTTCGACGGCTATCTGTCGAGCATAATGTCTTGGCGATCCTCGAGATGCTGGGATATGCTCGAGAGGAACGTGCGCGCCGGGTAGATGCACTTTTGAAGGAGCTGGACCTTAGCCATATACGCGAAAGCATGGCCTACGCACTCTCAGGCGGAGAGCGCCGGCGGTTGGAAATCACACGGGCTTTGGCCACCACTCCGTCCTTCATGCTCTTGGATGAGCCTTTTGCCGGTATAGATCCCATCGCTGTGGCGGACATTCAGCAGATCATCTCGCGTTTGAAAGACAAAGGGATAGGGATTTTGATTACCGATCATAACGTGCAAGAAACACTTTCGATCGTCGATCGTGCGTATATCATCAATGAAGGGTTGATCCTGGAATCTGGGACCCCGGAAGCGATCGTGAAAAGCGAAACCGCCCGCGCCGTATACCTGGGAGAGCGATTCAAGTTGTAACAATAAAGGGCGCCCACGATGAAACTCCGTCTTGATCTGAAACTCAGCCAAAAACTGATCATGACGCCGCAATTGCAGCAGGCGATCAAACTGCTGCAATTATCGCGTTTGGAATTGCAGCAAAGCCTCGCGCAGCAGCTGATGGAGAACCCATTGTTGGAGGAACTCCAATCGGATGTTGAGGAGGTGGAGATCGCTGCCGAACCAGACAAGGTCGGCGAAGCTTCGGTTGCGGAAGGTCAGGAACAGCCTGAGGAAGAGAGGGGTACACCGGAAGAACAGGGCGCGCCCGAAGAGTTCACCGCCTCTGGTTGGGAGGAGTATTTCGGCAGCGACCGTCGAACTGGAGATTTCGAGCGATCTAATTCTTCCCATGACGAATTCCCTTCCTATGAGCAGACTGTCGCCAAAGCGACATCACTTGAGGAGCATCTTCTCTGGCAATTGTCCTTGTCTGGCCTATCCGAACGCGCAAAAGAGCTTGGTCGCTTAATCATCGGTAATCTTGATGATGATGGGTATTTACGCATTACCTCGGCCGAAGTCGTGGCGGGAACAAATCTTACGGAAGCCGAGGTGGAGTCAGTGATCAAGGACATCCAAACATTCGACCCAACGGGCGTCGGTGCCAGAGATCTCGCCGAATGTCTTACGCTTCAACTCGGTCACCTGGGACGCAATCCGATCGGTTCGCTGGGCTCGAGGCCTGGTGCCCTGAAAGGATCGGTTGTTGAGGCGATCATCGTTCATCACCTGAAGGATCTGGAGAAGAAACAATACGCCAAGATCGCAAAGGCGCTGAATCTGACGGTCGATGAAGTATTCCAAGCCACAAAGATCATTGAGAGCCTTGAGCCAAAGCCAGGTCGACCCTTTGCGAACACACAGAACCATGTCATTGTTCCGGACGTGTTTGTGGTGAAAGACGAAGGACAGTGGGTGGTGCTGTTGAATGACGACGGTCTCCCGCGCATGCGAATCAGCCCATACTATAAACAATTGATGGGATCGAGCCAGGGAGGCACTCCTGAAACGAAGGCCTATATGGATGAGAAGTTGCGAGCCGCCCAATGGGTCATTCGTAGCATCGAGCAGCGCAATAAGACGATCGTCAAAGTCGTGTCGAGCATCGTGAAGTTTCAGGAGCAATTCTTCGAGCACGGCGTCCAGTATCTTAAGCCTTTGGTGCTCAAACAGGTCGCCGAAGATATTGGAATGCACGAGTCAACAATCAGTCGAGTTACGGCCAACAAATATATGTACTGTCCGCAAGGCATGTTGGAGCTGAAGTTCTTTTTCAACGCGGGATTGCAGCGTGCCGACCAACCCTCGGATATGCATTCATCCGTGTCCGTCAGAGAGATGATAAAGCGAATGGTGGCGGACGAAGATGCTAAGCGGCCATTGAAAGACGAGGAGATAGCCGCCCGTCTACGCGATCAACAGGTGCTCATTGCTAGACGGACGGTCGCAAAGTATCGGGCGGAGGAAAATATCCCTTCCGCCAGCCAGCGGAAACGCTTCTTCTAGCGGGCTCGTCTTGCAACCAGCCGATTCCTGTTCTGCCGCCATCCGTATGCGGGGTTGGCGGAACGAATGACAGCCGCTTCAGGTTCATCAAGGACATCGCACGGAGGTTCTTTTCGTTACTGCCGTCGGAGTCAGCAAGACAAGGCAGTCAAGGGGGGCGTCCGAGATCGGGTGCAACCGCAAGCGAATCCGTGCATCGAAATAGAGGGAGTGTGGGGCGCCTCAGTCTAGTTGTCATCAGCGGATTATCAGGATCCGGTAAATCTCTCGCGATTAAGTCATTCGAGGATGCGGGCTATTTCTGCATCGACAACCTCCCGCCGGCTTTGCTGCCTACGTTCGTCGATCTCTGCAAACAGCAGAAAGGTGAGATTACCAATGTGGCATTGGGCATCGATATCCGTGAACGAATATTCCTTTCGGATTTACTCGGCATGCTGGCCAGAGTCAAGGATCTTGGGCATTCTGTCCAGCTCTTGTTTCTTGAGGCGCGCGATGAAATATTGGTCAGACGCTTTTCCGAATCAAGACGACCGCATCCGCTCTTGCCCCACTTACCCGTATTAGAAGGTGTACGGTTCGAAAAGGAACGACTTGCGGAGCTTCGGCGGCATGCCGATCGTGTGATCGATACATCTGATCTGACGGCTCACGAGCTCCGCGACTTGCTCACAAGGCAGTTTCGTCGGGAGCCGACCGTTAGAAAACTCACCATTTCACTGTTGACATTCGGCTTCAAGTTTGGGGTTCCGTATGACATGGATTTGCTGTTTGACGTCCGCTTTCTCAAAAACCCTCATTTCGATCCAGAACTGAAACCGCTGTCCGGAGATGATCCGAGAGTCCGTACATATGTTCTGTCAGATCCCAATGCAGCCGCGCTCGTCGAGCGGCTTGAAGACCTCTTGAAATTCTTGATTCCCTGTGTCGAGCGTGAACCGCGAAGCTATCTGACTATTGCGATCGGGTGTACCGGGGGCCGACATCGGTCTGTCGCAGTGGCTGGGCGTCTCCATGAAATCCTCTCCCGCATGGGATACGACGTGGCCCTCAATCATCGGGACATTCTCAAACCATAGATTCGGAAGCGGAACACGGCTCCCTCTCCGTTACCGCTGCACGCCAGTCCGGTTACTGAGCATTTCTTGACAGGTAGAGACCATTGACTATACTTGCCTTTGTGCGCAAACGGATCGATCGGCGACCGAAGGAAGATCTCGTCATGAAGGGAAGGCCATACGATCCGGAAGAGTAAGACGCAGGGAAGGGTCCATGTGAGAGGGCTCAGCCTCGTGAGGGTGAGCGGTTGTCAATGAAACCGACGAGGATGATCGATGGCGTTCGGGGACAGAGGGTCAGGAAAAATGAAGCGAGGAAAGAGCGTGGGGGTAAGTAAGATTATTGTTCGTGCGAAGTCAGTCGTCATATAGAGTCTGCGGTACCGACTATGTCTCTATCACTGCCACAGCTTTTTAAGCCGGGTTCGTTCAAGCATCTGTTTGAGACGGACCTGATGTCAATGCTGACCCCCCGTCGACAGCTAGTGGGGCTGGACATTGGCTCGAGCACGATCAAGTTGGTTCAACTGAAGGAAAGTAAAGGTCGATTCAGCCTCCAGAATTTCGGTGTGAAGGCGCTCGAGCCGGAAGTGATCGTCGACGGGACTGTGATGGATGAAGGGCGTGTGGTCTCCGCCATTCAGGAATTGTTTGCTGAAAACGGCGTCAAAAATAAACAGGTGGCCATCTCAATATCCGGGCATGCTGTCATCATCAAGAAGATTAGTCTTCCCCCTATGCCGGATGAGGAGTTGCCCGGCCAAGTGAAGCTGGCGGCCGAGCAATATATCCCGTTCGATATCAATGAAGTGAATATCGATTTCCATGTGTTGCCAGCTGACTCATCCGAGGAAGAACAAGGAGACATGTCGGTTATTCTTGTCGCAGCCAAAAGAGACAAGATCAATGAGTTGACTGAACTTGTGAAGGGGGCAGGTCTTATTCCGATGGTGATGGACGTCGACGCATTCGCTATCGAGAACATGCATGCCATCAATTATCCCATGGCGCAGGATGAAGCCACCGCCCTGGTTAACATCGGGGCGAGCGTGATGAACGTGAATATCATCCGTGGAGGCGCCTCGTTATTTACGAGGGATATCCCGTTGGGGGGCAATCGGTATACAGAAGCCATCCAGCGTGAGATGGGCATGTCGTATGAAGAAGCGGAAGAAAGCAAAAAGAAAAAACGGGGACGAGGAGAGGAGTCCGGATCCGGTTCACTGAGCGACGTTGTCAATGGTGTGAATGCGGAAGTGGCTTCCGAGATAGCTAGGACGGTCGATTACTTCAGAACTTCTACGGCAAATGTCGAGTTGGATCGAGTCTTGGTATGCGGAGGTGTCGCGAACGCGAGAGGATTGATCCAGCAGCTAGCAGATCGGATGCAAATTCCCGTCGATATGGCGGACCCGTTCGGTGAGATCGACGTGACGAGAAGCGACGTCGATCCCGATATGCTGGCCGAATTGGCTCCGTCGGCGGCAGTTGGGGTCGGGCTCGCGCTGAGAGCGGTGGGGGACTGATGATTCGCATCAACCTTCTAGCGTCAGGACCGAAGGGGACAAAAGCCAAGCCCCAGTATGATGTGCGTGCACAAGCGATGCTTGGCGTGGGGGTGGTTCTGATCGTGTTGGCGGGATGCTGGTGGTATTCGTCGGCTCTCGACGGTGAAATCGCGACGCTGCAGGAGGACAAGCAGGGCAAGGAAACGCAGATTGCCCAATTGAAACAGCAGGTCAAGCAGGTTGAGGACTTCGAACAAAAGAAAAAGCTGCTTGAGGAGAAAAATCGGATCATTGAGCAACTGGAGCAATCGAGGACTGGACCGGTGAAAGTGCTTGATCATGTTAGTCAGAGCGTCGAGCCCTTGAAGATTTGGTTGACGAAGCTCGGTATGGCATCCGATGCGGTGGAGTTGGAGGGGAAGGCGCTCACGAACGACGATGTCGTGGAATTCGCGAATAATCTTCGCAGGACGGAATATTTTACCGGCATCAATCTGCAGGAAAGCAAGGCAGCAACCGAGAACAAGGTCAACGTGTACCAGTTTCGCTTGACGTTTCGTTTGAAGGGGTGAGTTCAGCATGAATCTGCCCTCGATCAATCTTGACTCGCTTCGCAACGTTCCTGCCCCGCAGAAGGCGGCGCTCCTGTTCTTGCTTGTGGGTGGCATCGTCGCAGGATTTTACTTTTATATAGCTGAACCGAAATCGGAGAATATTTCGGCTTTACAGGCGGAAAACAGCAAGTTGGAGAGTGATATTCAAACGCTCACGATCAAAGTGAAGCATCTTGACGAACTCATTGCCGCGAACAAGCAACTTGAAGTCGAGCTGGCAAAGAAGAAAGAGCGTCTCCCGCCAGAAGAGGAAGCAATCATGCTGCTCAAACAGGTGTCTGATCTTGGGGTTCGGTTGGGACTCGATATCAGATTATGGAAGCCTGGCACACCGTCCGAAGATCCGTCGAAGCTTTTTGTGAAAATGCCGGTGAATGTCGAAATATCAGGCGTCTATCATACGGCTACCCTGTTTTTCGACCGCATCAACAAATTCCCTCGGATTGTGACGGTCTCAGGGGTCAAAATGGGGTCGCCGAAGGTTGAGCTAGGACGGGTGATCTCACAAACAACGTTTGAGCTGGTTGCGTACGCAGCTCCGCAGGAGAAGCCGGCTGCAACCGTGGCCTCGTTGCCAACGCAGCCGGGGCAACCGGTCCAGTCGGCTCAATCGGGACAACCTGGCAGATAGGGAGAATTGTAGAGGCAATGAGAAGCCGTGTGGGGAAGAATTCATGTGGGTGTCAATGCCTGATTCAGGGCGCGACAGCGGCCCTCATGGGCCTGGTTGTTCTCATATCAGCCCAAAATGTGGGCGCCAAGGCAGACACTCTTCTCGCTCAAATACAAATAAGTCCGATGAGACAGGATTCAATCAACAAAATGCCATCCGTCACGGACATTCCAAGAGCGCCGATTGCGGCAACAGACGCACCATCATCCGGCGCAGCAACGCAGGAGATGGCTCAGCCGCTTGCCCCAGAGGGTGCCGTTGTCTCCGGTTATGATCCCTCTGGGCGACGAGATCCATTCGCGCCGATCATCCAAGAGCTTCAGCTAGGGAAGGTCGATGAGAATCTTCCGCCTCTCCAACGAGTGACGCTGACGGAACTCAATCTCATTGCGATCGTATGGGGGGCTCATGGTTATACCGCCATGGTTCAGACGCCAGAAGGAAATGGCTATACCGTAAGGCGTGGGACAAGGATCGGGCAAAACAACGGGGTGGTCAGCGCAGTGACCGATCGAGGCATCATTGTGCAGGAACGGTTTACCGACGTGTATGGCAAGAAGCAGGAGCGTGAATACGTGAAGCTCCTCCATCCGAAAGAAGGCTCAGAATGAAACCATTATTCTCCAGCGCAAGCGGTGTGATGGGAAGCAGGCGTTTCATCGGAGCGGTGGGACTTTCCGCGATGGCCTTGGCGGCTCATGCTGAGGTGACAATTTATGCAGAGGATTCCGGTCTGTCTGGGAGCGGCCGAATCGAGCGTGCCGGCAAGGTCCTTGCGGAACCGATGGCCAATTCCGTGACGGATATCGGGGTATATCCCCAAGGGGATCATGTCACGATCGCCGTGGCCGGGGACGGCCAGCTGTATCCGGAGGCGAGACTGCTTGATGAATCACGTCTGGTCATCGATATTCCTGCCGTCACTCTCGCGATCGGGAGATCGGTCGTGCTGGGCGATCATCCTCTCCTAAAGAGAATCAGAGCGGGACAACATAGCGACAAGGTGCGGTTGGTGTTCGACTTGCTCGATCATCCTCACTTTTCTCTCGTTCGCAAGGGGGCCGATTTTCTCGTGACGCTCAAGCCGGATAACGTTTTGAACTCCAGTGGTGACCGTAGGGAGTCCTCAGACAGGGAAGGGGTTGATGCAACGGCAACACGAAAGACTAAAACGATCGAGAGCGCAAGTTTGATCCCGCAGTCATCTGGAACAATTGCAGGCCTTCCGAAGGGGAAGTTCCGCATTCGGACGGTTCAGATGGCATCTGATGATGTCGAACCAGATACGGAGAAGAACAAACGACCCGGCGATGTTGAAGTTGGAACAACACGCTTTGTCGGACGGCGAATTTCCCTCGATTTCCAGCAAGCGGATATTACCAATATCCTGAGGTTGATTGCAGAAGTCAGCGGTTTCAATATTGTCGTGGGAGAAAACGTCAAGGCGAAGGTCACGATGAAGATCGTGAGCGTGCCGTGGGACCAAGCCCTGGATATGCTTTTGAAAATGAACGGTCTCGGCATGATTCGCCAAGGCAGCATCGTGTGGGTCGATACGCTGACAAATTTGTCAAAGCAGCAGGATGATATGGCTAGGTCGAAAGAAGCAAAGATGAAAGCCGAAGATGTGCTCGACCGGCTGTTTTATCTCCGCAACGTGCCGGCTCAAGAGATGATGCAGGCCTTACGGCCGGTCCTAAGCTCCCGGGGTATGCTCCAATTCAATTCGACCACGAACGCATTGGTTGTCAGAGATACGGGGACCAAGCTGAAAGCCATGGAGCAAATTATCAATGGGCTTGATCAGGAGGTCCCCCAAGTTCAAATAGAGGCGCGCATTGTACAGGCCGATACGGTCTATTCCAGAGGGATGGGGATTCAGTGGGGCGTCAAAGATTCCAATGTTACTCCCTCTAATTTTCATCTGATCGGCAATGTCACAGGACCGTTTGCGGCTGCTGCCGGAACGGGGACGGGCGGATCAACTCCTTCCATACCCAGGGATTTCCTGGTGAATCTGCCGGCTCAAGTGGGCGGCTTGCCGGCAGTGCCTGGCATCGGTTGGACGTTTGGAAGATTGGCGGATGGGTTTGGATTGGACATGCGGCTGTCTGCCGGAGAGTTGCTGGGGTTGACCAAAGTGATTGCGTCGCCGAAGGTCACGACCATGGACAAGCGTGAAGCGAAAATTTCACAGGGCGAATCGATTCCCTTCCAAACGACGTCGTTGCAAGGGACACAGACGACATTTGTGGATGCCAATCTGGAGTTGAACGTGACCCCGACGATTATCTCGCGTGATCCAAATGAACCATCCAAGAGGATTCAGCTGAAAGTGCGGGCGACCAGGAACGCAGTCGGCGCACGAAGCAATCCCGCCGGTCCCAGTATCGATCGTCGTGAAGCGACGACCCAAGTGAATATGAGGGATGGGGAGACCATGGTTATCGGCGGAGTGTTTGTTGATGTGCAAGGCAACAACGTTCAGGGAGTTCCGTATCTTTCGCGCATTCCAGTTCTGGGTTGGTTGTTCAAAAACAAGTCTGAGGCGGTGTCCAAACAAGAGCTGCTCATTTTCTTGACGCCGACCATCGTCAAAATATAGGAGGCGATGCCCTTCAGCCGTTAGGTTGAACGTAGAGAGGGAGCGTGGCGATTCAGGTTTGATATCGCCACGCTCTTTTCGTGCCAAGAAAGCCAAGCGTCTAGACAGGTACGGTCTTGTTCAATCGGCCACCTCACTGACCACCGTCTTCGTTTTTCCATCCACTTCTTTCTATGACAGTGGTCCATTCTTTTAGTTTCATGCCAGGCTGTGTTACGATCCTTCCGCTTTTCAGCTTCTTGCCTCCTGCACGGAATAAACTCTTGGCACGCCATGATGGTCGTATATCGGCCAGGTGGTGTGTGGATTGGCTATGACATTGCCATCGATTGTATCCGTTCCTCTTGGTGAACGAAGTTACAAGATTTTGATCCAACCCGGCCTCTTGACCAGACTTGGAGAGAGAGTGAGTGGATTGGGTGTGCGCGGCAAAGCTGCGGTTGTGACGGATCGTCATGTGGCTCGACACTACCTCGACGGCATCCTGCGCATGCTTAAGAAGTGCAGTATCGATGCAGTCCCGGTCATTTTACCGCCCGGTGAGCAGTCGAAGACGCTGAGCACAGTCAAGCGCATTCTGGATGTATTGGCGAGCCATCGGTTCGAGCGATCGTCGTTTCTCTTTGCCCTTGGTGGAGGTGTTGTCGGTGATTTGGCGGGGTTTGCGGCGGCGATCTATCAACGTGGCATCCCGTTTGTCCAGATACCCACAACCCTCATTGCCCAGTCGGATTCAAGTGTTGGGGGCAAAACGGGGGTTGACCATCGGCTCGGAAAGAATCTGATCGGAGCGTTTTACCAACCGAAGGAAGTATGGATTGATCCGTTGACGCTTCGGACATTGCCGAGGCGTGAATGGGTCGCCGGGCTGGCGGAAGTCATCAAGTACGGTGTGATTGCTGACGCTGAGTTTTTTTCGTTTCTTGAGCGTGAAATCTCCGATTTGTCGAAGCGACAGCCCGATATTATCGGGGCAGCGGTGAAGCGGTCTTGCGAGATCAAAGCCGAAGTCGTTGGAGCGGATGAGCGGGAATCCGACCGGCGGCGCATTCTCAATTATGGCCATACGATCGGGCACGCGCTGGAGACGCTAGGCGGATACGAGTCTCTTGTTCACGGCGAAGCTGTCGGGATCGGCATGGTTCAGGAGGCGGATCTGGCCTGTTTTCTGGGGATCTGTGACCGCAGCGTCGTTTCCAGGATTCGAGATATCGTCCGGTGCGCCGGCCTGCGCGACCGCATGCCTTCATGGCCGTCCGGTAAAGTCTGGAAGGCCATGCTTCATGACAAGAAAGTGTCCGGCGGACAAGTGGTCGGTGTATGGCCGGAACGCATCGGGCGTGTTCGGATGATGTCGATAGACGAACAAACGTTTTGTCATTGGCACATGGGCACGCGCGAGGCAGATTCTCGAAAGAGGTCGTCCGCAAGGGGACGGTCTATGGGAAAAGGCGGGCTCCCCTGATGCGCATCCTCCGGATCGCCATGGCGCAGATTGATTTGTTGGTCGGCGATATTGCCGGGAACATGCGGCGCATCACATCAATGATCAAAGAAGCGAAGAAGGCGGGCGCCGATCTGGTGGTATTCCCGGAGTTGGCGGTGACTGGTTACCCGCCGGAAGATCTGCTGCTCAAGCCGCGCTTCATCGCCGATAATCAACACGCGTTGGCTGAACTGGCGCGCGAGTGCGCTGGCATCGTCGCGGTGGTCGGATATGTAGGGCAAGGCTCGATGCTGAAAGAGACAATGCCACCGCCGTCGGTTGTTTCTGCAGACAGGCATGAACTGTACAACGCGGCTGCGATCATGGCTGACCAGCGGTGTGTCGCCACTTATTGCAAACGGCTGCTGCCGAATTATGGTGTCTTTGATGAGGGACGGTACTTCCATCCAGGTCGAACGCTTCCGCTCCTCAACCTCCATGGCATTACGCTAGGAGTCAACATTTGCGAGGATATCTGGTTTCCCGATGGGCCCACTCGGATTCAAGCCATGGCTGGAGCGGAAGTGATCGTCAATATTAACGCCTCTCCGTTTCACATCGGGAAGAGCCGGTTCCGTGAGCAGATGCTGGCGACGCGCGCCAGAGAGAACGGCATCATCGTCACGTACACGAATACGGTCGGCGGACAGGATGAGCTGATTTTCGACGGGAACAGCGTAATTGTGGACCAGGACGGCGAGGTCGTCGCACGTGCCAAGGCGTTTGAGGAAGATCTTCTGGTAGCGGATCTCAATGTAGAGGGCGTCACACGAAGCCGTTTGGTTCATGGGCGGAAAAAGAATCTCACTGGAAAATCGGCCGGCTTGATCGAGCGCATCACGGTAGAGATTCCCGTTCAGGTCGAGACACGCCCACCGGTCGATCGGCATCTTGAACCGGTCCTTGGTGAGCTCGAGGAAGTGTATAAGGGGCTGGTTCTGGGAGTAAGAGATTACGTCAGGAAGAACGGGTTTGAAAAGGTCGTGATTGGATTGAGCGGCGGAGTCGATTCCGCGCTGACCGCTGCGGTCGCGGTGGATGCGCTCGGCGCAGCCAACGTGATGGGTGTCTTTATGCCGTCTCCCTACACGTCGAAAGAGAGCGTGGAAGACGTCGCCGACTTGTCAGAGAGGCTGGTCATCGAGTGCCGGACGATCTCGATTACAGGCCTGTTCGAAGCCTATCTTCATGCGCTCGCCCGGGCCTTCCAGGGAAAACCGACCGATACGACCGAAGAAAATCTCCAGGCCAGGATCCGGGGGAATATCCTGATGGCCTTCTCAAACAAGTTCGGTCATATGGTGCTGACGACGGGAAATAAAAGCGAGATGAGCGTGGGGTATGCAACGTTGTATGGGGACATGGCCGGAGGCTTTGCCGTCATCAAGGACGTGCCCAAAACCATGGTCTACGCATTGGCCCGACTGCGGAATCGGCAGGGCGCCACACCGGTGATTCCTAAGCGCATCCTTGACCGTCCGCCAACGGCCGAGTTGAAGCCGAATCAGAAGGACGAGGATAGTCTGCCGCCCTATTCAGTGCTTGATCCAATCTTGAAATCCTATGTCGAAGAGGACCGGTCGGTCGAAGAAATTGTGGCCATCGGGTTTGATCGAGATATGGTTATGCGTGTTGTGCGTTTGGTCGATCAGAGTGAATACAAGCGGAGGCAAGCGCCGGTCGGAATCAAGATTACTCATCGGGGTCTTGGCAGGGACCGGCGGATGCCCATCACCAACGGCTACCGGAATTCCTAAAAAACCAAGCCAACGCTCTGTCTCGTCAGTGGCCCTTCGGTTCTCGCATTTCCCGCGATTATCCAGATAAACACCCAATAAACTTATGCTTTTCGGCGTTGTGCCGAATGGGAAGATTGGGCTATGATGCCAACTTCACTGGCGCGATCGCACTCTCGAGATCTTCTCGGCTGAGTCGCTCTTTGAAGTATGAGGCCAAGAGAGGTGGGAGTGGCTCCAAGTTCTTTACTTAATTCACGGCTCTACGCGAGGCAGCGCGCATGAAATCATCGTCATCCACAGTGCGCGTATGCGACCGGGCTGATGGAGCTGTCGGTCTGTGTGGCGATCATAGGTTTCCGCCCATTGGTTGGTCAGGCAAGGAGGCATTGAGATGAAACTGGTGGAAGCCGTCATCAAGCCCTTCAAACTGGACGAAGTGAAAGACGCGCTGCTGGAAATCGGCGTGCAGGGTATGACCGTGTCGGAGGTGAAGGGCTTCGGTCGCCAGAAGGGCCATAAAGAAACGTATCGCGGTCAGGAGTATACGATTGAGTTTGTGCCGAAAGTCAAAATCGAGGTGGCCGTAACGGACGCACAGGTCCCTCGGGTCCTTGAGGTGATCACCAGGGCAGCCAGGACCGGCAGTATCGGGGATGGGAAAATATTCATCCGTGAACTGAGCGACGTCGTGCGCATCAGGACCGGAGAAAGCGGAGAAGCCGCTTTGTGACGATGAAGGCAGATTCAGCCATCTCCTCTCCTTTAATCGAGGAAGTAGGAGTCTCACGCGGCGAAGTGGTTCTTGCAGAGCGTCATCGCCTGATTTGCGAACAAGTCATGAGTGGCGCATCCGGTGAAGAAAGCCTTGCGGCCATGACTGATTTGGCGGACGGCTTCATCATTGGACGGTATTCTGATGCGGCTCGGGGGGGNNCATGTTGGTCACAGCGTTAGGACCATCGCCGAATGCATCGAATTGGCTCAAGCCGACTCGACCGTGAAAACCTCCATGATGGAAGCGAGGTTTCTTGCTGGAAGTTCCGAACTCTTCCAGGAGTTTCGTCGTCGGTATCTCAGGAAAGTCATTGCCGCCAACAAGGACAGCTTTCTGGATCGGAAGCTGGAGGAACGCCGGCGCGAATACCAGAAATTCGGCGAAACGGTCTATCTTCTTGAGCCGAACATCAAGAAAAGCAAAGGAGGTCTCCGCGACCTGCATTTGTTGCAATGGGCCGGCCTGGTGCGCTATCAGGCTCCGACAATTCGCGAATTGTGCGACCGGGGCATCCTCTCGCGGTCCGATTCGCTGGCCATCACGGATGCACGGGAATTCTTGTGGCGAGTGCGCGCGCTTCTCCATGCCCATGCCGGAACAGCCCAGGAGATTCTTACGTTCGATGAACAGGTGTGGCTTGCACGGCATTTCGGGTATCAGGACCTGCCGCATGCGCTTGCCGTCGAGCAGTTCATGCAACGGTACTATCGGCACACGGCGGGGCTGCACGAACGGTGCTTGCGGTTTGTCGAGCGTTGCCGGAGCGTGTCGTTGTGGCGGCGAGTCAGGCGGTTGTTGCCGGCGCCTCGTGTAGATGGGCATTTCGTCATTCATGGTGGCATGTTGACCGTGGCGGATCGGTATCGTGCGGGCGCGCTGGCGGATCCGGTCGTCGTACTTCGACTGTTCGATGTCGCTCGAGAGAAGCATCTCACAATCGCGCCAGCGTTGCTGGAAGATATTCATCGCTATGGAGAGCATATGCCGGCGGATGCGTATTGCCAGCCGGAGGCCGGCCGTATCTTCCTGCGGATACTTGCGGGGCCGAGGGCGGCGCCGACGTTGGAGGCGATGCATCGCGCCCGCTTGCTTGAAAAGTTAGTTCCTGCGATGGAGACCGTGCGCGGGCTGATGCAGTTCAACCAATATCACAAATACACGGTCGACGAACATAGTTTGTTGGCCGTTAGCCGTGTGGAGGCGTTGGCAGATGATTCGGGGCCGTTGGGGGACGTCTATCGCAGCATCAAGCGGAAAGACATTCTGCATTTGGCCGTGTTGATGCACGATTTAGGAAAAGGACAGGGGCAGCCCGGGCACAGCGAGGCGGGCAAGTGCCTGGCGGAGGAAACGGCGGATCGCCTGGGATTCGATGAGCAAGAAACCAGGACGCTCTCATTCCTTGTTCACCGGCACCTGTTGATGGCCCACACCGCATTTCGCAGAGATCCCAACGACGACAAGGTTGTGTTCCGGTTCGCTCGGGAAGTAGGAACCCCCGCTGTGCTGAGGAAACTCCTTGTATTGACGGCGGCCGATATCGCGGCGGTTGGACCGGGAATGTTGACGAAATGGAAAGAATCGTTGTTGCTTGCGTTGTATGCGCGGACGATACCTCAGGTGTCCGATGATCGAGAAACACAGGATGCACCAGAGCGATTGGCTTGGTTGACAGACGAGGTCTACCGCCAGCCATGTCTTTTAGGGCAGACGAGTCCGACCACGCAGGATGAAGTTGATCGTTTCTGGGTTGAAGGGCAACTGAGGCAGTTCCCTATGCGATATCTTCAGGGAGCCATGCCCGTTCGCTTGGCCACGCATCTCGCGGGAGTGCGGCGGCTGCGTCCTGGCGAGGTGATTGTAGAAACCGATTACGATCACGAACGTGGCGTCTGTGAATATTCGGTCATCACGTCCGACGATGTGGCTTCCGGAATCTTTTCGAAAATTGCCGGCGTGCTTGCAGGGAGCGGGTTGCAGATTCTGGACGCGCAGATTCTGACAAGAGCCGATGGAATCGTCATCGACACGTTTCACGTGACGGACTTGGATTATCGAACGGAGCCACCGGCCGAGCGCCGGCGGACCGTCGGCGCTCGCATCACTGCGGTCTTGAAGGGATGGGAAGATGTGGATGATGTGCTGCGCCGTGGCGCCCGGTTGAAGCTGATGCATCCGTTGCCGAAAACCCAAGAGCCAACGAAGGTGCTGATCGACAATGAAACCTCTGACGGATTCACGATCATCGACGTCTTCGCCGATGATCGACTAGGGTTGCTCTATGTGATGACCCGGGCGATATTCGATCTTGGGCTGTCCATTCACGCTGCCAGGATTTCCACAATGCTGGATCAAGTGTGTGATGTCTTTTATGTGACCGATCGGAGCGGACATAAACTTGAGGACTCGGCGCATTTGGAGCAGATCCGAGCAGGAATCAAACGGACGATTGAGGCGTTTCTTCAGGCAAAAGCGGCATGAATCACGAGGCCAGCAGATCATCGTGAAGGATCTCTGACGTGAAAGATCTCTGAAAGGAGGAGAGGATGAAGGTGCGCGAGGTATTGGAGTTCGCCAAGAAACACAGGGTCCAAATGGTGGACCTGAAGTTCGTGGATCTGCCGGGAGTGTGGCAACATATGAGCATCCCCGTGAGCGAGCTGACAGAGGATCTCTTCAAGGATGGCTCGGGCCTCGATGGATCGTCGATACGCGGTTGGAAAGCCATTAACAACAGCGATTTGTTGCTGGTGCCGGATCCGGAGACGGCCTGTCTGGATCCGTTTACCGCCGTGCCGACACTCAGTTTGACCGGCAATGTGGTGGATCCCGTCTCCCGCGAGAATTACGAGCGGGATCCTCGGTTTATCGCACAGAAGGCTGAAAAATATCTTGAGAGCACCAAGATCGGTGATGGCTCGTTCTGGGGCCCGGAAGCCGAATTTTTCATCTTTGACCATGCCCGTTACGATCAAAACAGCCGAAGCGGGTTTTACTTTCTCGATTCCGAGGAAGGTGTCTGGAACATGGGACAGGAGGGTTTTAACTTGGGCGGCAAGATTCGCCACAAGCAAGGCTACTTTCCCGTGGCGCCGGCGGATACCCAACAGGACATCCGCAGTGAAATGGTTCTTGAGATGGAGAAAGTCGGGATTGCTGTGGAGAAGCACCATCACGAGACGGCGACGGCCGGCCAGGCCGAGATTGACATTCGCTTCGACTCCCTTGTGAAAACAGCGGACAAGATGATGATGTACAAGTACATCGTCAAGAATGTGGCACGTCGACACGGCAAAACCGCGACGTTCATGCCGAAGCCGTTGTTTGGCGACGCCGGGTCCGGTATGCATACGCATCAGAGCATCTGGAAAGATGGGAAACCGTTGTTTGCCGGAAAAGAGTACGCAGGGATATCGCAGCTCTGCCTATATTACATCGGCGGAATTCTCAAGCATGCGCCAGCCCTGGCGGCATTTACCAATCCAACGACGAATTCGTACAAACGAATTACGCCGGGATTCGAGGCACCGGTGCTGCTCGCC
Organism: Nitrospira sp. UBA6909; assembly: GCA_002451055.1. GTDB lineage: Bacteria > Nitrospirota > Nitrospiria > Nitrospirales > Nitrospiraceae > Nitrospira_D. The sequence continues at coordinate 4,832 of DKBD01000232.1, read as the reverse complement.
TATTCCAGCAGGAATCGGTCCGCCGGTATCCGCATTCCGATGTATTCGCCGAGTCCGAAAGCCAAACGGATTGAGGTGCGGTTTCCAGACCCGTCCTGCAATCCTTATCTGGCATTCGCCGCAATGCTCATGGCTGGTCTTGACGGAATTCAAAACAAGATCAATCCGGGCGAGCCGGCTGAAAAAGACCTGTACGATCTCGATCCGAAAGAGGCTGCCAGCATCCCGACCATGCCAGGAAGTCTGGACGAAGCGCTTGCCGGCTTAGAAAAAGATTATCAATTTCTTCTCAAAGGAGAGGTGTTCACCGAGGATTTGATTGAAGCCTGGATCGGTTACAAGCGAAACAAGGAAATAGACCCCATGCGTCTCCGGCCGCATCCCTATGAGTTTTTCCTGTATTACGACGTGTAACGTCATGGCCTGAAGATACGTTCGCAAAGCCGGTGTGAGGGGAAAATCGAACCAAGGGTTACGGCTTGCGGCAGAGTATTTCCGCAAGGCCCTGATCGGGGGTCTGTGGGCTAATACGTTGCCAGCTCCCGTTCTCGATATAGCCGTTGGTCGATTTTCCGGTGGCCATCTGGCGAGAAAACTCCACGACCCGCAATATCCGAAAACTCCACCTTGCACAGTCGAATTGTTTGTGGGTTTTCGCCGATAAGAAACGCGGGGTCGGGGGCTCTCCCATCCATGTGGTGTCGGTCAGTTGCCATATGGTGACCCAATTCCCTTCTCGAACAATGGTGTCAGGGGAAAAGTACACGGTCTGCTTACCTTGGGGCTGATGGCGCTTTTCAAGCGCGATCCATTCCGCAGAGGCGGGGTGATGGGCCAGCAGCAGGGCTGCAAGGAGAAGGAGTTGTGTCAGACGAGCTTGTGGAATTCTCATGCCGATCAACCGGTCACCTGGTTGGTTACCGTCGACCACTTTGCCGGATCTTGGGGGTGACCTGCAAGTCCCTGTTGTGGGTTCCCTGATGGAACCCTGGGCATGCCCCGCACAACGAGTTCCGATGCCGCATTCGTAGATGCCCCGTGAAGCCCTATGGCTTGAGCCTATTCCTCCGAAGCAGCTTGTGCTGCGAAGGCCTGACAGCCGTGGTTTCCTGCGCCAGCTGGTGAACCGAGAAGCCTCTTGAGTCTGATGCCAGCTTAGGGTATTGTCGTTCGTACGGTCGAGGAGAAAAACGATGGCGAAACGGGTTCGCACAGGATTGACGAGGAGCGACATTCTTGACCGGTATATCGAGCGGCTCAAGCAACAACTCGTCAAATTCCAACCGTTCCTCTCGCGCAGGAGGATAGCTGTATCCCTCGGTGATTTTGATGAAGCTGCTGAGGAGTTGATCGGNNAGGTCGTAAGGGGAAAGGGGAAGGGCGGGCGTTGGTGGAAGACTACATGTCGCGCGATGTGCGGAGCATCCACCAGGCAGGCACAATCAAAGAAGCGGGGAAGATGTTCCAAAAGTACAAAGTCGACTCGCTGATCGTGGACGACGGCTCTCGTTATATCGGCATCATTACCGCTTACGATTTGAGCAGCAAAGCCGTCGCCAAGGGCCTTGATTCCAATACGGCCACCGTGGGCAGCTGTATGAGCCGGTCGATCGTCACGATTGAAGAAGACGAGCCTCTGTCCGAAGCGATGCTCCTCATGAAGAAGCATACTATCCGACATCTGCCTGTTACAGCCGACGGCACCATCATCGGTATACTGTCTGCTTCGGATCTTATCCGCGCATTGGAAGATCGGATTTCATCCTAAGACCGGCTCCGTTGCCGTCCGTTGAGATCGGTTTCCGACCGGCCCCCCTTCACTTATCCCTCTCCTGTTCAACACGTGCTCCGCTGGTCTGTGCCCCATTCATCCAGGATTCCGGTTCTGTTATCGGGCCGGCGCGTACAATTCAGGTCACCTTGTTCGGATCTTCCTCTCACCGTGTCGTGTCGGCATTTCATAAACATTGGAAGTAATGAGGAAATTAATAGTTTTCAGGGGGCCTCGTTCTTGCTCCAGCTGGATAGCGGGTTACTCGTAAGGGGGCGGTCAAGAAACGAGGAGGATTCGATATGGACCAACGGATGTCCTCATCCGATCTCTATAAGCGTGGGTTGGTACTCAAGCATGCGCGAATGTTCTCCCCGGCAATCGACGATTTTCGACAGGCCGCCTGTGACCCCCAATATGCCGGGAGAGCGTATGTGCAGATGGCCTTGTGTTTGAAGGCAATCGGCCGCTATGACGATGCGGTTATGGCATTTCGACAGGCCGTGGCCTCGCCCGCGTTGTCGTCCGAGGAACAATTGCAGATTTTCTATCATATGGGCCGGGCATTGGAGTCTGCAGGCCGATATGCGGAAAGCTTGGAGGTATATGGTTGCATCAGGAAAGAAAATCCGGAGTTCTGTGATGTGGCGCATCGAATCAAGCATCTCTGTTCAGGTGGACGAGGGCCGATTCCGCCTGCTCCTGGCCTGTGGCAGGCCTGGATGGAAGCGGCGCTTGCAGGAAGCTGGACATTCAAGCCCCAGATGAAGGCTTTCTTCGAACAGACAGGGCAATGGCTGGGCCGGCAAACCAGATATCTCCCGGCTCCTCGCGCAGATCAAAACGATCGGTCTATGAACCGCAGCTTGGTCGTTCCGCGTTCTCACGTGGGTAATGCTGCGAAAGGGCGGATTCAACCGGTGTCGAGGAAACGAACGATTGAGCATCGTCGATGCATCCGTGTACCGGTTCGGTTGCACAGCTACTTCTCGGCCAAAGGCCGGACGGTCGCAGGCAAGGGGGAGTTGCGCGACTTATCTCCCTGGGGTTGTCGCGTGACGAGCGTAGTGGCTGTTCCGATCGGGGCGGATTTGCAGTGCTGCATCTTCCCTCGGAATTCGAGCGATGCGTTCGTGATCGAGGGAGCGACGGTGCGCTGGATCAGCCCAAAAGAATTCGGTCTCGCCTTCACGGACGTCAGTCCTATCGTACGGAAGCGGATTGTGCAGATGTGTAAAGCCGCTGCGTGATTGCTCAAGGGATGAGAGGTGCTGGGTCATGTTCTCTAACCCATGACGCGGCTCTTGTGCAGGCATACATGTGCGAACGTTCTCCGTCAGAGCGACAGGTTTGCCACGCCCCGCGCCCTCGACGTCCTCACTCACGTTCCTGAACCAGGGTACCACGCTGGTTGCGAGGCGCACGGTCCCTCGCGTGCTCGACGGAAGAAAGATCCCCGTTTGGTCGCCTTGATCAGGTACACTGTTGGGCATCGATCATGCCGCCGACCATGTTGCTCAGTTGTGAGTCCATTGGGAAAAGCTACGGGGTGAAACCGCTGTTCACCGACCTGTCGGTTGGACTGTGCGAAGGGGACCATGTCGGACTGATCGGCCCCAATGGATCCGGAAAATCCACGTTACTCAAGATATTGGCCGGTCTTGACGAGCCGGATTGCGGCACCCGGTCTATCCGGCGGCAGATTCGCATCGGCTATGTCCCTCAAGAACCTTCCTTTGCCGATCAGCACTCGGTTGAAGACGCGCTGGCCCAGGTTCTTATCGATGAGGGGTTGGACCCGCACGAGCATGGAGGACGAATCGCGAAAGCACTCAGCCTTGGAGGGTTTGTCCGGGCTGACCATCCGGTCTCTGCTCTCTCCGGAGGATGGAAGAAACGGCTTGCCATCGCGCGTTCGCTCATGTTGGAGCCGGACGTGCTGCTGATGGACGAACCGACCAACCATCTGGATGTCGAAGGCATCCTGTGGCTCGAAAGCCTGCTGAAAGCCGAACCTCATGCGTTCATCGTCATCAGCCACGACCGGCGGTTCTTGGAAGCGGTGACCACGCGGATTTGGGAATTGAATCGCAGATATGCCACTGGTGTCTTTCAGGCCAACGGCCGGTACAGCGAGTTCTTGGAACAGCGAGACGCATCCCTGCTGGCTCAGGCCGACTATCAGGCGTCTTTGGCGAATCGCGTCCGGCGGGAGGTGGAATGGCTACGGCGCGGCCCCAAAGCCAGAACGACCAAGGCCAAGGCCAGGATCGATTCAGCGGGACGGCTGATCGAAGAACTGCAAGATATTGAATCGCGGCAAACGCAAGGGTCAGCAGGGATCGACTTCACGGCCTCAGGACGAAAGTCGAAACAATTGTTGATGGCGAAGGCGATTGGGAAATCGCTTGGCGGTCAATCGATTGTGTCAGGTCTCGACATGCTGTTGGGGCCGGGCGAGCGGATCGGTTTGCTCGGGCCAAACGGTAGCGGCAAGACTACGCTCTTGAAACTCTTGGCGGGCACTCTGGAGCCTGACAGCGGTACTATCGTTCGCGCCGATCGACTGCGAGTCGTGACGTTCGAGCAACATCGAGAATCGCTGGATCAACAATCCACGTTGCGGAGGGCTCTCGCTCCAGCCGGAGGCGATGCCGTCGTCTATCAGGACCGGTCCGTGCATCTGGTCTCATGGGCCAAGCGTTTCCTCTTCAAACCAGAACAGCTGGATCTACCTGTTTCCCGCCTGTCCGGTGGAGAGCAGGCGAGGCTGTTGATTGCACGGTTGATGCTTCAACCGGCCGACCTCCTCATTCTCGACGAGCCGACGAACGATTTGGATATTCCGACGCTCGACGTCTTGGAAGACAGCCTATTGGAATTTTCCGGGGCGCTTGTTCTGGTGACGCATGACCGGTGGCTGCTAGACCGCGTCTCCACCAGGCTCCTTGCGCTGGATGGGAGAGGCCGAGCGGAGTGGTTTGCCGACTATGCCCAGTGGGAGGCTGCGCAAACCAGAAAAGTGACGGAGGAAAGAAGATCTCAGATCTCAGGGGAGAAA
>DKBD01000099.1 GCA_002451055.1 Nitrospira sp. UBA6909 | reverse complement strand
TGACCCGTTAGAAGCGGCATGGGGCGCCTCCAGACCGTGATGTCACGGTGCGGAATGTCGTAATAAATCCATGCCCCACTGGCAGCTCCCGGATCATAACGGATGAGGCGTGCCACGAATCCGGGAGCGAGACCCATAACCGAATCACCGCTTGCTTCCCGCCACTCGAGGGCTTCGATTTTCCCGCCGCTTAGCTTTGCGCTGATTTGGTGGTGGGTCATCGGCCTCATATAGCCGTTGCGAAACTCCTCTTCCCGATCCCAGCTCACGTGGACGGGGGCGTCCGCCGCGCGCGAGAGGCGCGCCGCTTCAATAGCAGCCGAGCAAACAGGATTGCCGCCTTCCCTTCCGCCAAAGCCACCCCCCAGGAAGGTCGGGATGACCTCGACCTGCCCGGCCTTGAGGCCGAGGGCTTTCGCCACCTGCCGCGCGACCAGCGTCTCGAATTGGGTCGAAGTCCAGACCCTTGCGCCGCTCTCTGTCACAACAGCCAGCGCTGCCTGGGGTTCCATGGAAGCGTGGGATGCCAGACCTGTGCGATATTCTGCATTCAAGGTCGCGCTTTCGGTAAGCGTGGAGCGCGCCGGTCTCTTTCTTAAGATATTGACCCCATGCGTTTCTCCAACCGTGACCAGCGCTTCCAGATCGGACTGCTGCCAGAGCCGGCCTGTGTCCCACGTCACCTCGATGGCGTCTCGGGCAGCCCGAGCCTGGGCTTGCGATTTGGCCACAACCCCGGCAAAATCCTTCTCGATCACCACCTTCACCACGCCGGGCATGGATTGGGCCTTACCGGCCCGCGCCGAGAGCATGCGGGCCTCGACCGTTGGAGGCCGGACGAGCGCGCCGTAAAGCACTTTCTCGACGCGGGCATCCTGGCCGTAGACGGCCCGGCCCGTAACCTTTGCGGGAGCGTCCACCCGCGGCAAGGAGCGGCCAATGACCTTGAACTGCTCGGGACTCTTCAGCGCGACGGGCGTCCGCGGCTTTTGCCACTTGGGATTTCCCTGGACGAGCTCGCTATATGAAATAGCCCGGCTCGAGTCGCCAATCAGCTCAAAGCGCCCATCTCGGGCCACCAGTTGCTCCGGAGCTACTCCCAGGCGCGCTGAAGCCTCGGTTCGCAGCATCTCGCGCATCGTGGCGGCGGCTCGACGCATCGGGCGATAGAGGGAAGCAATCGATATGCTCCCGAACGTCCCCCGGTGTTTATTCTCAGCCTGGCGCGTGCTGGCATGAACGACCTCCAGCCGGTCCCAGGGAACCTCCAACTCTTCCGCCACGAGCTGCGCCAGGCCCGTGTGCGCTCCCTGCCCCATCTCGGCCTTTGGCACATACAGCCGGATTCGATTGTCCGGCAGCACCTCGATCCACGAGAGGGGATTCAACGGCCAATCGGGGACCGACAAGTTCCCCGCCATGAACGAGGTGATCCGGCGTCGAGCCGCCGGGAGACCGAACCAGGCAACAAGGACGACCACAACGGCCATCGCTCCAAGAAAAATCCAGAGTCCCAACATGTTAATCGCCTCCTTCCGCGCCAGCGGCCAGCTCAATCGCCTCGATAATTCTGACGTAGCCCGTGCAGCGGCACAGATTACCGCTCAGCGCCTGGCGAATCTCTTCCCGTGTTGGATGGCTGACCTCATCCAATAGCTTTGCGCCGCTCATAATAAAACCTGGACTGCAAAAGCCGCACTGCACCGCCCCGGTCTTGACGAATGCGGCCTGCACCGGGTGCATCTCCTCCCCCTGTTGCAGACCCTCAATCGTGACGATCGCTGCATGATGCGCCCTCGCGGCTGGCACCAGGCAGGCCATGACCGCCATCCCATCCAAAAAGACGGTACATGCCCCGCACTCTCCTTCCGCGCAGCCCTCCTTGCTCCCCAGCAAGCCGAGGTCTTCGCGCAGCATTGCAAGCAGCGTCTTGTCGCTGGCATCGCTTACCGCATAGACTTTGCCGTTGACCATCGTTTCGATGACCTGCGAGGATTGGTCTGGCTCCAGATCCAGGGTTGAGATCTTCCCATCGCTCTTTCCCCACAGCTTGATCCGCCCGGCGGGGAAATCGTCGCGCTCGGTGCCGTCACGCAAGCAGGCCAATGCCCGGCTGACGAGAACCCCCACCATCTCCCGCCGGTACGCGGCGCTGCCGCGAATATCGTCGATGGGGCGCGCTGCCTGCATAGCCAGGCGCGCCGCCTCTGCAATGACGCCATCGTTCAGCGTCTTGCCGATCAGGAATTGCTGGGCTTCTTCCGCCAGGACGATGATTGGAGCTACCGATCCGAGGGCGATCCGGGCGCTTTCGATCTGCGAGTGCCGCGATGTCGCACTAAACCCGAGAACCACAGCCGCATTTGCAATCGAGATGGCTGCCCCCTGGCGCAAGCCCAGTTTGACGAACGTACCGGCCTGATTTTCTTTGAGCGCCGGAACCGAGATGGCAGTCACCATTTCGTCGGGTTCGAGGGCGGTACGGCGGACACCCAGAATGAACTGATCGAGCGCGATTTCGTGTTTACCCCGTTGCTGGCTCTGCACGATCACGTGAGCTCCCATCGCAATCAGCGCCGGGATCGTATCCCCCGCTGGCGAGGCTGTCACCAGGTTGCCGGCANNCCGGTTGCGGATCTGCGGGGAGCCCACCTGCCAGCACGCCGATGCTAACGGGAATGCCTGCTCCACCACCTCACGGTGCGCGGCAGCCTGGTTGTGGGTCACTCCCGCGCCCAGGTGGAATACACCGTCCTCCAGGCGAATGTCGTCCAGTCCGCCGATCCGGCTGACGTCGATGACAACTTTTGGAGAGCGCGCTCGATTTTCGATCTCGATGATGAGATCTGTACCTCCGTTGATGATGCACGCCGCCTGCCCGTACTCCGCCAGGAGGCTCAGCACCTGATCAAGGGTTGTTGCTGTGATGAAACTTTGCCACATAGACTTGCTCCTTACATTCAATTTTCGGAACCCATAATCCAATAAAGAAAAAACTCAGCATCAATATCTTGCTCAACGGGTAGTTGGCTTTTTTTTGAAACCACCGGATGGCGTTGGAATGATCCAGCTTCATCGCCTTTTCCGTCATGCCGAAACGCTCCATTTCTTCTTTTGAAAATGGATACTTGGCCTTCCGGCTGGAAAACAACCTGACTGGAAGTGCAACGATCAAGACTGCTGCCAAAATTGTCGCCAGAAGGCCGCCGGTGAGGGTGAGGAGGGAGCTGGGGAAGGTGAGTTCTTGTTCCTTTAATGGAGAACCTATTTGAGTCCTTTGCTTTCCCTGCTGGCGTGGTCCGTCAGGTAGACCAGCCAGCCGCGAACGCTGAGCGGGCCGAAGTCGTTGTGAGGGATGCGGCAGTCTTCGACACTACGCAACGATTCGAGCAGTGCGATGATTTCGGCGCGGGTGGTCTTGAATTCTGCTGCCAGCGAAGTCATCGACTGGTCGCCGTGCGGCCGGTAGCTGTCGTATTCGTCTTTTTGCGACGGTGTTCCAGGCGTCAACGCGCTGCGCAGTCGGTTCGCGCCCCAGCGCTCAATGCCGATCACGTGCCCGGCTTGCTTGCGGTTGGCGGGCGTATCCGCCGCGCCGGAAATCCGTCCGGCGACCTGGTCTCCGCCAGTTACCAGCCCATCGCGGATCTGGTCCGTGCTGGTTTTCGAGGCGCGACCTTCAAAAAATGACCGAAGTAGGCTGCCTATGAGACTCATCTTTGACCTCCATGGTTGTTCGCATCATCAATCAGTTGTTCTAGTTTGACGATGCGCTTAGGGTACCATTTCGCTTTTGCCTCGGTGAGGGGGGATTTCCCTCACCTCCTTGAAATGGTTTAAGAGCCAAAACTTTATTGATTACTGTTTTGCAGTATTGCCAGGATTTCCTCTTTTTTATAACCATACATTTCCTCCGGAGCAAACGGATATTTTGAATTCCTGTCTCTCATCAGCATGACTGGTACCCCGAAGCAGAGTGCATACCCCACAATGCCGCCGATAGCGCCGAAGACGAAATCCCAGCCTGTTGCAAGACTGTTTGTGGACACATACCAGATCATGTAGATGGCAAGTGGCACTTGCAGGAATACTGTTGCTCCAAGCCCCGGATTATAAAAACTTTTGAGCGTTCTATTCATAAAGAT
>DKBD01000085.1 GCA_002451055.1 Nitrospira sp. UBA6909 | reverse complement strand
CATGAAAAAACATGGACTTAGGAAATGATGCAGGGCTGAAATTGTTCAAAATGTGCAGGAATTATTGGGCGGATGAGCGGGAGTGGTCTTCAGGCTGAAGTCCGACAGCCATCGCCAGCTTGGCTGAAAACAGGAGAACGCTGCCGAGCAAGAGCCCGAAACAGACCCAGGTTGTCGCACGGACAGAGAGAGAGTTCAGCGGCACGTTCCACGTGAGCGCGGCCAACATTCCCATCCCCATCGTACCGAGGCTGAGCCCGCCGATTTGGACGGCGCGCCAGCGGTCCATGATCGCCGTGAGCCGTTCGTGATACGGCTCGCGCTTCTTGCTGCTGGATACCCGACTTGTGGACAGGAGGAGTGGAATCTGATGGGACAACAGGCCCATGGCCGTGTGGACGAGAAATCCTAGAAGCGCCATGTGGGTATAGGCGATGAGGTGCAAGGTGCCAAAGGGCATCACCGGCGGGCTCGACAGACTGTTCACTCCCACCAGGATTCCGAGCACGATCGTGAACAGGAAAAACAAAGTGCCGACCAAGAGATGGTCCGAGGCAGCGTCGCCTTTGTGAGTCGATGCCATCCAGGTTTGAAAAAGAGTCATCCCGTACAGCGTTCCTCCGGCGAACAGAATTGCGCCTCCCACAATTTCGATGAAGACCGACGAGTTCATGAATCCCCCGATCAAGACTGCCGTGCCTATCGGCATTACGATTGGGACAAGGCGCGCCAGTCGGGGGCTGGAAAGAGGGCGATTCAATGTCTTGGGGACGATCGAGTGCATTGCGCCGACGATCACCAAGGTCACGAAACCAAGCAGACCGAGATGAATGTGGGCAAGTCTCACAGAGCCGTAAGACGGCTGAGCAAAGGTGAACAGCAGGGCTTCGCCGCAGGCTAACCCGCCGAAGAGGGCGAGAAAAGCGGCGGCGTAATACCAGCGATTCGGCGTTGAAGGCGGACTGTGAGTNNGCCTGTTGTCGCCCGGGGCCGGTCGCGAGTGCCGGAGGGAGCATGGCAAGAAACCCGCCGAGTATCATCTGCAACACACCCCCGACCAAGGCGGCATGCACATGGACCAGGCGCACCCAGGGCGGCAGCGGGGTGCCGAGGACCAGCCCGATCAGAATGGCCAGGCCGAGTAGTGAGGAGAGCACGAGCCATCCGAACCCGCTGACAAGAAACGTGACGGGAAGACAATGGCGAAGCAACATCAGCGGTCTCTTATCGATCGAGGAAGTAAAAATGATCGGTCGGGCCATGCCCGTGGCCGATGGCCAGGCCATGGCGGATTGCTTCCGTGAGGTACGCCTTGGCCGTCTGTATCGAGTCGACGACCGATTTGCCCTGCGCCAGATGTGCGGCGATAGCGGAAGCAAATGTGCAGCCGGTGCCGTGGGTGTGCGGGGTCTCGATGAATTCCCCCTTGAAGACGTTGAAAAACCGTCCGTCGTAGAGCAGATCGGTTGCCCGTTCGGCCAACAGGTGCCCGCCTTTGATCAAGACCTGTTTGCATCCGAAGCCATGAATGACTTTTGCTGCCCGGCGGGCATCACTCAACGATTTGATTTCGATGCCGGAGAGTTGCTGCGCCTCGTGCACGTTGGGCGTGACGAGCAAGGCAAGCGGAAAGAGGCGCGTCTTCAGGGTGTCGATCGCATCCGGCTTCAACAGAGGCTGGCCACTTTTGGAAATCATCACGGGGTCGACGACGAGGTTGGCGACGTTCTGGAGTTTCAACATTGTGGCCACCACGTCGACGACGGCCGCGGAACTCAGCATTCCGGTTTTCACTGCGGCGACGTCAAAATCGTCGAACACGGCATCGATTTGCGCGGCAATGGTCGCGGGCGGCAGTTCAAAGACATCCGTGACTTCTTCCGTATTTTGTGCCGTGATCGCCGTGATCACCGACATGGCGAAGACGCCGTTCGCGGACATGGCCTTGATATCGGCCTGAATGCCCGCTCCTCCCCCCGAATCCGATCCCGCGATGGTCAATACTTGTTTGCGTGTGTGTGGCATATCTCTACCGGTACGGTTCCTGGTTAACGTGAATGTTGCCCCATCATGGGCGGGGTGAAGCCATTATACTCAGGACTGGGCTGGTGTCTAGCGCACAATATTCATGGCGGTTCATCACGAAACCGCAAAGATGCCATGCGAGCCTTGGGGGATGACCCTCTTCCCCGTGTCTTGGATTGCCGCGCGTCGAGACGCGACGAGGAAAGCCTCGGGAAATTCAGAATGTCCCCGTTGTCTTCCTCATTGACAGAGAACGGGCCTCTGTATATCATGGTGTATATACATATTTCGGAGGATTGCGGTGGCGACGAGGAAGAAAACCAAGCTATTCATGAGCGGCAACAGCCAGGCTGTGCGAATCCCACGCGAATTTCAGCTGGAGGGTGACGAGGTCGAGATTCAGCGTCGAGGCAATACGCTCGTCATCCGCCCAAAGAAAGAGACGTGGCAATCGCTCACCGAGAGCCTTGCCATGTTTACCGACGACTTCATGGAAGAGGGGAGGCAGCAGCCCCCGATCCAGAAACGAAAGCGCCCCTTTGCATGAAGCTGATGCTGGATACCAACATCTGTATTTACCTCATCAAACAACAGCCTCCCTCCATTATTGAACG
>DKBD01000138.1 GCA_002451055.1 Nitrospira sp. UBA6909 | reverse complement strand
CTGTCTGGCCAAGTTGGCGCAGTCAGCGCACGCTCCGAATCCTGTCCTGAATGCGCTGGATGTCGCTCCGGAGTTCAGAGCTTGGGCGCAGGACCGGCTCATGCGGAACGCGCCACACCGGTTCGAGCGGAGCTGGATCGCTCGCCAGGCGCGGGATGATGTGCCAATGAATGTGCGGCAACTGGTTGCCGAGGAGTTCGTAGTTGATCTTCTTGGCTCCATACGTCTTTGCGAGCGCGTTGGCGACCGTGGTCACGTCCTCCATCAACTGCAATCGCTCCGTCGGGGACAGATGGAACAGTTCCGTTGCGTGGCGTTGAAAGACGACGACGGTCCAGCCGGCAAAGAATTGATCGTCATGGAGATAGGCTTTTGAGAGTCCGAGGTCAGCGATGAAATGATCGGCTCTGGGCCACGTGCCCGTGCAGGCCTTGCATGAAGGGTCGGTCAGGTTCGGTTGATGTAACGTCATCCCTCTACCATCAACGGCCNNCGGTTGTGGCAGTCACAATAATGTGAGCTAGGCTTGTTCGCCTCTCGTCTTTTGCGGCTTGATTCCGATTATGGCAACCAGTCCTCCGCCGGCGCCTCTCTTGATCTCTCGTTCGCTTGTCGCCGAACTCATGCGCCTCTACGACTACCCCCACCCGCTCAAACAGGGGCGGATGATTCGTGGGTATGATCGGGCTCATGCGGTTCGAACGGCGAAGATGTGTGCCGCGGTGGCTCAGCGGTTAGGTCATCCCGCTGACCGGATCTATCAGTACCAAGTTGCGTGCCTTCTGCACGATGTCAGCCGCGCCGGTCTCGACCGCCCNNATGGGAAAGAGTTGGAGGCGGCCGGTATTCCAATGACGGCGTGGGCCAAGGAGCAAGTCGAGATGCGACTCGGTCATGCGCGCCGGTTGCGGCGCCGTCTGGTGATCGTCCGCCCGGCGCTGCACCGGTTAGGGCTCCGCTGGACCCCATGGATGGGGGATGTCGTGCTCTATTACTACTATCCGGAGAAGTTGGCCAAGGCCAAGCACTGGGTGAAGCAACTGGCCGAGGTCCTCGTCGCCTGCGAACAGCTCGAGGCCTACAGTAATTGCCGGCGCGGACGCGATTATTATGGACGGAAGGAAGAAACGCTGCCAGAAGCCTTTGCCTATCTCGACAGTCTCGTGCAGGAAGGTATCTTGAGCGCCGCTGTCATGGGAGCGCTACGAGGGCTGGCTGGCGAAGGGGCGTTCGATGTCGCCCTTGAAGAGGCTCGCGGAGGTCCGTTGACTAGACCGGAGCGGCAATACTTGCGTGGATTCAGATCGGGAGGCGGTCGATGGCCGTGAAGACCATTCCGCTTCGAGTCGAGATGGCCGGCGACACGCAGGTCGAAAACATCACGAAGGAGGTCTCGGCTGCCGTGGCGGAAGCCGGAGTGGCCGCGGGGATGGTGACGGTATTCGTGAAGCACACCACAGCGTCGGTCATGATCATCGAAGACGAACCCGGCATTCGCGCCGACACGAAAACGTTTTGGGACCGTATCGTGCCGGCTGATCCTCGTTGGCAACACAATACCAGAAACCCAGGGGAAGACAACGGCCACAGCCACCTGCGTGGCCAGCTACAGGGGCCTTCGGTTACGATTCCGTTCGCGGATTGCGCCCTGTTGTTGGGCACGTGGCAGCAGATTGTCGTGGTCGATTTTGATACGCGGGCCCGGCGGCGCGAGCTGATTGTGCAAATCATGGGTGAGTAGCGATGATGGACAGGCTGCGGGCGATGTTGATCGGAATCGGAGTTGCAGCGGGAAGCCTCGGGCTTCTTCTCGTTTCCTCGCCGGTCGATGCCGTTGAATGGGGCAGCCCTCTGGGCGCTTCGTACGAGGGTCCGGAAGGAAAGCCGCGTCCCGTCACGCCGGCACCTGATGAATTGAGCCAGGACGAACGGGCCACCATGGCCGTGTTCGAACGGGCGACAAGATCGGTGGTCTTCATCGCGAATACGGCCATCCAGCGGGATTTCTGGTCGTTCGATACCATGGAAGTCCCACAGGGATCCGGGTCCGGATTCATATGGAGCAAGCAAGGCCATATTGTCACCAATTTCCACGTGATCTATGGAGCCAGTTCGATCAAGGTCACGCTGGCCGACCACAGCGAACACCAAGCCAAGGTTGTCGGGGCCGATCCGGATCATGATCTGGCGGTTTTGCAGATCCAGGCGCCCGAGAGCGTGTTGGCGCCGCTGGCGATCGGCACCTCGCACGATTTGCGAGTCGGGCAAAAAGTTTTGGCCATCGGCAATCCCTTCGGACTCGATCATACACTCACGACCGGCGTGGTGAGCGCGCTCGGGCGGACGATCAAATCAATGTCGAACCGTACGATCGATGGAGTCATTCAGACCGATGCGGCGATCAATCCNNGGCTTCGCCGTGCCGGTCGATACCGTGAACCGGATTGTCCCTGAACTGATCACGCACGGAAAGCTGATCCGGCCGGGGCTGGGCGTGTCACTCGTCCCGGACACCGTGGCCAGGCGCTGGGGGATCAAAGGCCTGATTATCGCGAAGGTAGCGCGCGGAGGCAGCGCCGAGCGTGCCGGGCTGCGCGGTATACGTGAAACTGGACCGGGGCGTATTGAGATCGGAGACATTCTGGTGGCGGTCGAGGGAAAGCCGGTTGAAACGGTTGATGATCTCATGGACGCGATGGAGAAGCATAAGGTCGGCGATCGGGTGAAAGTGGATGTGGTGATGAGAAACAAGAAACGGCAGTCCGTCGACGTGACGCTTCAAGCGGTGAATTAGCAGGACTGGTCCTGCAGCAAAGAGCCCTGTTAGAATGTCTTGCCGGTCATCTGCCTCCGACATCATTCCGGCCTGAAACAAGGAACTCTCCATGAGCGATCATCGCCCCATCGATATTGACAATCAACAGCCGGGCAAAGAGAGCGGCCGCGAGGCCGGCAAGCGGATCGTCCAGGCTGGAACCGATCCGCTGGAGTTGATCGAGCAATGTTTGGCGTCCTTTCCTGAAGACGACCCGAGGCAGAAACTCCTTTACAAGCTTCGGCACGCGGTCATGCTGGCCCTGGCGTCGAACCAGCAGCGCGAGGCCGAGTTGAAGAAGATCAGCGAGGCGGTCACCAAGCTGACCGCTCCGGCAAATCGCATCGGCCTGTTGCTGGATCTCCCTGAGGAAGGGCTCGCGCGGATTCTGGTCGGTGGGGCAGAGTACTACGCCAATATCGATCCCCGTGTCTCTGTCGCCGACCTCAAAATCGGGATGCAAATCCTGGTCAATGAAGCCTATGCGGTCATCAAAACACTCGGCTATGACCGGAACGGCCCCATTCTCAAGCTGGCCGAAGCGATGGCCGACGGCCGCCTGCGATTCGAGCAGGAGATGGGCCGACAGTCGCTGATCTTGCCACGGTCCGCCGAATTGGTTGGTGTTGACCTCAAAGCCGGAGACGAGATTCGGATCGATCCCACGTATCACATAGCCATCGAAAAGCTGTCGGATAGGAAGGCGGGCAGGCATGTGCTCGATGAAACGCCGACGGTCACGTGGGAGCAGATCGGCGGGCAGCGGGAGGCGATTACGGCCATCAGAAAAGCGATCGAGTATCCGTTGCTCCATGCGAACATCTTCAAGCAATTCACGTTCTCGCAGCCGAAAGGGTTTCTTCTCTATGGTCCGCCCGGTTGCGGCAAGACGCTGATCGGGCAGGCGGCAGCCGGCAGCCTGTCCAAGCTGATGAGTCAGTTGCAGCACGATGAGAGGAAGGAAGCGGACGGGCGCCCTCCGGTGACGGGTGGGGCATTTCTCCACGTGAAGGGGCCTGAGATTCTCAATATGTGGCTGGGCGAGTCCGAGCGGATGGTCCGCGAGCTCTTTGCCCAAGCCAGAGCGAGACGGAAAGAAGGGGCGTTGCCGTTCATCTTTATTGACGAAGCCGAGTCGATTTTGGGAACGAGGCGCGCGATGCGGTCATTCAATATTTCGAGCACGCTCGTGCCGATGTTTTGCACTGAAATGGATGGGATCGAATCGCTCCAGGACGTCGTCATTATTCTGGCATCGAACAGGCCGGACCTCATCGATCCCGCCGTGCTTCGTCCCGGACGCATTGATCGGAAGATCAAGGTCGCGCGTCCCGATCGCGCAGCGGCAGCTGAAATTCTGAGAATTTATCTCACGGATACGCTGCCGCTCGATCCGGGGATGGTGGCCGCGCAGGGAGGCGATAAGGCCAAGGCCCTGGCCTCGTTGGTCGAACGGGTGGCCGATGCAATGTTTCGACGGACGAACGAGAATCGGCTTCTCGCGATCAGGTTGCGCAGCGGCCAGAGTACCGTCCTCTATCGAAGTGATTTCGTCAGCGGGGCCATCCTCTCGTCGATCGTTCAGCGGGCGAAAGAAAAGGCGATCGATCGGGTGATTCAATCCGGCGCACAAGCCGGTCTGCTCGCGGAGGATCTGATTGAGTCGGTGACGGAGGAATTTCGCCAAGGCGAGATGCTGCCGCCGGACGATGCGGCGGAAGAGTGGTTGAAGCTACTAGATCACCATCCGGAACAGGTCGTGGGTATTTCCTCATTCCGTCGCGGACGGCCGTCCGAAGAGCGGCTGGTGAATCACATCATTTGAAGATGGAAGGGGTGAGGAGTNNGTGAGGAGTCTTACGGCTGAGGATCATGCGACTCTTTGGCATTGAAACCGAATACGGCATCACGCGGGAGGATCTGGCCGACGTCGATCCGGTCGTCGAATCGATGGAGCTGGTGCGCGCGCATCTGACGGCGTCGTTCGAGCGGCGGTGGGATTATGCGGGAGAGGATCCGCACGAAGACGCGCGTGGATTTCGCGTGTCCGGTTTGGCGCAGGATCGTGAGGAAGATGAGTTCGCCAAACTGGATGCCCACCGGCCGTTTTCCTTTCATGAGATGAAAAGTGATCTCGTGCTTCCGAACGGCGCCCGCTTCTACAACGACCATACCCATCCGGAATATTCGACGCCGGAGTGCCGCACGTTGAAAGATGTGTTGGCGCATGATCGCGCGGGTGAGCGGATCGTCCAGCGGGCGGCTGACCGACGCAACCGGGCGTTGGGCGGCGCCCATGTGCAGCTGTACAAGAACAACACCGACTTCCACGGGCATAGCTACGGCTGCCATGACAATTATCTCGTGCCCCGGTCCATGCCGTTTCCGCAGCTGGTTTCAGGATTGCTGCCGTTTCTGGTGAGCCGGCAGGTGATCGCCGGTGCGGGAAAGGTCGGGATCGAAGCACAGGAGGCAGGGCTCACGCCGGGACGCTTCCAGCTCTCGCAGCGGGCGGATTTCATGGAAACGGAATTGAGCGTCGATACGATGCACAATCGGCCGATTCTGAATACGCGGGATGAACCGCATGCCGACCCGAAGAAGTTTCGCCGGCTGCATCTGATCATCGGCGACGCTAACATGTGCGAGTACGCCACGGCGTTAAAGATTGGGACCACCAGGCTGGTGCTGGACCTGATTGAACGGGGAGCAGCCCCTCAGATGGAACTGGAACAACCGGTTGCGGCGGTGAGGCAACTCTCGCGCGACATCGATCTAAAAGCCTCGGTTCGCCAGAAGAACGGGCGCGGCATCACCGGTCTGGACATTCAGGAGCGGTACTATCGAGCCGCGGAACGGACCTTGGCCGGTATCGATGAGGAATCGGACTGGATCTTACGGGAATGGGGGGAGACGCTGCGGTTCCTGGCGGAGGAACCCCGCCGCATGATCGGCAAATTGGACTGGGTGACGAAACTCTGGCTGCTTGAAACCTTTATGCAGGAGGAACGGATCGGCTGGGATGACCCGTGGCTGACGAGTTTGGACCTCGAATATCATAACGTCAATCCCGATCGGGGGCTCTATCTCGGACTTGAAGCGGAAGGGAAAGCCTGGCGGATGACGGCAGAGGAGGACATCGAGCAGGCTCTGTCGGCCGGGCCATCCGATACAAGGGGAGGATTACGGGCGGTGTGCATCAGACGGTTTCCTGATCGCATCAGGTCGGTGCAGTGGGAACGGATTCAGTTTGCCGGAGGAGTGACTCCGCTCGTGCTGGAGATGGGCGATCTCTTTGAGCCGGCCGACGTGGTACGCTGCATGGCCGTGTTCGAATCCGCTCTATCTCCGATGGATGCGGTGAACGAATGGACGGGAAGAAAGGATTGGGGATCATGAGATACAGCTCGATGCCTGAGCGAAGAGAAGGTCCTGTCGATCCGATGCCGAAACCGGCCGGTCCTTCCGAGGAAGGCGGTGGGCCGAGAAGGCCGGAGACCGGTTCGCCGGAGAAGGACAATCTCCTTAAACGGATGAGAAAGGTCGACCCGAAACAGGCGGAACGGTATCGGCAGCGGACAGGGGAGTGAGGGTGGCCACCGAGTCAGGGTTTGTGCTCGCAGAACGCGCGCCCTCAGAAGGACCTCGTTCGATGCGCGCAGTAAACCCTGATTGCGGCAGCCAGCCTTGGACGAAAGAGAGAGGTGTGAGGTAAAGACCATGGGGATGCACGGCGATTTCTATCAGCTGCTCAAGGGGCAGGGCTATCAATTGTGCGTGCCTGCCGCCGCCGGTTCCGGGGTGGACATTCCAACGGCAACGACGATTCTGGCGTTCAAGTATCGGGACGGTGTGCTGGTGGCTGGTGACCGCCGCGCCACGGCCGGCAACATGGTGATGTATGACCGGACCGATAAGGTGTTGGACCTTGATCGGCACAGTGTGATGGCGATCGCGGGTGTCCCGGCCACCGCCTATGAAATGGCGCGTATCCTGGAACATTCCTTCAAGTATTATCGGCGGACGCAGCTTCAAGAATTGAGCTTTGAAGGGAAACTGCGGGCCTTGTCCAAGCTGCTCAAGGAAAATGTGGCCGCGGCCCTGTCGGGCACCGGCGCGGTCGCGCCGATCTTCGCCGGCTATGATGTCGAACAGGAGACGGCCAAGATTTATTTCTACGACATCCTTGGCGCGGAATTCGAAGGGGTCGAGTATGCCGTGTCCGGGTCCGGCTCACCCACGATCCGCGGCATCCTGCATTACCTGAATACCTGGGGGGAGCAACCGCTCCAAGCCATGTCGGAAGAACAGGCGGCCGCACAGGCGCTTCGGCTCCTCACGAGTGCGGCGGAGTTCGATTCCGCGACCGGCGGCGTCAATCGAGAGGCGGATCTCTATCCCGTCGTCAAATTCATCACTGCGGCCGGTGTCGGCACTATGCCGGATGCCCGATTGAAGTCGCTCTTCGAAGCGAAGGTGGCGCGTCATGTATGAAGAGCCCTATAGGTGGGTAGAAGCGGTCGAGAACCGACGGCAATACCTTGATGAGCAGTTCAAGGAAGGCAGTCCGGTCGTCGCGCTGGCGTATGATGCGGGCATTCTCCTCTTGACGGTCAGCAAGGGCACGCCGAAAATCTACGAGATCTACGACCGTTTGGCGCTCGGAGGCATGGGGCATCCGGCGGATTTGGAGAAGCTTCGCTTTAGTCTGCTGGAAATGGCGCATGTCGAAGGCTTCAACCGGTCTCCGGCTGACGTCACCGGCGTTCGCATGGTCAAGTATGGCATCGCTCCCGTCCTCAAGCAGGCCTTCGAGGAGGTGTTTAAAGCCCCTTTTATCGCGAAACTGTTGCTGGCAGAATTGGGGATGAAGGCCGGAAAAAGTTCTTTGCTGACCATCAGCTACGACGGCACGTTCGAGGAAGCCTCGCATTGCGCCGTGTTGGCCGCCAATCCGTCCACTCAACGGGCGATGCTGGAGTTTCTGCACCGGCAAGCGCCGGAGCGATTGCCACTCGATCAGACCATCACGAGCGCCCTCCTTGCTTGGGCCGTGGGAGATCGAGCCCAACGTCGGCACGAAGCCGGTGAAACCGAGCCGGACAAGACGCAAGCCCCGGCCATGGAAGCGCCGGATGCATTGGCCTCGTATCTGCACAACAGACTCTCGGATAAGACAATCGAATGCGCCCTGCTCGATAGAAATGAGCGGGGGTCGTCAAAATATCGGGTGCTGCCGCCCGATGAGCTGAGCCGAACGTTGCCTCACGACCTCAAATCCTCGCTGTCGCCGTAACATGCAGAATCGCATTTTTGGATTGGAGACAGAATACGGGCTCCTCGTCCATCAGGATCGGCCTGACCATTCACCCACCTGGTTCGTGCACAAGCTGCGCGATCATATCTTCCATGTTCAGCGTCGCGGCGTGATCGACCTTCACCAACGCGGGTATGACGAGCCCCCTGGTAATGGTGGGTTCTTGACCAACGCCGGCCGGATTTACCTCGATATGGGGCACCTGGAATATGCGACTCCCGAATGCGAAAGCCTGGCGGATGTCGTGGCATCGGACCGCGCCGGCGATCGCGTGTTGCAGCAGGCGATCGACGAATTGGGGTGGAACGACACGGTCTCATTGATCAAGAACAACATCGATCATGAGACCGGTGCCACGTTCGGATGCCACGAGAACTATTTAGTCACGAGGCAATTCCCTTTTACCATGCGCGGCCTGGCTCCGCTGGTGACGTTCTTGGTGACCCGACAAATATTTACGGGGGCCGGTCGTGTGGGGTCGGCCGGGATACAAGAGGCGTGGGTGCAGATGGATCGATTGATTGTGCCGCGTTCCGTTGTGGGTCTAGGGCGGGATGCCGGCCAACTGCCTTTTCAGATTTCCCAGCGGGCCGATCATATCGTCAATGATTTCTTCGAGTGGGTGCAGCAGAACCGAGCTATCATCAATACGAGGGATGAACCACTGGCGGATCCCAATCAGTATCGGCGTATTCATTTGTTGTTGGGCGACTCGAACATCGCGGAATTTGCAACGGCGTTGAAGTTTGGCACGACGGGGCTGGTCCTGCAGCTGATCGAGGATGGATATGCTCCCTCTGGTCTGGAGATCGACGATCCTGTGGAGTGCTTGCAGGAAATCTCGCACGATCAAGATCGTCGGTGGCTGGTGCGCTTGCGTTCCGGGGACACGATCTCGGCGATCGATATTCAGGAGCAGTTTCTCGCGGCGGCGCTGGATCACTACACAGGGCAGGATGAAGAAACCGATTGGGTGCTGGCTGAGTGGGAAACCGTGCTGCGGGATTTACGCGGGGAGCATACGGCTTTGGTCGGGCGTGTCGATTGGGCTTCGAAACTGTGGCTGCTGGAAACCTACCGTGAGTCTGAGCGAGTCGGTTGGGACGATCCCATGTTGAAAAGCCTGGATCTCGAGTACCATAACCTGCATCCTGAGAAGAGCCTGTATCATGGCTTGATTCAGGAGGGCCGTGTGCCTCGACTCACAACCGATTCGTTCATCGAGTCGGCGGCCGACCATGCTCCAAGAAACACACGCGCCTTGGGCCGTGGTGAGTTGGTCAAATATCTGTTGGCCGGCGCATCTTCACAGGGTGAGGACCTGTCCGCTCAGGAAGAACAGTTTGTCCCGCCCTATATCATCAATTGGTCCATCTTCAAACTGCGCGGTCACCCGCCCTTCCCCATGCCGGATCCGTTCAAGACCTATGTCAGGGATGTCCGGGCTCATTTTCAGCGCGAATCTTCTGATTTCCCCCTGGCACCTTAACTCCTGTCGATCCTTCCTGTAAGAAATCTACAATACGGTTTTCCGCCCAATAGGGATCCTCTCCGTTCCCGTTTCGGTGAAAGAACCCGCAATGGCCTCCGTGGCGCGGCGCAACCAACCGGATCAGAGGGTGGTGTTGGATCGACGGCACAGTGAACATGGAATAAGGAATAAACGGGTCATCTTGCGCCGTGATGATCAAAGTGGGGACGGTGATGGAATCGAGCACATGCCGGGCTCCCGCGCGGTCGTAATAATCGGCTCCGCTTTGGTATCCTCCATCGGCGGCGGTATATCGATCATCGAATGTGCTGATTCGCGAGATGGCATCAAGGCCGGTGAGGTCCCATTTGTCTGGGAGCAGCGCCGCTTTCCGGCGGAGCCGAGACTTCAATTGTGTCAGAAAGTGGCGGTGATAAATCCAATTGCGGGGCATTTCCAACGCGCGCGCGCAGATGGTCGGGTCGATATTGGGACAGACGGCCGCGACACCGGCCAGGGCCGGTTGGTCTCCGCCCATCTCACCGGCGGCTTTGAGGACGAGATTGCCGCCCATCGAATAGCCGACCAGCCAGATCCGGTCGAGTCCGTCTTGCTGAATCAGTTCCTCCACAATCGTGCGATAGTCGCTGCTCAGGCCGCTGTTATAGAGGGTGGGCGTCAGATGCTCCGTGCCTCCGCATGTCCGCTGGTTCATACGGATGACGTTGAAGCCCAAGCGATAGGTTTTTGCCGCGATGCCGCGCATATAGCGGGAGTCGCTGCAACCTTCGAGGCCATGGACCAAGAGTGCCGTGGGGGCGGTCCGCCGATCGGTCTGCCAATGGCACCATCCAAGCAGTTGTGTGCCGGGCTCAACGGTGAACAGCCGCGATTCCTGCGGTAGTCCGGCCAGTGAAGTATCCCGTGGGAGGTAACGGGGCACGAGGGTCATGAGATGAGCGTTACGCAAGAGCAGCGGTGGCTCATACGTTGAAGGAGTCTCCAGCATGATCCACATCATAGCGCAAAACTTGGGTGTCGAGCATGACAGAACGGCGGTCAGAAGGTTGGTCACGATGGCTGCAAACAAGCTGCTGTCCGAGTATAATGTCCGGGCAGGAAAGTGCCGGACAATCTTAATGAGGAGAAAAAGATATGACGTTGCGTAATCACGGAGGAAGATGCGGCGCATGGCATGGATTTGTCGGAGCGATCATGCTGGGAGCCATCCTATTCGCCGGAACCCCAGCGATTGCTGAAGAAGGTGCGCCATCGACTGCTGTGGAGAATGTGGGGCTGGAGGTTTCGAGCTGGTTGCTCACGGCTCCATACGGCGCGGCGAAGGCGGCATATGCGCTGGGTGGATCGATAGTGGGAGGTCTTGCGTGGCTGGTGACCGGGGGAGACACCGAGGTTGCAAAGTCAATCTGGATTCCAGCGATAACCGGCGATTACATCGTGCGTCCGGAGAATCTCACCGGGGATAGGGCGATTCATTTCGTGGGCAAAGGTTCTGAATCTGAATAGGGGCATCTTCCCCTCGGCCTCAAGATGGCAAGAATCGAGTCCGACCATGGTTGCTGAACGTGTCAGTTATTGCGCCCGCATTGTTCAGACGGTTTTTGACCCTTCGACAGGCTCAAGGTCCTGAGCTTCATCGATGGATGAAAGCGCTTGGCGGCGTATCGGTGGTTGCAGAAGCAGCGGTGAGGAATCATGCGGGGTAAGGAGGGATCATGCTGACGGCGATCGGCGATGTGATGCGGCGTGTATATGAACGGGGTTGGATCACGACCAGGGACGGCAACATCAGCATGCGGAAACGGGAAGGGAAGTATCTGTACATCACCCCATCCGGTTGGAGAAAAACGATCGTGCATCCGGAGCATGTCGTTCGGTTGGAGATTGTTTCCGATCCAGCCACAGGCAAGCTCTTGCCCAAAGTGGGCGAGGGGCAAAAACCGTCCGGCGAACTCTGGATGCATTGGAATCTCCAACGCGACTCGAAAAAGACGAGAACGGTCGTCCATGTTCATGCCACTCACGTCGTGGCCGCCATGTATGCGGGAGTGGATTTACAGGTCATGAGTGCGGAGTTTCCAGAAATCTCGCGCTATACACGCGTGGGACGCACGGTCCCTGTTCTACCCGCCTTGTCCCGTGACTTAGCGGATGCAACGTCCGACTGTTTAGGGTTGAGGAGAGATGGGACATTGGAGTTCGATATCGTCGGCCAGGCCAATCATGGAGTCTGCGCCGTTGCGATAGACCCGTGGGCTGCTTACGAACATATCGAGCGGCTGGATCATATTTGCGAAATCGTCCTGAAGAGCGGCGTCGTGGCTCGGTCGGCGGATCAGCAGCTCGCTTCTCTGGCAAAGTAAACAGGAGACTTCAATACAATCAAACAGGGCTGCTCTCCTGTGGGCCGGCAGCCATCTTGTCGTCCAGCTTCTGTGAGGTGGTCAGAAAGATGCGTCGTTGCCGGTGTCGCTCAGGCTATTGGGGATCGCCCGGGAATACGATATAAGGCTGTGGCGGTTCCCGATCAGGAGGAAGGTAGACCGGCGCGGCTTCTCCAGCTGGACCCAAGTTCCTGATGAATCGGTAAATGGCGCGGAGATCCTGTTCCGTCATCTCGCGGAGGATGTACCATGGCATGGGAGGGCGGAATTCGGCTGCACGCGCGATCGTGAGCCACTGCTCCTCGGAGAGATGTTGCATGTAGAGTCTGAGATTGGCGGCATAGGTCGTACCCCAGGGGCCTCGCCAGCCGGTCCGATCTCCGGTTAGCCAGTCTTGCTCTGGTATCTTTCCCGCCGCATCCGCATAACCCGCCGTGTGGCAATCATTACACCCTGCAATGACGACGAGATAGCGCCCACGGTCATCCTGTTTCTTTGCCGGTGCTTTCGAAGTGGCTGATGCGGACGTTCCTGTTCCGACTATGACCGCGAGAGCCAGAGGTGCCGCAGCAATCCCCCACACCGTTCCTCGCAGGATGTTTCCCATTGATTGCATGATTGTCTTCTCCCATCGATGGTGCATTGCTGCGCCGGAAGAAATTTCTCCACGAGAATACGCCAGTC
>DKBD01000231.1:4775-9213 GCA_002451055.1 Nitrospira sp. UBA6909 | reverse complement strand
TTCTTGAGATAGAGCATCCGCTCTCCCTGAGGCCCGATCCATTTCACGACGAGCTGATCATGATCCAATCCGCCGGCCGAGACCGTCAGATCGGAAAACGAGACTCGCTCAGACCGGCCATCCGGTCGATCAGAAGCAAAGGTGATCGTAAGTCCATGACCTTCGATATGGACAAGACAAGGAGCGCCGCTCGCCGGAAACCCATGACCGAAACAGAGGGCGTTGGGAGATGAAGCCATCGTAGATGCCGTCAATCGTCACTCATCATTCGTTCACAAACAAAGGCTGCCCTTCTTCTCCGCGTCNNTGGATATAGACGACACCAGGCCCGCGGAACCGGCAGACAAACCCTTCGCCTGAAGTGAAACTGGCCACCCACCCGGATGCGGCCCTTTCGATGTTGTAGGAAGTCGTGGAAGACCACGCGACAAGGTGGCTGTTGTCCACGATATATTCCTGATTGGGCTTCAATTCGATCTTGTGGATCGCTCCAAAACTGTTGAGAATCAGCGTGCCCTTGCCGCTGACTTTCAACAAAAAGAAACCCTCACCGCTCATAATCCCCCGGCTCAAGCTTTGCATCTTGCTCTCGATACTCACGGTATCGGCGCCGGCGAGAAACCCGTCTTTTTGGACCATATACTCGTTCACACCGTCGAGTTCCATGACGACGATTTCTCCGGGAACCGTCGGCGCCAACAATACCTCGCCAGGACCACGGCTGGCCCGCAATGTTTGGAAAAAGAACTTCTCACCCGTGAGCAACTTTCTGGAAAGCGCGCCGAGAAATCCGCCTTCCATCTTACTCTCGATGTCGATCGTTGGGGAGGAGGCCACCATGGCCCCGGATTCGGCTTTGATGTGCTCTCCCGCCGCAAGCTCAACCCGCACCATCGGAAACGCCCCCGGATACAGAATCTCACTTCTCATGTCCTATCGTCCTCCCTCTCACATCATTTCATTCTTCTCGCCATCAACGCGGTGGTGCTCCACCGCTTAACGGCCGTGGCTTTCTGCGGAGGCGGGTAAAGAAATGACGCGCGGACTCATCGAACCCCAAGTTGCTACGGAATGGCAACGGACACGCGATCATATGCTTCCCGCCGCGCATAGAGGACGCGATTGTGTGAAATACCGCCGACGCTGTCAAGCAAGATTAGTAAGCGCGAGAAGGATCTGAAGGGAGCACTGGTGAGACAGAACCCTGATTGGACGGTATCGCCACCACGACATCATTCTGCGGATCGCCATCCTGGTCTTTGCCGTCATGCCCGACGCTGTACAAGACGCGTGCCTTCTGATTCACCAGCATCGGCAACCCCGTGTAGGGGTCATAGAAGCTCTGTCCCGCCTTCGCGATGCGTGGCATCAGTTCAGCGTCCTGCGAGCCCCGGCGTATCCACACCTGCAAACCGGCGAGACGCAGATGGGCATCTGCATCGACGACCAATCCATTGTATAAGTCCCAGGGCGGCAGCGGATCGAGACCGATGATATTTTCGATCGGATTTGTAAAATAATCCATCATTGCAGCGGCCGGGTGTTTGATAAAGCCGCCTGGCTTCGGCAAGCTCCCGTGCTGGCCCTCTTCAGCGGCTTTATGCGAGGCCTCGTAATAGGCGGCGTACCTGTTCAGCCGCCGCTGTTTCGGAAGAGGAAGCGCCGAAGCGACCGCTGCATGAAGCGGTTGCCCTTCCAGCTTTTCGGCGTGCAGTTGTGCGTCGAATGTCTGTTCGGCCCGCACCAATTCACTTTGCATCGGCCAGCGGATCGCGAGTTCCGCCTGGCTCAGAGGCCTGAGCATATGAGACAAACGACCGATGTATTTGCTGTCAAAATCCGATCGTGCCAAGAATCCCGATGCCACGGCGGCATCATCACGGACCGCTTGCATCGCCAGCATCTTGACCGGGAGCGTCTTGGCCTGAACCAACACGGCGCGCCAGGCCTCCATATCCGCTGCCAGCCGATCGATGCCGATGTCGGTCTGCTGCGTGAATCCTTCCGCCACNNTTGATTCGACCTGAACTGCCCGACAGGATCCGATCCCCTCAACCATCCGCTCAATGCCTTTGCGGACGCATTCGCAGATCCGGCTTTCGCACCGTCGCCAGAATCTCCCAGACAGACGAGACCTCTCTCCGCATCGCTGCCATCGGAGTTCCGCTCAAACCCTGCCTGAACAGGGTCTTGTTCGGGAGGCGCATCAAAACCCAGAAGGAGCAAATACCCGTTCTTATTCTTGTCCAGCAAGGTTTGCTGCGGGCTGGCTGTGAAGTTTTGGTAGGCGGGGGATGGCGCTTCTTCCATCGTGACCCATGCCAGCCCCACGGCACCTATTCCCAACGCCGCCACGAAGCACAAAAGAANNGGACGTGCGATACGCTCCGGCATCTCCGCCTCTGTGAGACGGTCGGACGGCTCGAAGAGCACGTCGACAGCAGCGGCGGCGGTCGATATGGGGCGAATCACCTTCTGCTCTCCCCATACTGGGCGCTGCGGAGCCGCCTCCGTCACCGGAGGGGGCGACGGCTCTTCAACAAATCTGATCGATTCCCCGTTTGGAGCCTCGCGTTCCGCCTTGAGTACTGAGTCAGGAGGAAGTGCTGTTGTTTCAACGAACTCCGGCTTGTCCCACTCCTCCCGCTCGGTCCGACTTTGTACGGTCTCTCCTGAAAACGTGAGAGCTCCAGAAGTTTCCTGAGCAGGCTCCGACCCTTTCTGTGGGTTTTCCGAAGACAAGCGTTGCGTGTGAACGGAAGCTTCATCGGTCTTCCAAGACGAAGGTTCTTCGGTCATGACCGACGAAGCAGGCTCAGGCTCAACAAGAGATTCCGAGATACGAGCATGCGGCATCGATACTGATTCAATGGGCTCCTGGCTCGAAGAGGAGACGTCCTCATACTGAGCAGCCTCGTCAACCGCGGGGGATGGATCCTCCGAATCCCACGACGGCGTGAGGACTTCCTCCCGAGGCGTCGGCGGTTCATCGGCAAATGCAAAAGTGAATGGGTGCTCTTCCGTGCCGGCAACCTGAGATTCGGGTTTTGAAGGGATCGGTGACGAGCCGTTGGGGGCAGAATCCGTCTCGAATGTGGGCGTAGCAGTCGACGATTGAACAATGGAGAAGTCGGCCGTTTCTGGCGCGTCATCCGTCGGCTGGGTGACAGACAACGAATGGTCTTGCTCCGGAACTGGTTCCCGATAAGACCATTCCGCCGGCTCGACGTCACTCACTGAAGGGGCTGTTTGCTCAACCGGGGATTCGTCGACCGTTTCCTCTGCCTGCCCAAGAGGAATTGCAATGGTGGATTCTTCGACTTGATCCCACGGCATCCGCGTAGTCCGAGCCGAAACCGCGGTTGCGTCGCAATCACTTGACGCACGATCGACTTCTGGAATTTCGATGGCTCCAGGTTCAACCTCCTGCACATAGACGCGGGAAGTCTTCGAAACAGCCGGTTCCTCCACCGGCGTCGTTCTGTTCTCTGCGGTTTCCGGCGCAGGCGCGCTGGCAGGCGCTGCGCTTCCGAATTTCCAGACACTCTTGAAGACGGAATCCCAAGAGAAGTCTCCTTTTTCCCCCGTTTCCTTGATTTCCTCGGATGGGACGACCGTTGCCTGATTGGGCGGCGGCACTACTGACATGACATCAGATGATTCCGTAGATGATTCCGTCACGGTCTCATCTGAAATGCCTGGCGTCGTCTCCTGNNTCCGGTTCGAAGCCGTTCGCACCGTTCCCCTTCAGGGCCATATCGGAAACCGGCGAAGTCCCGTCGATCGCTTGCTCTTCTTGTGGCAAACGAGCGCTCGCATCCGCCGACAGGTCCGAAGGACGCGAGGGAACATCGGATTCTTCGATCGGAGAGGAATCCTTGGCCTGCTCCCATGGCGCAATTCCGGAGACTGATTCAGAATCCATCGGAGTTGCGCAAGCCTCTTCGTCCGAAGAAGGATAAGTCGCTGCNNACCGCCTCAAGCGTCTCTCCTTTGTCCTGGTAAATAGAACCAAGTTTTTCAAGATAGGGCACGCATCGCGGACCGGCTGCCAAGTACTCTCGCAACAATGATTCCGCAAGCCAGTAATCTTGCCGTCCGAGGGCCTCATCAATGAGCGAATCGAATGCTTGTCTTGCCGGGATCAGACTGCCGAGCCGCAGATGCAGGGTTGCAAAGAGGCGCCGCGCCTCCATATTGTGCGGGTCCATGGCCAGCAACTCCTTGAGCGCCGACGAAGACCGCCCATATTTGCCTGCATTCATTTGCGTGATGGCTTCCTCAAGCAGAGACGCTTTCTTGCCGTAACCGGCAGGACTCGGCTTGACGCCTCGCATGGCCGACTTCTTATCTTGCAGATATTTCTTCTTGTCTGTAGGCACGCTACAACCTTAGCAGATCTTAGAATTGTTGGGCTGCAGTCCCATAGCCGGTTTCC
>DKBD01000231.1:0-4726 GCA_002451055.1 Nitrospira sp. UBA6909 | reverse complement strand
TAAACCGGGGTCCCACTTCATAGACGTAGCCAGGAGCGAATGATGGCACTTGGCCTTTACAGTTCCGGGACAGGATTTTGGCGCATCGCAGACAGTGCTGCACCCCCTCCCATGACACCTCCCCGGCAAGATGCTGAATTGCTCGTCCGCTATCATGATCGTCATCGGGCATCAGCACATGACGCACCTCGGCTATCAACCTCCGCGCATGTTGTGCCCATTCAACCTCCGCCCCATCAAGGGCAAGGACGAGGAGACCAAGCGCCCTCAGGGGATCCCCGTCTGCCTCCTGGAGCAGCCGTTGTGCGAATGCCTGAACTCTCCCCTGTATAAGTTTCGGATCCATGGATAGATCAAAGATAGCAGACGATTTCAGATTTCTCCCCATCGTCGGCTCCTTCATTCCCAATCATGGGTAAGTCCGAATGGGCCGCCCCGTTTACCGACACCCCCTGGCACACTCGTAGTTTCGGATACACAGGACTCAGTGGGGGGCTATCAACAACAACGTTGATCATTGATTTGACGCGAGCCCAGCTTGTCTCGTTCAATTTCTGATCACGCCGGCATGCTCTGACCGGCTGACATCCTTCCTTTAGTTAATTCTACTTTGGTTGTATCACCGGAGGCCCCTGTGATACGGTCAAGCCGGTGTTTACTGGTGAGGGTCTAGTAGGATTCAAGCTGGCAGGGAAAGATGTTCGTGGCACGGCACTGGTCGTCGTTCGGACCTACGGCAAAGTTGAAGTGGGTGATACGAGGTCTGGACACCGGATCCTTCCTGCTTGTGATCATCATATTGCTTTGTCCGCAAGGACTCTGGGCCCAGGCATCGAGTAGTCAACCACCTAAAGTCGCCCTTGATTTCAACGATGTTGAGATCCCTGTCCTGGTCCGTTTTATCAGCGAGCTCACCGGTAAGAATTTCGTCCTGGATGAGACGATCAAAAAACAAGGCGGGAAAATATCCATTTTTTCCCCGACGAAAGTTACGCCGGATCAGGCTTACAGCATGTTCGTCTCGGCCCTCGAAGTTGCCCGCTTGGCCGTCGTTCCCAAAGGACCCGTCCATCAGATCGTCCAAATGGGCGAACTTCCTCCGGAACGCAGCGTGTTCGTCTATAAGCTCAAACATGCGAACGCGACGGACCTCGCCGCCGTCTTGACGAACTTGGTTGCTCGCTCGC
Organism: Nitrospira sp. UBA6909; assembly: GCA_002451055.1. Lineage (GTDB taxonomy): Bacteria > Nitrospirota > Nitrospiria > Nitrospirales > Nitrospiraceae > Nitrospira_D. Next base: position 3,539 of record DKBD01000231.1, on the reverse strand, counting down.
AAACAATCGCCCAAATGACCCCGGGCACCAGGCCTCCGATCAGGCCACTCACGGAATTCGAAGCGCCGGTCCAAGTCTTTGCCGATAAGGCGACAAATTCCATCATTATCAGCTCCACCAAAAAGGCGTACAGCCACCTTCAGTCGGTCCTTCGCGACCTGGACATCAGGCGCAAACAGGTATTCGTGGAAGCCGTCATCCTCGAAGTGCAAGTGGACCGGTTGAGGCAAATCGGCACCGACCCTACGCAGATCCTGGGTGCTGGACAATTCGGTCCCGTTAATGTCATCGGTGGGGTCAACCGGGCGCCGGAAGATCTCGCATCCGTCGCACAAGCGATCAGCGGCATCGCCGCAGGCGCGGCGTCAGGCGGCGCATTAACATTTTTAAATTCGGTCAATATCCGCGCCTTCATGAATCTGTTGATGAATATGACGGACACCAATATCCTGTCCACTCCCCAGGTTCTCGCGGCCGACAATCAAAAAGCCAAGATCGTCGTCGGTGAAAATCGGCCGTTCCCGACCGGGCAAGCCCAGGGCATCACAGGCGGCACACTGGTTACGATCGAGCGGAAGGATGTAGGCGTCACATTGGAGATCACCCCCCAAGTCCTTGAAGACGACATGATCCGCCTCGAAATCAAGCAAGAGATTACTGCAATTTCTGAAAGCGTCGCTCAGACGATCGGCTCCGGGACAGCCACCGTACCGGTCGGTCCGACCACCACGAAACGCTCCATGGAAACCACGACCATCGCCCACGATCAACAGACGCTGGTGATCGGAGGGTTGGTCCGCGATAACCTCTCGATCAATGAGAAAAAGGTCCCTCTTTTAGGTGACATTCCCTGGCTTGGATGGTTGTTTAAATCGCAGAACCGTGCATCGGAGAAGCTGAATCTGCTCGTCTTTCTCACCCCTCATCTTGTACGAGATGAGAGCGATATGATTGAGATCAACGCTAGAAAGGCCAAGGAAATCAATTCTCTTCAACGCGACAATCGTATCGAAGAACCCACCAAACTCAAACAAGATGTGCTTGAACACCTTGAGCGCCCGATTGAGCCATCCTCCGCCGACCCCCGCTGAAAGACCAGGTTAGGTTCCTTCTCACTTCAGTGCAGATCTGATCCCCTCCCATCCCTCATCTGAGGGATAGGCCTATTCCGCACAATCGCGATACACTCCGCCGACGGAGGGCTTCACTATGATGCAGACGGCGCTCGACTCCCGTGCGTATCATCGGTATCCCGTGGCATTTCCGGTTATTTTTGGAGGCGCCCCCTTCGTGGGGGAAGGCACGGTGACCGACCTCTCTCTGACCGGTTGCTCCATCCTCTGCGAACGAGCCGTCCTCTCGGGCAGCTACGTCAAACTGAGCGTCATCTTGCCGGACCCCACCCTCTCGCTATTCATCGAGCTAGGGAAAATCCGGTGGGTTCGCAAGAATGTCTTTGGGATCGAGTTTATGAGACTGCCGACGATCACCCGCCAACGGTTGGACCGCGTGGTCTGGGAACAGCTGACTGCTCTGATTGAAGCGCGTTTCGGTACCGATTCTCCCAATCGATAGGCCCTGGATCCCTCGCAGTTTTCACGCTGCTAGGGGACAACGGACGTCAGGTCTTACCCGCAAGATGAGAGTGAGGAGAAGGAAGATTGGTAGCTTAGACTCTTGTGGCCTCTATCCCCCACCGCAAGGGTGGGGGAGGGGGATTGATATGGTTCGACCCTACGGCCTTATGTCGAAGTGTATCGACAAGCCCGCATGCACGTGAATTGTTCTGATCCAGGATTCATAGTTATTTACAATGAGACCAGTTTCATTATCGCTGAATATAGGAGTGGACTGCCCGTACCGATCCGTCGTCAGCCCGGTGTGAAAGGCTTGGGTATACTTCGCCTCAGCAAACGCAGCCACGTATTTGAAGAGAAATACCTTGACTCCTCCCTTTACCGAAAACGCGGGAGCCGTATCCCGCTGGTCTGAGAGGGGCGAAGCACCGGTAGCCCCCCTGGCTCCACCTGGCCTCATCGCGAGCTGATGCGCTCCGCCTCCGACTCCGATGTAGGGATGCCATCGCCCGTTGGGATAGGATTCGGAAATTGCCATCGGTCGTCGNNGTTTCTGGTTGGAAACCAGATCCCCGCGTTGCCGCCGATCGACTGTTTCATCTGATAGTCGACATCCTTGATCTCCGTCGGTTTCGTCCCGTCAGTAAATGTGGCGTCCTCGCTGAACGGAATGGACACGCCCGCCATAAACGACAAATAGGGCTCGATCGTCCCGGACGACATGTCCGGGATATCCGCTGATCCGTATGCCCTATCGCTAGCCCGTTGACTGGGCTGGTCTTCCGCCCGCGTGAGATCCGCATAGCCGATGACACAGAGGAGACAAATCATCGCCGAAATTCTGGTTTTCATTCATCACCCTCCCAAGGTAAAGAAAACATCCTCTTCGACGAATTTGGATCGTGATATCCTCGGATGTGAGTCAGTGTATCGTCGATGGTCAGCGGGGCGATACGAGACGCCTTCGTCTTCATTGCACTCGAATCGACCCCCATTCCCCTGTTGCGGTTATGGACATGAGAATCCAAATATCCGCCTCCAGAGCGATCATGAGATGATGCTCTTCTCGCATCGTAGGGCGGACGGCGCCCACAGTAGCAACTCCGCCTTCATTTTTGAAAATAGATAAAACAGATTAGAGCTATCGGTAAATCCAATATTCCAACATAGGACTNNAAATTGGAACGGAGGAGAGTGCGGCAAGAAGAGCCCGCCTTGGAAGATTTATCGCCCCAGCGCCTTTTTCACCGCTTCGCCGATCTCAGCCGGGTTTTTCACGACTTTGACGCCGGCGGATTCGAGGGCTTTCATCTTCTCAGACGCCGTGCCTTTACCACCTGAAATGATGGCGCCGGCGTGGCCCATACGCCGTCCGGGAGGCGCAGTGATGCCCGCGATGAAGCTGATGACCGGCTTTCTCACATTCTTCTTGATGAATTCCGCGGCCTTTTCTTCCGCATCGCCGCCAATTTCCCCGATCATCACCACGGCCTGCGTTTCGGGGTCCTTCTCAAACAGCGGAAGCACATCGACGAAACCGGTGCCGTTGACCGGGTCACCGCCGATGCCGACACAGGTGGTCTCGCCCAGACCAAGCGTTGACAGTTGATGGACGGCCTCATAGGTGAGGGTTCCACTGCGGGACACAACCCCGACCACACCTTTCTTGTGGATGAAGCCCGGCATGATGCCGATCTTGGCTTCATCAACCGTGATGACGCCTGGGCAGTTCGGGCCGATTAGCCGCACATCGCGGCCCTGCAGCGCCCGCTTCACCTTCACCATATCGTTGACGGGAATACCCTCGGTGATACAGATGATGAGTTTGACGCCTGCATCGGCCGCTTCCAGAATCGCATCGGCGCAGAAGGGCGGCGGCACAAAGATGAGCGACGTGTCGCATTCAGTCTTCTTCACCGCATCGGCGACTGTGTTGAATACCGGAATGCCCTCGACCTCCTG
>DKBD01000166.1 GCA_002451055.1 Nitrospira sp. UBA6909 | reverse complement strand
CAATTTGGTGTTCCCGAGAACACAACGCACAACCTAGCCCAACAAACGCTGCTGCTGAAAACCCGGCGCGCTGCAGTTGAAGAGCGAAGTCCCAGGCTGGCGCATGGCCAATTCAATCGCCGCGGCGCGCCGCTGGCGTTGCTTCCCCGCTTTTAACCCTTCTTTGAGTGAATCAACCGCCATGGGCTTCCCACACAGATAGCGTGTTCCATTCCTAAACTCGATGCGATGAGTTGCCCACCACTTCTCAATTAATCGCGGATCAGGCCAGGGCAAATCCTCATCGGCATCCATTTCAACATTTTCATCATCGGGATTTTCCGTCGGCCCCGCTTCAAATCCTTCCGGCTGGTCGGTATCCAGATCGTCATAGGAGAGATCGATGCCCGTGATAGAGGTGAACGATTCACCTGCCACACGCGCCATGATCGGATCCGCCATCATCTGCATCAGCCACGGAATGGCGGCAGGATCGCCGATCACACCCGCCCCTTGCACAGCTAGACGAAGCGTGTTCGGGGCATTCGCAAGCACCTTGAGCCAGGCTTGCCCCTGCGGCACAGCCATCCGTCTCAGCGCCATCGCACAAGCCTGCTCGCGACAAAGATGTCCACTCTCAGCCAGTCGTTGAAGCACGGAGACGGCAGCAGACTCTCCCAGCAAGGCACCAGACCAGGCTGCCCAAAACCGGTAGGTGAGGTCGTCCTGCGCCAGGTGTTCTTTCACCAGAGGAAGAAGATTGCTCTTCCCGAGCTCACCCACGGCTTTGAACGCACGGGCCTTGAGTATTGGATCCGCCGATCCAATCGCTTCCTGTAAGGCAGAACCGGGATCCTGACGGTGCACGGCAAAGGCCGCGAGGCCAATCAAACGGCGAACCGGTGACTCAACCGCGGCCAGCAATTCAGCGTGTGGTGCCGCCTGTTTGAACGGCATCCATCCCAATGCAGATACCGCTCCACCATAGAGAGCAGGAGTTTTCTCAATGGTTTCCAGCACCGTCTGCATGCGCGAATCAATGCCGGACTCAAAGGCCATCACTGATGCGGCAAAGACCTCCCCGGCCTCTTCATTACCTAACGCGGCCTTACATAGCTCCCAGCCCGGCTCACCGGCCACACGCAACCCATCGAGATGCGCCTCCACGCGATCATCCAGCTTCGCCAGATCTTTCAACGCATAATGCGGCTGATCAATAGCATTCGAGCGAAGCAGCCAGAGAAAGGCCGCTTCTTCGGCATGTTGGGAGACGATCTCGGCAATAATCATCTGATCCCCAATAATTTAAGGCGAACTATGCGCCGACTCGTCCTAACGGCCGCACCCGTTTTTTCAATTCCATACNNTCTCGGTGTCAGTGGGCGAATCCGACTGGCTAACCCCACTCGCTCTGCCACATTGGGCGCCACAGCCCGGGCTAGAATCGCGCGCAACTCCTCCTCCAACGTTTAGCCGTTCAACTCCGCCTTCGCCTTCAATGCCGCGATGACCTGATCATCCAAATTACTACAATCACTTGACTCATTCATCCAAGATCTCCTGATGCTAGCGCGCGATGATAGCATTCTGAACAACTGTCGTAAAGCATGCTCCGGCAAGAACACAACGCAAATCAGGTTAGTTGCTTACTTTACTCTTTACAGGCCTGTGCCCGCTGAAATCAGAGAGATACGATCTCCATCGAATTCTGAATGTGTGAGCCCCCCCCAACGGCCAAATCCGAAACCAGATCCAGCAGATAGGGGCTTCCTTAATCGCGGCGAACCGGCCTTGAAAGAGATGCCCCACCCGCTGATGCCGGCGATTGACGGCCTGGGTGTGCGTGCCATTGAGCTGCCGCATGACCCGTGAGAGATTCGCCTACGGGGTTTCGATCAACAGATGATAGTGGTTGTCCATCAGGCAGAAGGCGTAGCAGCGCCCACCGAAGCGATTGATGACGTGGGCGAGCCGATCCACGAAGAGCGTGCGGTCCTGATCATCCACCACAACGTCCTGGCGGGCGTTGCCACGACTCGTGACATGGTAGACGGCACCGGGATATTCCAGGCGCAACGGACGAGCCCTGGCGGGCAGGGTACCAGAACCTGTGTCAGATTGTAAGACCTGACCCCTTTTTGTTGACCCTTTTTGTTTTGAGGGCGATCGTGGTTCCTACGGCAAGTGTGCGCGAAGAATTTTCACGGATGACTCTGAACATGCCCCTTGGGGCACTTGACCGCGCAGACAGTTGCTGACCCCATTGGGTCCTCGATCTCAGCAATAATCATCCTATCAGTACTCCTTACCTACCCTACCGTGGCATTTCCAAGAAATAACATTGATCTTGACCGACCGGCAGCGGTACCATACCCCCCATGAGTTTACTCGCTCGTATCACAATCAATCCTGCTCAGTGCGGAGGACGTCCCTGTATTCGCGGGATGCGGATCAGAGTGAAGGATATCCTCGATCTCCTTGCAGCTGGCGTGTCAACGGAGGCCATCCTGCAGGACTATCCCTATCTTGAGAAAGAAGATATTCAGGCGGCCCTTGAATTTGCAGCGGCCCAATCAGATCACATCATGCTCCGTGCCGGATGAAATTCCTGATTGACGCTCAACTCCCTCCCGCCTTAGCCCATCTCATCATATCGCTCGGTCATGAAGCCCTTCACGTCGAAGAAGCAGGGATACTCGGGGCAACCGATCAAGAGATTTGGAACTACGCTATCGCTAATGGCCAAGCCATCATCACCAAGGATGAGGACTTTAAAAACATTCTTTTACTGACTTCTGCACCGACCACCCCCGTGATCTGGGTCCGGATCGGAAACTGCTCCAACGCCGCGCTCGTTCAGTGGTTTCAACCCCTCTACCCTCAGATACTCGCACATCTTCAGCAAGGTGAGACGCTCATCGAATTGTATTAGCCCCTCATCCTATCTGTTGCCTGCTACGCGTAGAGTCCTCAGCTCACAAGAATTCCCAATGACAGTGCAATGTGACCAGCCACACGATAGCCGACTTGGTCTACGGCAGCTCCTCAGCTTGGGTCTTGGCTTTAGAAACTGACTCCAGACCCCTTTGCTTTTCTCAGAGCCAGTGTCAGATTGCAAGACCTGTCCCCCTCTGACTGGGTATAGGTGCCATTGAGCTGCCGCACACCTCGTGAGAGATTCGCCTACGGGGTTTCGATCAACAGATGATAGTGGTTGTCCATCAGGCAGAAGGCGTCACAGCGCCACCCGAAGCGATCGATGACGTGGGCGCGCTGATCCACGAAGAGCGTGCGGTCCTGATCATCCACCACAATGTCCTGCCGGGCGTTGCCACGACTCGTGACATGGTAGACGGCACCGGGATATTCAAGGCGTAGCGGGCGAGCCATGGATGCACTCTACCAGAGCCTATGTTAGATTGTAAGACCTGACCCCCTCTAGCCTGGCGTGCATTAAACATGAATAATCTATTGTAAAGGCGAGCCTGAAATTTCGAGCGCAACAGGGAGGCGTCAACCCTGTCAGATCCAAAGAAGATTGCACCAGAATTTCCATGAGTCTGGAACAACGCACGATTGAAGCGCTTCTTCTGGGCTATCAACTGGTCAAGAGCATGAAGAAGTTCGTTGACGTTCGAAGCTTTTATAGTGGTAAGACCTTCGCTCGATGAAAATCGGCCATCAGCCTGACGACGATCGGTCGCGCTGCTAACGTCATAGATATAGAGCTTTCCCATTTTCCCTCCTCACTCGACCATCGCGATCTCCCCCGCCACCATCCTTTTTCCCACAACGACTCTTGCCACGTGAACAATCCATATCGAAAGGGAGGCGAGTCATTTCCCATGATCTTGAGAATCCCCACGGAACCAGCGATGCACCAGACAAGAGGCAACCCCAGGTCTTTCCGAACTAATCCCAAAGATACCCAAAGGCCTCAACTCACCTCGAATCTTGTATAAACTGCGACAAAGGAGGGAGAGGCAGAACTTTAAAGTAGCCTGTCCCCTTTTCTTCTTTCCAGGTTGAGGAGGACCTACGTCGCGAGGGGCTCCGAATCGATCGGACGGCAGAGCGCGGTCTGTTATTCCGAGGGATGTCGGCCACCGATTCCGAGACCACTCGGAACAGTGGCCGGATTCCCCTTGGAATCAGTGGCCGCGTTCCGTCG
>DKBD01000182.1 GCA_002451055.1 Nitrospira sp. UBA6909 | reverse complement strand
CGAGCCATCAAGATCTGCTTGTGCTTGGCCATCGACAATGTCGAGATCGGGGCATCCAACAGCGGCTCAAATCTTTCCCGCAAACCGATGGTATCGAACGCCCGCAAAGCCCATTCCCGCCTCTCCTCTCTCGCGCGAACTTCATGAGAGCCGACGCCCTCGATCACGTTATCGAGTACCGTGCCGACATAGAGTCTTGCTTTTTGCGCAAGAAGGGGACATTTCTCGGCCACCGCGGTTGGAACACAGGTCAAGAGATCCACACCGTGGATCAGGGCTTCTCCACGCGCCCAGAAGCTCGGCAAGTTGTCGTTTTGCCTCGTCAAGGCACGGAGCAGGGCGCTCTTCCCCACGCCGGACGGCCCCATCACACCGAATACGCCGAGCCGGGGAATATCCAGGTCGATGCCGTTGAGTACGACCGTTTCTCCGTACCCAAGAGAAAGATTGCGTACGGCGATCAACGGCTGATGACAGGTGTTCACGTCTGTACATTCACCAGGTCCGCACACCGTCCGAGCAATTCGGCCACCACTTCAAGTGCGGCCCGTTGCTCGTCGCTCTGCGCCAGCGCCGCACGTATTTCCCCGCTCAGCAAATCGCGGACCGCCGCGCACCGCTCGACCGGCCATGTGTGGAGGTGCTGCTCAAGAATGGCAGAGAATTGCTCGATCGGCGCATGGGCGCCGGACGACGGGCTTTGCGCTTCTTCCAGGAACCCCGAATACAGCAACTCCTCACCACGCACGATCATATTTTCAAGCATGAGCGCCAGCCTCCCGTCATCTCTCTCCAAACGGATCAACATCTCTCTCAGCCTCTTCGCAACGACCAGCAACATGGTCGTACTCCGCAAGACGTCCGGCTGCTGCGCGCCGCTTCGTAACCACTCCCCGACGGACAGGCCGGCGGAAACACCTTGCCACACACGATACAGATTGTCTCCGGATTCGGTCACGGCGATGAATCGTTCGTCGACCATGACGGATTTCATCGCCTCGCTCGCCTGAGCCAGGGTCAGCAAATAGCGTCTCGCCTCCATAAGCGACTCAAACTGTTCCGCACGCGTGGAGCGAAGGATCCAATCGGGAGCGCAGACAACCCACGTCCCGTCTGATCGCAATTCCGGCTGATTCATCCCAGCAACAGCCGCATACATCCGTTCCCGGCCGCGCACAGGCGGATACACACCGCCCGCCACCACATGTGTCTTCAGGCCCTTCATGACCCAATCGCGATTGGCCTGAGACACCTCTGGCTCTGGCGCGGAGGCCTGTTCCACCTCGGAATCCGCAGGAGCCGATCCCTGAGTATTTCCGGACGATGAAGCGGAAGCTGTGCCGGAATCTTTCGGCGCCGACATGCGTTCCGGTATAGACTCCATTGAGGAGGAGGGAGACACGACACTTTCCGCCACCGACAGCTTCACGGGTTTTGTCGGAGCAACCTCCTGCTCCCGTTTCATCATCAGCTCGAATAATTGTTGCCCGCCGTTGAGATCGAGCGTTTTCCCCCTCTCCAGCGTATTTGATTCGATCTGCGCATGAACTCGATCCAATGCCAGGCTGACGGCAGAAATAAAGGCTTCGCGGAGCCCTTCTCCATTGGTGGCCGAACTGGGACGAATAACCGGATTGGGATAGCGCATTTCCGTCAAGACACTCTGAAACGCATCGCTCGAATGAGCCGATGGGCGATCCTGCTTGTTCAATTGAAAGATCATTCCGATGGGCGGATTCGGCTGTTTGATCCAGGGAATGATTTCATCGAGAAATTCGCGATTCTTCTCCCACCGCGAGGGCGTGGAGTCCGCAACGAAGACGATGCAGTCGGCCATGTCGACGATCATCTTCCGTCGGCTCGTCAGCGTCGTCTGGCCGGGAACGGCGATGATCTGGGTCCGGATAGGGCGGCCTTGAAACAACCCGGCTGCATGGTCGAACCAATCGAAAAATAATGTGCGTCCAAACGAATCAGACGGGCTGAACGTCTGATCCCCGCCTGACTTGCCCGTGAGAATTCGGCTCAGAGTCCGCAGACTTTCCGTCTTTCCGGAAAACGGCGGACCAGCATAGACGATGCGTATCACGAGGTTGTCTTGTGACTCATCAAAAAACGCCACAATATCTCCATCTCCCGCTCAACACTCAGCTCGCGCCTCCGGGCACAAGTTGCACCGGGGTCCCTTCCAGGAACGCCCGATGCAACCAAGGGGAGATTGCCGATGACCCAAGCAAAGAAGGTCCTTTATAGTTACCTCCCCTCCCCAGATGCATTGCGAGAATNNCCACGTGTCTTCTTGAAAATCTTCTCGATCTGCTGAACCATGTCGCCCTCGAATAATTCCTTGCTGGCGGCAGCCAATAGATCGAGCACGGATTGAGGATGAGATTCGGTCGTTTTGACCGCCAGCAACATACCGGTCGAGAGGTCGACCACTCCCGCGGCAACGGAATTTGCGACATCCTTCAATGCTCCAGCCACTATGGCATCTGCACTCATGGCATCACTCCTTTTTTATGAGGCACTGGGGTTAAGAAAGACCGCGTGAACCACCGGCTTCGGCCTCATAAAGCCATGATTCATTCGCGATCTAGACACGGCACATCCGTTGCTCACGACACACACTCGGCTCAACGCCCACTATCGCTCTCGTCGTTATCATCACCGACTTCTGGCTTAAGAAGTCTCTAGCTTCGACTGACCCGCCTCAAGCTGTTTCAGGAATGTATCCAATCGTCTTTGATCACCGTCTCTGCTGCTGAGAAACTCCACACCGAATCGGTCATGACTCACCCACTGTATCTTTGCCGGATTCACCAGGATCGGCGTCGCCTCTCCTGGGATCTCCAGAGAAAGGATGACGAAACTCCCCCTCACGAGCCCACGAAAATAGGCTGCCGTGATACGACATCCGTTCATGGATAAATCTGCCGTCATCGCCTCACCGGAATAGTCCAGCCAGCGAAACTTGACCCAGAGGACGACAGAACATCGTGGAAATTTTCGACGCTCGTCCTGCATCAGGCCCCCTTGCACCAGTGCGTGATCCATCTTCCGAGGCTCCCCCCTTGCTGCATGATTGCGCCCTCGGCGCGTCCCCTCAGACCAGGAACACCACGGCTCTTCTTTCAGCATGCAGCATGTGCATCCTTTGCCCGATCATCCCCTTCCCTTTCACCGCTACTCAGGCGGATACAGCACGAACAACATAAAAAATACCGCGTACGCCGTGAGCATCGTCCCGGATAGACTCCACATCAGCAGACGCCCCAACATTCGATGCCGCCCGACCCCGGCCCTCATGGCTCCGGCGCCGATTCCGAAACGGAGCGACGACAGGCCGGTGTAGAGATTGGCGATGCCCAGACCAATGGTGACAAATGCGAGCGTGATATGGACCGACAGAATCGGAAGATACCAGTGCCTGTATTGCTCCTCAGGTCCACGGAATTGCTCTGTTCCAAATACCTGGAGCTTGAGGAGGTAGCCCACCAGCCAAACCCCGATCATCGTGCTCATCGTCAGCATCCATCGCGAATGAGGCTGCACATTCCCCTTCCGCGCTTCGTACGCTCCGAGACACGCTACTCCATACGCCACCGTGAGCCCCAGCAGCACACCGGTCCACATGATCATTTTGGCATCCATGGCGTCCGTCCTTCCTCCATCGTCTAATGCGAGCCCGATAGATCAATGTCCCCGCCTGAGACGCTCGACCAAAGTAGTGGGAAACCTGTAGCTGGTCATGTCGGCCACCGTCCGTTCCACATCGTAGGACACACTATGCATTCGGAGCATTTTGGTCGCTGGCTCATATGTCGCAAACCTCGCCGCCACCTTTCCCTCGCGAGTTTGCCCAACAGATCCAGGACAGACCAACGCATGATGATAGTCGCTCAATTTATACTCGTTGTCCGAATAGCATTTGTCCGGAGTACCACGTTTGCGGGCATACACCAAGGCAAGATGTGTATGACCATGAAAGCACAACGACAACTTGCGACGTTCCAGTAAATCCAGATTCGCTTCATAGGTCATATGATAGACATAGGCGTGCATGAAGGTCGGGTCGACCGGAGCGCCATGGACGGCAAACCAGCCGTCACCTTCCAGCATGGGAGGCAACCCGGCAAGCCACCGTTTATGCGTCGGCGACAGATGCTGAAGTGTCCATTCCAAAGCCCACTTGGCATGAGACGTCACGCCGGTCCCATCCGGGACGACCCCTTCCGCAGCAAGATTGTCGTGGTTGCCTTTCAGCGTACTAAATCCCGTGGCCTGAAGCCGCTCAATGCACTCAGCCGGATGCGGCCCATACCCCACAACATCACCCAAAACGATGCCTTGGGTGATATGCTCCCGATCCAAAAACGACAGCACACTTTCCAATGCCGGAAGATTGGCATGGATGTCAGCCAAGACCGCAAAGATCTTGCCTTCACCGTCCCCTACCGATCTGCGCTCACTCTTTCGCCTATCGAATGCTTCCTTAAATGCATTAAACGCCTGCAACCGGTCTTCCGCTGGGATAAAGACATCACCAAGCTGTCCGGACAGCACATAGATATAGTGACCGTTGGGATACACATCGAGAATAAGCCGCCTGAGTTCGGCGCCGAAACGGCCCGCTGCCTGGGGCGTCATCCATGACAATGAACGGAAGTACACGCCCAACATGTGCGCGAAGGTCACACACTCATCCCAGGGATAGACATCGTCATCCAAATAATAGAGCTGTCGGTCTTGCGTGATGCCGAAATTGGACAATCCTTCATCCAGTCGGATGTGATTGGCTTTTGAGGTTTGCAGGTACAAACGGCAAATGCGCAGGAGCAAGTCCACAGCCCCATCCACATCCGTCTGTTGGGAGGAAGGTACCGTCAGGATCGTATGCAGCGGCGTCAGCAATGGACAGACGTTGCCGATCACGGGTGACGCATCGGACTCGACATGAATGACGAACCAGGTCTTGTCGGGATGATGGACGCGATATGATCGTTCCCGTTCCAGAGCCTGGCGGGCTACCGCCACGATGGAAGCTGTATTGTTCCGATAGGCCTCAGGACGCAGCTTGACGATGTCGTACTCCCCGACGTGCAGTTTGGTCACCGGCCTCCCCGTAAACTGCTCTCCATGCCTCAGCGGCGTCCGATCCTGCGCAAGCAGCATGTGGATCTCCTCCGGCGAGTATCGCTCCTCTCCGCCGCTGACAGACCCCAAGATTTCAACCGTCCACTTTTCATGCATGGGCAATGTACGTTTGGCTCAGGTCTCACCGGCATATTCGGCAGTATGATCGCCCCTCGAACTCTCCTGCTACTTCCTTCAGCTCCACAGACATACTCATCGGCCGGCAGAAGGATGGGGGCCTCCATGCCCCCACCCCTTGTCCACCAACCTGAAGGCGACGGTTCCCCCCTTTACGGGCACATTGGTGCAATCTTCGACATGTTGTTCCGTACCCCGGCCCACCCCATGCCGAGATTCACTTTTTTATTAGTGATTAATACCACCATTGCGTTCGGTCTTCCGGTGACCGTCGCGATGAAGTGGTACGTATTGTCCGTCGCCATTTGGACTTCTTTAATGCTGTCCACCACCTTGTTCCCCCGATTCTTGGAGAGCAAATCCTCGACGGCCTTGACGGTTTTGCCACGGACCATGTCGACCGACGCTGCGGCGACGGCGTCAAGATAGGACTGAGTGAAATAGGGCACGTTGTGCGCGACTCCCAACAAGAGACCCGTGTTCAAATCCACGACGCCGCAGCCCAAAGCTCCGTCCACGTTTCCGACAATTTCCTTGCACACATCATTCAAACTTGGCATCTCGCCTCCTCCTGGTTATGGTAGTGTGGTATCTGCCCCATTGCCTTGCCCGGAGCCTCCTCGAAGGCCCGCGGACGGCGTTTCAAGGTGGAGCATTCCTTTCGCGCCATCTCCCTCACGTGATCGATATCTTCGGCATGTTCTCCGCCGTTTTTTGGGCGGTGTTTCTTGCCCAACTCAACAACGACCCTAACCCTTTCTTGGAACTGCTGACACAGATCAGCACGAAATCATCGTTGATATGGTTGAACAGCACGAGCCCGTTGGCGTTTTCCGAGATGATGATGTCGCACACTCCGTGAGCCAGCTCCTTGGCGATGGCATCTCCCAGCGCCATGAGCGAACTGCCCATGACCGATACACGCTCGCTTGCGCATTCCGCCCGCTGCTTTTCCGCACAAAGCCGCCCATCCAGCGTCGATACCATGGCTGCATCTACGGCATCGCAGTTTTGGAACAGCTCCTGAAGTTGGCTGTAGAAATAGACCTTCACGGATTGAGGGATCATAGCTCCGTTCCTTGCCTCTATCGTGTTTCGAGTTGTGCGACTAACGTTTCCAGCAGTACGAGTATTTGATCCCGTTTCCGAACGTCTACGGAGAACACAGGAACTTTCCATCTCTCGCGCGTCAAGTACGTCTCGTAATCATGAAGAGTCGGCGCCGCCTTCTGGTCCATATGGGTAATTCCCAAAACCGCGCCGGTTTTTTTGACGAAGTCACCGTACACACGGAGATAGTGAGTCAGTTCGTGCATGGGGCTGTCGCTGGCGTTATTGATCAGCAGCACGAGGCCGAGCCCTCCCCTGCACAGGATTTCGCTCATGAATTCGTATCTGACTTGTCCAGGCGTTCCATACAGACGAAGTTTCTTTCCATTGGGCAACGTGAACTCTCCATAGTCCATCGCCACGGTCGTCTCAGACTTCATGCGCCTAACGATGTCACTTGCCCGCGCCTCCGTGTGAATCGGCGGGATATCGCTGATCGTTCGCAACGCCGTCGTTTTGCCCGCCCCGATGCTTCCTCCGAAAATCAGTTTGATTTCTTTCGAATCGGCATTGGCAGCCTGCTGCCGCTCGGCCAATACAGCGATCCGTTCCCACAGACCGGAATCCGAGTTCCCGGAAGGAGGATTCTGGCTCTCAGCCCGCTGAGCCGTTGCCGGACGATCCGGTGGAGTGGGAACAGAACCCGTCTTCTCCTCGAGCGAAACCGTCACATCCTTGAGCAATTCGATTAGAGCGGTGGTATCTGATGGTTTCTTGAGTCTCCATCGGGCATCAGGCAGCGAGTTGGACGCGTAGGCGATCGGAACGGGCTGGGTTTGTAATTGGGCGTGNNAAGCAGGCATGAAAAGAGCAGGACCTCATGCTCTTGAACCCCGACGAATCCGAGGCGGTATTTTCCTTCACCCATAAACCATACCTATCGAACCGACCAACTGCGCACGGTCATTCCCGCGAGCGCAGTAGGACCATGTCTACGAAAACCAAGCGGTCTCCTACATTCCTATATGTTGGGCGTGGTGCAGGCCCGAAATGTCGAGGACTTTGGAGTGGATCGGCTCAATGAAACGGAAACGGTGTAACGACCCGCTCAAGAATATTCGACCTGCTGTAGCAAGGGGTTTGCCACAATGATCAGGATGGGAGGGCACTCATAGTCTGCCTGCTCGATCGGTCGACAATTAGACCGGTAAGTCTGTGATAAATAAAACCTTGTGCCATTAGCATGACTGAACAACTACCTTCGGTGCATTCCCGGTTTTGAAACCTGTATTGCGTGGTAGGTACTGGCAACTGACAAAATTTGCCTTACAACGTCCGTTTTTGTCAGAGGTTCCCTTACACAAATAGAAGGAGTACTGCTTGTCGCTTGCAATGAGGTCGTTCGTCAATGGTTCTATCGATTCAATGGACACCGTCGCCTCCGACTCCAGATACTCAAGAATATTGCAGGATTAAGGCAACGGTCACGGCAGAGTGCTCCGTTCCGCTTGATGGAACATTGATGGAACTCACCCTCAATCGGTAAATCTCTGGAGGCCAGGCACAGGTCTCGCAGGTTCCCCTCTGAGGCAACAATTACACCCGCCTCTTGTTTCAACTTTTCACAGACTCACACACCGCAGTGAACGTCGCCGACCTGGAGGAACATGGGCATGAAGAAGATTGTGTATGAAGGGAGGAAATATATCGGACGAGAGGGCGAAACCGTTCTCGATACGCTTCTGCGACAGGGTGTGAACCCTCCGTTCTCCTGCCGGAACGGCGCCTGCATGGTCTGTGTGCA
>DKBD01000144.1 GCA_002451055.1 Nitrospira sp. UBA6909 | reverse complement strand
CTTCAGACTCAGGACACTAGCAGGATACTGAAAAAGTCCGCCGGCGTCGTTCTCATGTCGCTCAGAGGTTCCTCCTTGCCACCTCGCTCTTTACGGCCTTGTCTGTGGAGGGGCGCGTCTTGACGTGACAGGGATCGGAGGCGTGAGATGCTTGGCCTTGTTGAGCATCCTGCGGGCGTTCCTTGGGTAGACCGACACTCTCCATGGTCGCGAATTTCAAACCGGTCAAAATAGTTTTTCAGCAGCCTGCTAGTGTAGCGTCTTTAGCATATGTCTATGGTGAGCCCTTCAATCGGCTCAGAGGAAGCGGATTCTGACTGGGACTTTCGGGAGGCGATGCTCGTGTCCCGAGTCAGAAGTTCCCTGAAGAAGTTCAGTGTATGAAGTCGCCATCAATCAAAGAGTTAGCCCCTAGAATGATGACGCAACCTTCAGTCTCAGAATATTAGGTCGCTCACCTTTTCCCGCAGCTCAGAGTCCGCTGGTAGACACGGACACCCTTTCCTGGGAACTGCCTTCCCCCCTCTTTCGCCTGGATCCCTTCCTACCTCTACGGTATTTTCAGAACCGGCGTCTCGGTTTATTCTGCCGACTATGCAGTTCAGCACACGAAATGCCGCTGCACGATTCAAACAAGAACGCTTTTAGCTACGAGGAGGTCCACCCATGCAGAAGCAGCTCGGCAGAATCGAAAGAGCCAGTGGTCGGTCCACGAAAAAGGTTGCGTCGAAAAAGATTGCTCCGAAAAAGCTGGTCTCAAGCAAGCGTACTGCGAGAAAGCATGCCCATGTGCCGGTGAGAACAAGGATGAGTCCACCCTCCAGTCCTCTGACGACGTGGGAGAGTCAGGCATGCGTGCTCAGTGCAGCCGGCCAGACGGTCCCTGAAGCCGTGGCGACAACTGAAGAGAACGCAAAGAGTATCGTGCCTTCCGGCCCTCTTATGCCATGGGAAAATCGGACTCGCGTGCCCAGAGTCTCCGATACGACTGTCACTGAAGCACCGTCGACAACTGCGGAGAGTGTAAAGCATATTGCGTCTTCTAACGCTCTGATGTCGTACGAGAATCGTGCTCGTGTACTCAGCGCAGCCCGTACAGCCATCCCTCAAGGGGAGACATTCACCGCGAAAAATTACTGGAAATACGTTGTAACGGAAACAATAAAACTTCCCTCCATGATCATGTCATTGTTGGGTTGGCGTACGCATCGAGTGGCCACGCAGCAGACGCAGATGGTGCTGCAGATGCTTGTGCTCAACGGTTCCGTGCGCTCGGGTGATGTCGAATTCCGCTATGGGAACTCCCCTGAGGAAGGAGGCGTGTTATCCAGATCGTTCGCCGCCCCCCCACCCTCCGATGGTCACCCCCCGACTTCGCTTCAAGCAGGTTGCGCGCGATTGCGGACACGAGGAATTCAACTGATCGAGGAGGCACGCCTTCAAGAACGGTACGCCCGAGTGCAGTCACGGGGAATGCAACTGTTGGAGTGGTTGCGGCGCGAACTGACCACCCTCTCTTATTCTTCGAGGATGTGAGGCGCTCTCTTGTGCCGTCCCCTGGGGCTGATGTAAGATCACGCCTCGTCGGCGGTGATCCGACAAGACGACGGTGCCCGCCCTCATGGCGGGCATGATTCCCTGGAGTCGGTTGGCACGGAGAGGTGGCCGAGTGGCCGAAGGCAACGGTTTGCTAAACCGTCGTAGGGACAAAATCTCTACCGAGGGTTCAAATCCCTCCCTCTCCGCCACATAATCGCGCAAGATGAAGACTCGTTGCGTTGAACTATCGCGGAGCGAGGTCTTGTCAGCTTGCGAGGCAGCCTGACGGATCGGCCACACAGGCCGGCTCGATTCCAATCCCTCACTTCGACTTCCAACCATCTTCTCCATTGTCTCGACGAATTCGCCGTTTAGTGCAAAAAGATCAAGACGAACGCAAGATTTCTATTGTGTGGCGTCTGCATGTATCGTATTGTACGTGAAACGTTTTTTCGCCTTCTCCATCATAAGAAAGGATCATCGATGCGCACGTTTATTCTCAGTTTGGGAGCGTCGCTCCTCCTGGTTGCCGGACCGGCCATGGCGGCTCCACAAGAGCCGACAAACGAGGACCAAAAAACCTTGTACGCGCTGGGTCTCGCTATTAGCCAGTCGCTTTCCTCGTTTTCTCTGAGCGAAACCGAACTCGACATGGTCAAGGTCGGCATGATCGATGGCGTTCTTAAACGGACTCCCAAAGTCGATCTCCAGACCTATGGACATAAGATTCAGCAGCTCCAGCAGGCTCGGTTGGCGGCTACGGCTGAGGTCGAGAAGAAAGCAGGCGCCGCGTTCCTCACAAAGGCGGCTTCCGAGAAAGGATCAACGAAGACCGAATCAGGAATCATCATTACCCCCATCAAGCCAGGTTCAGGGGCGACGCCCAAAGACACCGATACCGTGAAGGTCCATTATCATGGAACCTTAATCGACGGAACCGTCTTCGACAGTTCCGTCAAACGGGGCGAGCCTGCCACATTTCCCCTCAATCAAGTCATTAAGTGCTGGACGGAAGGCGTGCAGCAGATCAAGGTCGGCGGCAAGAGTCGTCTGGTCTGCCCGCCGAACCTCGCCTATGGGGATCGTGGCTCACCCCCTGTGATCAAGCCGGGCGCTACACTGGTTTTTGAGGTGGAGTTGTTGGAGATTGCCGCGAAATAATCGCTTCTGCATGCCGCCTCTTCCTTGAAGAGGCGGCATGTCTTCTTCCATCATTTCCCGTCCTCCGTCCGAACATCACGCTGAGAGAGCAGTCGACACGTCACCGGGGAAAGACGTCTCCGTCTTGCGGGCCCCTTGTCGCCGCAGGCTATAATGCGCTTTTTGCGGAGCCACCTTGCGCGAAACGTCCTCTGCAGTCCACCAACGGCCATCTTCCCCTCCCCGCGCCAGGTGGCTGATTCTCGGGCTCCTCTTTGCCATCAGCGTCGTCACGTATATCGACCGTGTGAACATCTCCGTCACGGCGCGCCAGATGATGCCGGCGCTCGGTCTCACCGATCAGCAGATGGGATACATCTTTTCTGCGTTCGTCATCGGGTACGCCTTGTTCCAAGTTCCTGGTGGATGGCTGGGGGACCGATGGGGGGCGCGTATCGTCCTGACTATTGGCCTGCTCTGGTGGTCCTGTTTCACCGCTGTGACGGCGATCGCGGCAACCTCTCCTCTGGTCGGTCCGTTGGGAATCGTCGGCGCCCTGGTGTTCGTCAGATTTCTGCTTGGCCTTGGCGAAGCGGTGGCGCTCCCCACGTTCAATCGTACCGTGACCGACTGGTTTCCCGCCCATGAACGCGGCCTGGGCATCGGCATCGCGATCGGGGGGATCGGCGTCGGGTCAGCCATGACCCCTCCTCTTGCAGCCTGGATCATGGTGAACTACGGCTGGCAGATTGCGTTCTATCTCTCAGCCGCCCTTGGAATGGGACTGGCCGTCATCTGGTGGCTCTTGGCCAGAGACCGCCCTGCCGACCATCCATGGGAACAGCGAGAGAACATTGCTGTTTCAACCGAAAAAGGTCCGGCTCAGTCGTCAGCGATTCCGTGGACCACATTGCGAAACACGCCGACGGTCTGGTGGCTCGTACTGAGTTATGCGTGCCTGGGCTATGTCGCGTATGTCTATATGTCCTGGTTCTATCTGTATCTGGTCAATGTTCGTGGCTTCAACGTGTTGCGCGGCGGGCTCTTTGCCGCTGCGCCGTTTGTGGCCATACTTGTATTCTGTCCCCTTGGCGGATGGGCCACAGACCGCTTAGCCTTGAAGTATGGACTCACCAGAGGGCGCCGCTTTATCGGCCTCGCGGGCATGGTACTGGCTGCGGTCTTCATCGCATGCGGTGCAGTCATGGAATCACCCTATCCGGCCATCGCAAGCCTGTCTCTCGGGGCCGGCTGGCTTTATTTCTCCGTCGGGGCGTATTGGTCCTCCACCAGCGATCTCTCCAAGATCCACGCCGGCAGTCTCTCAGGACTGATGAACATGGGCGCCAACATCGGAGGGGCGATCTCGCCGACCGTGACTCCATGGATCGCCGAACAGTGGGGATGGTCATTTTCTCTCTCGGCCGCTGCGCTCATTGCACTCACCGGCGGTCTCATGTGGATGTGGATTGATCCGGGAAAGGGATTGCGCGAAGAAGTTATGAGTGCTGAGCGCTGAGTTGCGGAGGCTGAAAACTCAACACTCAGGTCTCAGCACGTTCTCTTAGTCTTGTCTTACAATCTATCCCATTGATAGAGTATCCGCCATGAC
>DKBD01000250.1 GCA_002451055.1 Nitrospira sp. UBA6909 | reverse complement strand
CTCGACACCAACGTTTTCAAGGCTTCAATTTCTTCGTCTGGAATCGGTTCGGGTCGGCTGCCGCTCCCCACGATTTCCACCACACCGGACACCTTCTGCACCGGCAGCTTAGCACTCTGTTCAAACCGGACGAAGCAATAGCCTGAAAAAAGCGGCACCTCGATCTCCTTTTTGCGATCCTTCCACTGGCTCAACCGTTTCACGGTCGGAAGCAGCTGTTCAATGCCTTGCTTTCCCAACTGATCCCGCACCAGCTTTTCATGGCGAGATCTGGTTCTGAGGGCGTACCAGTGAAGACCGCTGTCTGGTTGTGTGAGTTTTTCTGGCATGTGTGATTCCAAGTTATGAACCGAAGGAACGAGACAAACTCACACCCAGATCAACCTGTAAACCTGATTCNNGACACAGCTTCGCCCTCTCACTTACAGTAAGGCTCGCGGGAGCACTCGCTTCTTAGGCGGTGAGCAGAAACACCCGCCGATCCAGCCTCTCAGACCAACGGCCCGAGGGCGAGAATCTTTCCATCTGGAATCTGTTGCCGCTCCAACTGTTCTCTCTGCCTAGCGGTCCGTTCCAGCTCCGCGAGGAGGACCGCATCAAATTCCCACTCGGCCAATGCCTTGGTCTGCCGGACGGGATAAGACAAAAACGAATCCCGCTGCCCATCGTCCACAAAGCCGATCAACGTCATCTCCATTTCGCGCAAGGACAGATAGGCCAGTTCCGCCAGTTCCCCCGTCCCATAAATGACCACTCGCTTCACCCCGTCTCCTGCCGCGCGGGATAACGTGTCTCTGAGGTGGGCGCGCATGTCACGATAATGCGTGAGTGAATACTGCATGTAGAGATGGGTGAGACGTGACTTTTCGGCAAATCCTTGCGGAGTCAGCAAGTACCGGACACGGTGCGGCGGAATAGCGGTGACCTTGATGCACCCTTTCTTAGCCAGCCGCTTCAGATACAGATTGGTCAGTCCAAGCGCGACTCCCAATTTTGTGGCAAGAGACCGCTGCGTGATCGCTCCATCCCGCTCCAGTTCGGTCAGTAGAAGAAGATCTCGTTGGCCTTTAAGATTCATGGACTTAAAAGGGGAAATCGCCTCGTGTGTTCACGATATGAACACAAGTGAATATATGAGTCAAGAAAAAAGGCCTCAGCCCATTGGACTGGTCACAGACGAGGTCAGACAGAAGGAAAGAATGAAATTACCCTTTATATATGGACGACGGTCAATGCCGCCGAAGCCTTGGCAACATGTTCCACCGCCATCAGGACCTGCTCCACAGCCAATCGATCCAAACAATCCCAATAGGGGCAGACATCGCCGATGCATTTCCCACATGTGGGAACATCGGGCCGGAGCAACAATCCATTGCCCAGCGGCCGCCACCTCGTGGGTAAATTATTTCTCCGTGGGTCGAACAAGCTGACCACAGGAGTGCCAAGAGCAGCTGCAAGATGAGCCGGTCCGGTGGCGCCAGAGACGACAACCTGCGCGTTGGCAATCACCCCCATCAATTCCCGAACCGAAAGTTTCCCCATGAGGTTCCTGATACCGGCCGGAAGAGTCTTGTTCGAGAGCGTGTCGCGTTCAAACTCAATTCCCTCTCCGTCACTGCCTGTGAGCGCCACCCCGTATCCCCTCCGTGCGAGCTCAACGGCAAGATCCAGAAAGTGGACCGGCTTCCAGCGTCGTGCTGAACGCCCACCGGGGTGAACGACAATACGTGGACCCGCCAAGCCTGACCATTGATGGTCCCCCTCTTTCCGCTCCTCCTCGTTCACGATCAGCACCGGAGGATTCACCCCGCTCGGATTCAAGCCAAGCCCTCTCAGCATCTCCACGTTGTACTCGGACTCATGTTTCAAAAACTCGCTGCGATGATCATAGATATGCCGATTGGCCAGCAGGCTGTACCACCGGAATCCCGTCGCGACACGAATGGGCACGCGCTCGACAAAAGCCGCCCACATGAGGTAACGGAACGGCTTCAGAAAGACCGCCGCATCTACACCTCCGGAGAAAGCGGCACGCAGCACGCTCAACGAATCTGTCCAGCGTACCGTTCGTACATAATCCACATCAGGATGGCGATCGAGAATGGGCGCAACAGCCGGACTGGTCAGAAAACCGACGGTGACGCCTGGGACCAGCTGCCTAAGCTGCGAGGCGACCGGAATGGAAAGAATGACATCACCCATGCCGTCCGATCTGACGATCAGCACATTCATGAAAAAATCACCCGTACAGACAACAGACGCCGTACCGCCTCTACGACATTCTCCGGTTCGATGAGATGGAGACATTCCAGTTCAGGATCGTGCCGACACACACGACTGAAACAAGGACGGCATGGAACCGGACCAGCCAGCACGCGATGGTTCGCTCCATAGGGACCGGTGCGGATTTCACTGGTCGGTCCGAACAGAGCGACGACCGGCACTCCCACCGCGGCGGCAATGTGCATGGGTCCGGAATCATTTGTCACCAGCAATGCAGCCGTTGACAGGAGTGCCGGCAGGCACCTAAGCGGAACCTCGCCGGTCAGATCTATGAACCGGCTTTTGGCGATTGTTCTTAGTTGCTCCGCGTCAGCCCGCTCTTCGGCGCTCCCTATCACGACAACCGGCCCCAGACCTTCCTGATGCAATCGGTCGATCACCCTGGCGAATGAACCGAGGGACCACCGTTTTGTCGGCCAGCGCGCCGACACGTTCATGGCGATCCAAGGCCGATCCATCGACGCGCCCTTTCGATGAAGGATGTTACGAACTGCCTCCATATCGACATCGAGTAGTCTGAACCGAAACTGAGGCGCCCCCTCCACACGAGCCCCCAAGGACTCTGCCACGAGCAAATACCGATCAACAGCATGCATGTCCTTGGTCGGAATCGGCACGCGCCTGGTATAGAACCATGGGCTGCCTTCTCTCCCGTTGGCAAAGCCGATTCGGACCGGCGCGCCGCACAACCACGCGAGTGCCCCGCTGCGAAAGAGTCCCTGCAAATCAACGGCAACGTCGAACCGCTCGGCCCTCAGCCGGTACGCCTCTCCGACCCAGCTCCCTGCCGTCTCATCCACCCGCCATACCCGGTCGACACCTTCCACTCGGTCCACAATCTCAGCCCATCGGCGTTTCACCACCCACGTGAGATGGACTTCAGGCCATCTGGCCTTGATTGCCGACACCACAGGAAGCGCGTGGACAATATCCCCGAGCGAACTGGGTTTAATGAACAACGTGCGGCCGTGGCGTAACACGGAGGACAGTGCTTCACCATTGGAGACATCTACGGCTTGCACCGAATGACCTTTCCGAGTGGAGCCTTGAGATTTGACGGCCGTAGCTCGCTGCGTAGTCGGGTCACACCACCGGTTCCTGATCCGGCCGATTGAGAAAGGACAGGGACTGAGGAAGCACTCTGAATCCGTTCAATCATTCCCCACGGCATGGATCTGCAACTGAGGAGCATACAGCTTATTCAGCAGGACTTTGCCGCTTGCGCCGGCTGCCGTCTCACGACGTTCCGCAAACGATCGACAGAGGCGTTGCCACACCCGCACATAGGGGGTCGGCGTCAGGTGGCGCTTCCAGTTGCGGTGCCCGCGCACGATCCCGGCCACCCACTCATAGTTGCCCGGAATCGCGCTGACGCAGCTGGTATCGATCGGCGGTGCTTCCCGCCTGAACAACATCGTAATATTCCCGCCGTCCCGTGAGATCAGATGCCACGCTTCGTGCAACCCATGTTTCTTGGCCAACCGGCGCAATGAGACGACATTGAAATTGTAGAGATGCGCCTCATGGAACGTGCTGTGGGGGGCCTGGCACGTGGCCTCTACATTCGGCACCTCGACGACCAGGATCCCGTCTGGCTTGAGCCAGGACCGCAATAGCGCCAACACGGATCCTGGATCCTCCGTATGTTCGAGCACATGCCAAATCGTCACAAGATCGAATGACTCCGGAGGAAACGTCGCATCCTGTACAAAGCCAACTTGGACCGCCAGTCCATATTCTTGTATCGAGTAGTCCGCATATCCTCTGTTCGGCTCGATACCGCTCACGCAATGTCCCAACGACTGGAGCAAATAAGCAAACTCTCCCCCGCCGGTCCCCACGTCAAGTACGACTTTCGGGCTCGACAATAACCGCTCGATCTTCTCAAATCGCGATAACGCGACGTGTCCTGCTCTCAGGATGTGCTTCGGCTTTGGTCTGTAGGTGTGTTTATAGGAGACGCGATAGTGTTCTTCGTAAAAGTTTCTTGCGTCATGCGGGCGCGGGTCGGACCAGACCAGTCCGCACGCCCGGCAAATGATAGTCCGCAAGGGTTTCCCGCTGCGGCTTCTATTCGACAGAGCCGAGACCTCGTTGCCGCCGCACAGATTACAAGGGATCGAACAGGATTCTACCGGCAGGTTTTTCACCATTGCTCTTCCTTCCACCGGCACAGCCGCCTCCTTCGCGCGCCCTTTCCCGACAGAACACTATATGTGCACCTGTTCTCCGACGCAAGTTTGTGACGTGTCTTGAGCTTCCCATGCCCCAATCCAAACCTCATGTGTGCGTCATCTGGCGTCCATCCGTAACGACAGCACGGCTCCTGACGTCATCCAACAGCCAGTCCACGGCATCGGACAATGAGGAGGCCACATGATCGGGAGCAAGCCCCGAAGTTTTCAGCGCATCCACCTGTTGAGGAGCAATGGCTCCCGTCGTCACCAAGATGCTCCGCGATCCCACCCGCTTGGCCAGTTCCATATCGCGCGAGTGGTCGCCGATCAGATAGGAGCGTGAGAGATCGACCTGCCGCTCGCGCACAGCCCGATCGATCAATCCTGTGTTCGGCTTTCGGCAATCGCACGCATCGTCGGGATGGTGAGGACAGAGGTAAATGGCATCCAGCGACGCACCGGCCTCGCCGAGAAGGCGGATAAGCTTGGCATGAATCGAGTCCAGAACGCTGATCGAGAAGAATCCTCTGGCAACCCCTGATTGGTTCGTCACCACGATCAATCGCGCACCGGCCTGGTTCAGCGTCGCCATGGCCCGTGCCACTCCGGGAAACAGCTCAAATTGGTCAGGCGACCGAATATAGCCGGAGTCCGGATTCAGCGTTCCGTCTCGATCCAGAAAGATGGTGTAACCGGAAAGAATGTTTCGTTGGTTTCTCTTGTTGCTCACGCTGGTATCCGGCTTCTTCTCTCCGGATGAACCAGATAAACCTTGGAGTTGTTTTACTGCCGTTTCATACACTCGATCCACCGACACCCTAGTCATGCAACGGTGGTCGATCGGACATTCTCGCAGGAGACACGGCGCACAATCGACCGGCTCGCGCACGATGGCCTGCGCCTGGCCATAGGGCGAAGTGGTTCGCCAATCCGTCGGCCCAAAAACCGCAACGATTGGGACGCCGCTCGCCGCCGCAATGTGCATCGGGCCTGTATCGTTGGTGAGCAAAAGACGGCATCGTTTTGTCACGGCCATCAACTCCCGAATGGTCGTCGCTCCGGACAAGACCACCGATCGCGTGTCAACACGGGCCGCGATCTCCTTCCCCAGCGACTCTTCTCCCTTGGCACCAAGAATCACAACGGCGACTTCTCTTCTCTCGCACTCGCGCAATTGTGCCGCCAGCCGCCGAGCGGTTTCTGCAAACCGTTCAGGCAGCCAACGCTTGGCGTTTCCATAGGTCGATCCTGGATTGACCCCGATGACGAGATCGGCGGATCCGATGCCGGCCAATGCCAGCCGTTCGTTCATCGCTTGCTCTTCATCGGACGACACGACAAGCGCGGGAGCGAACGGTTCTCCCGCGAGTCCCAGCGGTTTGAGGACGTTCCAATAATAGCCGACTTGGTGCGTGAGCAGCCCAGGATCAGGAATCGCGACTGGATCGGTAAGAAAAAAAGCGCGCCCATCGGTCGCGTATCCATACCGTCGCGGGATGTCGGCGAGCCAAGCCAGAAAGGCCGCCTCGAATGCATTCTGAAATAGCACTGCCAGGTCGAACCGCTGCCGGCGCAACGTTCCCGCGAGCGTCCATTTTCCTGCCAACCCTGCGTGAATACCCTTATCATCATACAGCAATATATGGTCCAGCCCTGGATAGCCCATGAATAAATCCGCCACGGCTGACCTTGCGAGCAACGTCAGCTCCGCTTGAGCAAACAGAGACCGGAGCCCGCGGAGCGCCGGCTCGCACATAACGGCGTCGCCGATCCAATTCGGCGCCCGTACGAGGAGTCGCTTGATCGATTCTTTACGCACTGCTCTCCAAACCTTGCGCGCGCCCCCCCATGATCAGCCGACGCAGCCGCTCCTCCCCATGCATGATATCCGCCCGGATCCGCAAGGCCCACCAAGAATCCTGGAGCTGAAGAAACACAGACAGCTTGCCGGCATCCTTTTCGGTCGTCAGCACGAAATCCGCACCAGCTGACTGCGCATCGGCTCGAATGCGGCTGACATCTTCGGCCTGGTAGCGATAATGGTCTCGAAAGGCCGTCTCGCCGACGACATCAATTCCCGCCGATCCGGCTGATCGGCGGAACGATTCGGCATTCCCGATGCCGCTCACCAACCACGCTTTTTGTCCTCGTCCCCATTCGAGCGGCTGAATGTTCTCCGCCTGCACCGAAACCAGCGATTCGGGTTTGAACGATACTTCAATCGCGTCATGGAAGGGAATCCCGGCCATCCGCAGCCGTCCGTGGACGGCTGCGACATCTTCCTCGGAATCGGCCCTTGTCACCGCCACTGCTGTCGCGCGGCCCAGCCCACAAAGAGGCTCGCGCAAGCGGCCGGCGGGAACCATCGCATCGAGCCCTGCGGCATCAGTGGCGTCAAGCAGCACCACATCGACATCCCGGTGAAGCCCCAAATGCTGAAACCCGTCATCCAAAATGATGCAATCGACCGAGTACTGCGCCAGCACCCATCGGCCCAAGGCTGCCCGATCGGCCCCCACGGCCACGATCGTGCCAGGACAACGCCTCGCAATCAGAAACGGCTCGTCTCCCGCAGCGGCCGGACCTGCCAGCATACTGGTCCCATCCGATACGAGGAGATGCTCCAACCCTTTCACGCGCTTATAGCCACGGCTTAGGACAGCGACACGTCGGCCCTCTGCCTGCAACCAATTCGCCAGCAGAATGACGATCGGCGTCTTGCCCGTTCCCCCTACGGTCAGATTGCCCACGCTCACGACACGACAGGGCAACCGAGAAGATGCAAGCCACCCGCGTCCATAACACCAGTGCCGCAATCGGACGATAAGGCCGTAGATGAACGCCGCCCCGGAGAGCCACTTCCGAACCGGCTGTCCTGGGTCCGAGAGTGCCATATCAGTTCACACGACGCATGCCAGTGTCTCGTGCTCCTACGGTGCAGCCCCGCTCGGAAATCCCGCTTCACGGGGGAGGAGCGACGAAGAACCGGGCGACGAATCACCAGTGGTCACAGAGGTGAGGCACGTTTCTATCAGGTCCACGCTGTGCTGCAAGGCGCCTTGATTGTCCACGACCACACGCCTCGCGGCTTGCCCCACAGCATCGCAGGCGTCTTGATCGGCCAACCACTCCCTGCAACATCGGGCCACATCCTCCGCTCCCATGACCCGCCTCCCTCCGCCTGCTTGTTCCAACAACGCCGCCACTTCCGCACAGTGGTCGGTATAGGGTCCGAACAGCACGGGCTTTCCCCACACCGCCGGCTCCAGCAAGTTGTGGCCGCCCACCGGCACCAATGTCCCGCCCACGAAGGTCACCTTCGCTTCCCGATACGCGCGAGCCAACTCTCCTCTGGTATCCAGGATGATGACGCGCGGGCCGGCAGCCTTCTCGCTCATCCGGCTTTTACGTTGCGCGACGAACCCGGCGTCCCGAATCATTGCTTCAACCCGATCGACCCGCTCGATATGGCGCGGCGCCAACATGAGGACGGCTGAGGAATACGCCTCGACAATTTGCTTGTATGCCGACACCAACTGTTCCTCTTCTCCAGGATGGGTACTGCCGGCCAGAATCAGCTGTTCCTGCTCATCCAGTCCGAAACTCCGCTGCCGTGAAGCCTCATCTTCGATGACAGGCAAAGGCTGATCGAACTTGATGTTGCCGGTCGTATGAACGACTTCCGGAATGGCCCCCAATGCGACGATGCGTTGCCGGTCCCGCTCAGATTGCATCAGGCACAACGTGATCGAGCGAAGCACCGACCGATACAATGAACGGATGCCTGCGACATCTTGCCGGCGGAACGAGCGCGATGACAGCCGTCCATTCACAAGAACCGTCGGAACTCCACGGTCCCTCAACATCCAGAGCAGATTGGGCCACAACTCGGTCTCGACAAACAGGTAGAGCGCAGGCCTCAATCGATCGATCATGCTCTCAACCGCCCAAGAAAAATCCATCGGCGCATACCGATGCTCGGCCACGCCTGCTAATCGCTGTTCCACCGCCTCGCGTCCTGTTTCTGTGACGGTTGTCACGACGTACCGAAACTCGGGATGCCGTCCATGCAGCGCCTTCACGAGCGGCACTGCCGCCACCGCTTCTCCGAGCGACACGGCATGGACCCAAATCAACGGCTGAGTATTCTCGACTGTGTCGGAGAGATGCGCCTGCCACCCCATCCGCTGGAGAAATCCTCGCCGACAACGTGGTTTAGCCAGCAGAATGCCGATGACGACAGGAGACGCAACAAGCAGGCCGATATTATAGAGAAGCTTCCACATGGTCACGAAGTGAAACGTAAGGGGTGAGAGGTCACACGTCGTGCCTCATTCCTGAATCTGTTGCGTGTCACACCTCACGTTTGACGCTTCACGTCTGATTCCGCCTGATCCGTCAGGCGATTGAGAGCGGTTTCGAGCTCCAGGCGAGCCGCTTCGAGCGCTCCATCATCCGCCTCACGCGGGACCCAGATCGGGTTTCCGTACAGGAATAGGCCGCGGGAGAAGGGATAGGGGACCATGTAGCGATCCCAGCTCGCAAAGAGTTTTTTTTTGAGCAGGCAAAGGCCATGGGAACGATCGGCAGACCCGTCGCCTTGGCCAATTGGACGACTCCGAGCTTTGCGACATGGCGCGGACCTTTGGGACCGTCCGGCGTCACGACCACGTCCCGGCCCGACCGGCCCAATTTGATCAACGCACGAAGCGCTCCGGCGCCGCCGCGCGTACTCGAACCGCGCACCGCCTCGTGACCGAACCTTGCAATGATACGAGCGATGATTTCTCCATCCCCGTGCTGGCTGATCAGCACATGAGAACTCGTGCCGCGATAGCCGATCGGGATCATCAACTGCTGGGCATGCCAAAATGCCAGAACAATGTGGCGTCCCTCTTGATACAGTGCATCGACGGCCTCATGTCCACGAGTCTCGAGCCGCATCGAGCGGGCCAGTCCACGAATCAAGACGGCCGCTGCCGGCGGCAGCAGGGAGCATTTCGCCCACTGTTCGACTCGCTTCTTCACGCTCTTCCTATTCTCAGCCCTCAGCACTCAGCACCCGTCATAGCTTCACACACTGGTCGTCTCCTGAAATTGCATGGCATGGAGACGTTGATAGGTCCCGCCCCGCTGAAGCAGTTCTTCATGCGTTCCCATTTCAACGATGGCGCCACGCTCCAGGACGACGATGCGATCCGCGTTTTGAATGGTCGAGAGCCGGTGCGCAACCACCAGTGTCGTCCGGTTCTTCATCAGATTGGTCAAGGCCAATTGCACGATGCGTTCGGATTCCGTATCCAAGGCCGATGTCGCCTCATCCAGAATCAACAAGGGCGGATCGCGCAGGATGGCCCGCGCGATCGCCAAACGTTGCCGCTCACCCCCTGACAGCTTCACCCCGCGTTCCCCGATAACCGTGTCGTATCCCTGCGGCAAACGCAAGATAAAGTCATGGGCATAGGCCGATCTCGCCGCCTGCTCGACATCGGCCTGTCCCGCGTCCGTCCTCCCGAACGCGATGTTCTTGCTGACGGTATCGTCGAACAGCACGATCTCTTGGGAGACGATGCCGATGTGGGCTCGCAGAGACTGCAACTGGTAGGACGTCAGTGGCGTGCCGTCCAACAGAATCCGCCCTGTCGTGGGCTCGTAGAATCGCGGGAGTAAACTGACCAGCGTCGTTTTCCCGCTCCCGCTGCTCCCGACCAGTGCCACGACTTCACCGGCCTTGATCGACAGATCGATGCCCGCCAGCGCCGGAACGGTATGATTATCGTAGCACAACGAAACCGCTTGNNTTGTTCGGTCCGCAGGTCCATCACGTGATAGACCCGTTCGGCTGCGGCGAGGGCTTGTTGAATGATGTTATTTGCCCCGGACAGTTTACGAATCGGCGTATACGCCATGAACATGGCTGCCATGAACGAAAACAACGCACCGGGCGTCATAATGTCATGGATGACCAGATACCCGCCGTACCAAATGATCCCCGCCACACCGACGACGCCGATGACTTCCATGTGCGACGACCCGATCGACCAGACCTGGTTGGCTTTCAGCGTGTTCGCCAAGAAGGCCCGATTGTACTCCTTGAACTTTGCCGCCTCCGCGTCTTCTCGCCCAAACGCCTTCACCATTCTGATGCCGGCCAGCGTCTCCTGAAGCATCGACGACATATCGCCCATCTTCTCCTGTCCGCTTGTCGCCAGCCGCCGCAATCGCTTCCCGATCCGCACCATTGTCACCGCCGACAGCGGAATAACGATGGCCGACAACCCCGCCAGCTTCCAGTTCTGATAGAAGATCACGGCCACCATGGCCAGGCACGTCAGGACATTCTGAAAAATGTCTTTCAGCACATTCGACGCGGCGCTCGCCATCAGTCCGACGTCGTTCACTACGCGCGAGACCAAGCGACCCGATGTATTGGCATCGTGGAAACCGACCGGGAGCCGGATCAGATGTTGGAACAACTCCTGCCTGATGTCGGCGATGATCCGATTCGTCACATAGGCCATCAAATACCCTACCCCGTAGCTGAAGAGGGCCTTCAACACAGCCACCCCCAACAATGCAACCGGCAAGATCAGCCATAAACTCTCATTCTTCTCGATAAAAATCCCGTCCAGAACCGGCTTCGCCAGCCACGCATATACCCCTGTCAGCAACGCGACCAGCCCGGAGCACGCAAAGGCGCCCGCAAATCGGGCCCGATACGGACCGACATAGCGCATGAGCCGTTTGAATCGATCTATCCCCGACATGCCGCCAGCACGACCTCCGCCGCTCTGATCGAAGCACCGGGCTCACCCAGTGCCGCGCGCACCTTCGCCAAGCTGCGCTTCATTTCATCATAAGCGAATCGATCTTCCAAGAGGCGCAGGGCCTCTTCATACAACCGCTGTCCTGTCGCATCCGCTTGGATCAACTCCGGTACCACCGTTCGCCCCGCCACCAAGTTCACGAGACCGATCCATCTGACTCGAATGAGAAAAAATGCCAGCCAGAAGGTCAACGCGCTCGTCCGATACACCAAGATCAACGGAGTGCCGATCACGGCCGCCTGGAGGGTTGCGGTGCCAGACGCCACCAACGCCAAATCCGACACCGCCATCACTTCACTGGCCCGTTCTTTCACAACCTTGACTGAAACAGAACTCCGCCGCAACAGAGACTCCAACAGATTATCCTGGATTGTCGAGGCCTGCGCCAGGAGAAACTGAGTTTGGGGATCACGATGCGCCAATTTTTCGGCAGCCTCGAGCAAGATCGGCAGCAACGACTCGACCTCGCTCGTCCGGCTTCCCGGCAGCAAGGCAATCACCGGCCCCTCCGACGCAAGCGCGAACGACTTGCGTAGTCCCCCACGATCATACTGGGGCGCGACTGCATCCAAAAGGGGATGTCCGACGAACGTACAGCGGACACCCGCTTGATCATAAATCGCCTTCTCGAACGGCAGAATCACCAAGACGTGATCGACGCGCTGTTTGATCCAGTGAATGCGCCCGGGTCTCCAGGCCCAGATCTGTGGAGCAATATAGTAGAAAACACGCAGCCCGGCCGCCTTGGCAAAGTAAGCGTAGCGCAAGTTCAAACCCGGATGGTCGATGAAAACCACCGCGTCCCAGGGTTCGGACCTGAACAGTCGCCGAACGGCCAAGAACCGCCGAATCACCGCGAAGACCATGAGGGGGCCGATCATGCCGATGATGTCGAACCGGCCCGTCTCGCGAACCAACCGCACGCCAGCCGCCTGCATCTCCGACCCTCCGATGCCTGCCAGCACGACATCCGGATCCTGCGCCTTGAGCGCTCGAGCCAGGTTGGCCCCGTGAAGATCGCCGGAGGCTTCACCGGTGATGATCAGAATGCGAGGCATGACATCATGATCGGACAGCGGTTGTCTGAGCGCTTTGTCGTTCGTATCTCGTCCGAAGACCAGAGCATATGGCATATGGCTTATGGCACAAGAGTGGTGGAGGGTGAAATGAAGAACCCGATCGGCCGATCCAATCACGTGCCATAGGCCATACGCTATACGCTCTCTGGCTCAGCTCGATACGTTCAACGAGATACGACTTGCTGGCGATTTCGCGACAAGTAGTCATGCGTCATGCAGACTAGCAGAAGAATGAGTACGCCGCGTCTCTCCCCCTTCTCCCCCTTATCCGGATGTCTCCTGTTCCGCTTGGCGATGCACAAATGAATCGATCGCGGCCAGCACTTGATACGCGACTTCCAGCGCAGCCGCTCCGTCTTCCCCAGACACAACGGGTGTCGCGCCGGTCCGAATCGACCGAAGAAACGATTCGAGTTGCAACTTCAACGGCTCGTCATCGCCTCCTTTACACTCTTCGATCGCAAATCCCGGTTGTCGCCCCGGCTCACCGGAGCGGCGTCCGACGATCCCCTGGCGGGATTGGAAATCGATCGACACGTAACTCTCGCGCTGAAACACCCGCAGCCGTCGCATCTTGGCCAGGGAGACCCGGCTTGCCGTCAAGTTGGCGACGCACCCGCTTTGAAATTGGATGCGCGCATTCGCGATATCAATTGTCGATGAAAGCACCGGCACTCCGGCAGCTCTCACCTCTTCGACCGGCCCTGGATTGAAGGACAACACCAAATCCAGATCATGAATCATTAAGTCCAGCACAACATCGACGTCGGTTCCGCGTTCACTGTACGGCCCGATGCGATGGCCTTCGATGAACGCCGGCCGTCGGATGTGCGGCCGCATCGCCTGCATGATGGGATTGAACCGCTCGCTGTGGCCGACCTGAAGCCGACACCCCTTGGCTTTGGCCAGCTCGACAAGTTCCCTTGCCTCGACAGGCTTCACGGCGATCGGCTTTTCGACCAAGACGTGCTTTCCCGCTTCAAGACAGGTTCGTGCCACACCATAATGCGCCGATGTGGGCACGGCCACGCTGACCACATCGACTGTTTTGAGGAGTTCCGGCAGGTTTTCGAAGACCTGCGCGCCATGCCGCTCCGCGATGAGCCGAGCGCGTCCGAGATCCTGATCTGTCACGCCGATAAGCGCCGTGTCGGGCAACGACGCATAGAGTCTCGCATGGTGCTGTCCCAAATGCCCAACGCCAACAACTCCCGCACGTAATCTGGTCATATTCTTTTTGCCTGTGGAGGAGAGAGGCTCCTCGCATCCTGTCGTTCGTTGCTCGTATCTGACGTCTGCCGATCGGAGCGATGGGCCTCAATGCCTATGTCGCGCTTGGCAGCGGTCGAACATGAGCCTCCAAACCGTTTACCGCTCACTCCGTACGTCTCTTCACGCGTCACGTCTCGAGTTTTACGTTATCCGCCGCCAGTCCAATGACCGCGATCCCAGCACGTTCCGCTTGGCTCACGAGCTGATCCCGATCCAAGATCACGGTGCGGCCCGCTTCGACCGCCAGCACGGTCGCCTTGACCGACTCCATGACTTCGATCGTCCGAGGCCCGACAGCGGGCAAATCGAAGCGCAGATCCTGCTGCGGCTTGCTACGTTTGACCACCACCGCCCCTTCCTTCGCCAGCTCGCCGCCGCGTTTGATCGCCCCATCGGTCCCCTCGACCGCTTCCACCGCCACGACCACCCGATCCTTGACCACGACACATTGGCCGATATCGAGTCGCCCAACCTCTTGCGCGATCTTCCACCCGTAGCGAATGTCGTTCCACTCCTTCTTGTTCGGTTGACGGGACGTGAGCGGCCCATCCTCGACGAGAATCCCTTCGAGGCCGAACGTCGATTCGCAAATGGTAATCCCATCCCGTTCCAGTTCAGCGGCGATTTCCCGGAGAATGTCGTCGTCCTTCCACAAAGCCAATCGAGCCGCGAGCGCCAGCGCACGGAAATCCGGCCGCACCTTACTGTACACATGCGTCTTCTTAATGCCGCCCAGCATCACCGCCTGTCGGATACCATCGCCTTTGAAGGCGTTGATCAGCTTGTTGAGCTGTCCGATCCTGATCCAGTGAATTCGATCGACATGATGCTCCAGGTCCGGCTCCGTTTCACCCTCATGGGCCACAGCAGAGACGAACAGGCCCAATTTTCTGGCATTATCCGCAAAAATGATCGGAAACCGTCCGTTTCCGGCGATCAGACCGATCCGCCCGTCTTGTACTGGAATCGGTACGGCCATACAGGCTTTTCTCACCCCTCTTGATCGAATTCAATATCCAAATCGACGTTCACCACACGGGATATCCCGCGTTTTGTCCCTTCCATGAACGTGAGGATCTTGGCCACATCCGGCTGGCCTTTGAATTCCTTCTTGGCCAGCCTGATTGCCTCGGCTATTCGATGGCCATCCCGAAACAGCAGATCGAATGCTTTCCTGAGTACGGCAATTCGCTCCCCGGAAAAGCCGTGTCGCTGAAGTCCCACCGTATTGGGTCCATAGAGATGAGCCCTGTAGCCGCCCGCCGCCCGCATAAAGGGAGGGACATCCTGTCCGATGGCGCAACAGCCTCCGACCATCGCATATTCTCCGACCCGAACATACTGGTGAATGCCCGTCAAGCCGCCGATGATCGCATGGTCGCCGATCGTGATATGCCCAGCCAAGCTGGCCGCGTTCGCCATGATGAGATGGTTGCCGAGCCGGCAATCGTGCGCGACATGTACATACGCCATCAGAATATTCCTCGATCCGAGCGAGGTCACCCCTCCGCCTTGCGCCGTCGCACGGTTGATCGTCACATATTCACGAATGACATTGTCATGGCCGAGGACAACCTTGGTCGGTTCGCCTTTGTAGCCAAGGTGCTGCGGCGGACCGCCGATCGAAGCGAATGGGTGCACCTCATTGCGTTCACCAATCTCCGTCCATCCATCGACGGCGACATGGGATAATAATTTCGTTCCTTTACCGATCGTGACATGCTCACCGATAACGCAATAGGGACCGACCTCCACGTCGTCGGCAAGATTCGCTTTGGGATGGACAATCGCAGTTGAATGAATTTTCACACTTAACCTCCGTGATGAGTAATCCGTGACTGGGTGACGAGCCTGGACTCGATGGGCTCCCGGCGACTCTTCACTCATCACTTGGCACTCTTCACCGACTCTTTCTCTTCGGCCACCATGGCCGTGACGACAGCCTCGCACACAATCTCGTTGTCAACATAGGCTTTTCCTTGCATTTTCCAGAACGGCGGACGCTTCTTGAGCACGTCGATTTCAAAACGCAGCTGATCGCCCGGCACTACCGGCTTCCGAAATTTCGCCTCCTCGATGCCGGTCAGATAGACGACGGGCTTGCCGGACGGCCCGCCGGATTTAAAGACCAGCACTCCTCCCGCTTGCGCCATGGCTTCGATGATCAATACACCGGGCATCACCGGCCGCCCGGGGAAATGTCCCTGAAAAAACGGTTCATTGACCGTGACATTCTTGATTGCGACAAGCCGGCTGCTAGGCTCCAATTCCTTAATCCGATCCACCAACAAAAATGGATAGCGGTGCGGAAGCAATCCCTGAATTTCCACCTGCTCGACATTTGCCATCAACGCTGCCTCCTCTTCGTTGCGGTGAATCCACCGCTGTTAATTGCTCCGACGATCCAACTCTTTGACAACCAGATCCGTCACATCCAGCGCCGGTTGATGGTAGAGCACAATGCGGAAGAGCGAGTCATCCCCCTTGTCGAGGATGGCCAAGTAACCCTCTTTTTGAGCCACTGCCTGGGCCGCATCCGCGATCTTCTTCGAAAATTCCGCAACCATGTCACGCTGCTTCTTCTGGATTTCAAGGTTGAAATCTTGGAGGCGCCGCTCATACGCCTCCAGCTTGCTCCCGAACTGTTCCCGTCTTTCCTGCTTGGCTGTTTCACTGAGCTTGCTGTCGGGATCTTCCAGGGCCTGTTTGAGATCCTCCAACTCCTTCTCATCGGCATTGATGATTTTCTGCCGAGCCATGGAGTAATTCTTGGCATTTTCCAAGGCACCCTTGCCCGCCTTGGACCGATCCATGACGGCCTGTTGATCAATGACGCCGATCTTCGCCGCTTCCCCGGCAGACGCCGTGTGCGTCGACACCGCCAACATAAAAACGCCCAGCAGTATTATGCCCGCCCTTCTCATAATCTCAAACCTCCACCGACGCTACGGATATTCTCGATTGAACTCCTCAATGACCTGGCTTGAAATATCGAGACTCTGTTCATGATAGATGGTCGGACCGCCCTTGCTCTTGTCGACGACGATCTGCACTCCTAATCGTTGCGCAACTTTGGCTGCGACGATTTCCACTTTGTCTCGAAAGCCGTCCAGCACATTCTTCTGCTTTTCTTGAACCTCCCGATTGAGGTCCGCGGCTTTCTGTTGATATTCCTGCACCCTCCGTCGAAACTGCTCTTCCCGCTCGCGTCTGGCCGACGGGCTCAGGATGCTGGCTTGCTTGACCAAGTCTTCCTCCATCCTGCGCAATTCCTTTTCCTCGAGCTCCATCAGCGCCTGGCGGTTCTTGGAAAACCCGACGAGGTTGTCCTTCGCCTTCTTGCCCGCATTGGTTTGCTCAAAAATGCGTTGGGCGTCGATCACGCCGATTTTCCCCTCGATTTTCCCCTCGACCTTGAACCCAGGCACCGCACAACCGGCAAGGATCAGTACCGATACAAACACCGCTCCTGCCAACCGCCCGCTGTATTGCTCACACCGACTTCGCTTCATCTCACCCCGGTCCATTGTTTCACAACCATGTTAAAAAACCGATCCGATTGTAAACTCAAACACCCCGCCTCGTTCGCCTTCCCGCGGGTCAAGATTGATACCATAGGCTGCGCGCAAGGGACCGAACGGAGAGATCCACCTCCCTTCGACCCCGGCCGTTGGCCTGAGGGACAACGACAGCGCTTCGGTATCTCTGAACCCTTTCCCGTAGTCAAAAAAGATCACGCCGTTCAACTTCGCCTCGGACGAAATCGTGAAGATAAGATCGGCGTTGAAGATGATTTGTTTGGCGGCACCCTCCAGGGTTTTGGTCGTCGGCACCACTGGGCCGGCCCGACCGAACACAAACCCGCGCACCGTATTGATCCCACCGACATAAAACCGCTCACTGAGCGGCACCGGCTGGCCATCGAAAGGCCGAACCTCGCCGAACCGCCCGCGAATCGAGAGCCTCATGTCGAAGGGAAGCGGAGTCACCTTGATGACATCCGCAGTGTACTTGATGAAGTTGTTGGTCCCGCCCATGTATGGAGTGCCGATATCGAATCCACCGCCCACCCGCCAGCCGGATCTGGGATCCAGGTAGTAATCGCGCGTGTCGCGGAACGCATGAGTCCTGAATCCTGTCGAAGATTGATACCCAAGCTGTTGGCAAACTTCGCTGGGAGTTGGGGTGTCGCACACGCCTTTCGCCGGACTTCGGTAATTCATTTCTTCCGCGAACAGACTGATGCTCCCCGTGACATATTCGGACAGCCAGCGGCCGAGCGTCATGCTTCCGCCGGTTCGGGATTCGAAAAACGTCAGATAGTTCGTCTGGGTGCGATAGCCGTCCACCTGGAACGAAGTCAGCGAATCATAGACGTAGGGGTTGCGGAAGGTGATCGTGCCCATACTCCTCCGCTGGCCAAGTTGTCCGCTAATGCGGCCCATGTAGCCGTATCCCNNTCGGGAAGGATTTCGACGGTTTCAAAGAAATTCAAGTTATTCAGGCGCTGGAAACTCCGTTTGAGGGAAGGCGTATTGATCACGTCCTGTTCATCCACTCGAATTTCTCGGCGGATGACGTTATCACGCGTCTTGTTGTTCCCGAAAATATTGATCTGTCTGACACGCATCATCTCCCCTTCCTTAATGCTGAAGATGATGTTGACCGTCCGGTCTGCATTGTTCGGATTGACGTTGGGCACGACTTCAGCGAACGAGTATCCTTTGCCTCCGTACTTATCAGACAAGCGAGTGATCTCGTCTCGAAGCTTCGCACGCTGGAAGATTTCACCCTCCTTGATCGTGCTTCCGTCTCGAAGCTCGTCGTCTTCGAACACGGTATACCCTCGGAACCCCACTTCCGCCACCGTAAACGGCTCACCCTCGAACACATTGAAGGTCACCACGAACCATTTCTTGTCTTCGGTCAGTTCGACAGAAGACAGGCTGACCCTCGCGTTGAAGTACCCCTTATTAAGCAGTACTTCCTTGATCCGTTCCACATCATTCGTCAATTCTTCACGTTTCAAGACCCCCGCGTCTGATATGACCGACGGCAACTTGAACTGCGTCACAAGCCCATACCAAGGAACCCATTCACGGGTGGTCATGAGCTTGAATAACTCGTCTCTTCTCGTCGCACGCAGCCCATCAAAAGTGACCGACTTGATTCGCGCTTTTTCCCCTTCTTTGACGAAGAACGTCAATCGTTTGCGCTCCTGATCCAATGTTTGGATCACCGGTATCACGTGGCAGCTGTAATAGCCATCTTTCTCGTACAGCAGCCGGATGTTCTCGGCACTTTCCTTGACCTGCTGCGGATCAAGAAATGTCTGGCCTCTGATGATCGTTTTTTCTTTCAGTTTCTCGTCGCTCAGATGTTCATTTCCGTCATACACGATTTCCGTAATGAACGGTTTCTCCTGAACCACAAACACCACCGCTATCCCGCCCGGAACCGATTCAGTTTCAACTTTGACATCCTCGAAGAACCCAGAGTCGTACAGAATCTTGACCTGCCCTCGAAGCGTCTCGGGTTCATAGGGATCATCCACCTTCAACGTGAGACGCCCGAGGACGGCGGGAAGTTCGATCCGCTTGTTTCCGCGAATCTCGATCGACTTAACTTTCGATCCGGTCGTCTGAGCAATGGCTTCGCACCATACAGACAACACAGAGACCGCCATGGTCAGAGCAATGAGCCATCGGATTCTTTTGAGGAAGGTCGTGGTCACCGACAAAAGGTTCCGATACCGGGAAGCCAACACCGAAAGCGACCCCTATCAATCTTCAGGATCATCGGAGACATGAACAAATTCCATGCCGTTTGGGCCGCCCTGATGTGCAGACAACGTCGCGCACAACTGCCACCCGCACGTGCGAAATTTTGGGATTATATTGAGGTATCTCTACATTGTAAAGCAGTAAAGGATCCGCCGAATTCTTTCTAGCGAGCGCCTATCACTCTGGGTGATCCGCTGCGACCGGCGCGAACCGCCCCCGCCAAAAGCCACCGCTCGACCCGTGTCCGCACTCAACTCCGTCCAGAACGTTTCGGCATTGTCTGAAAACCGCAAAACCAGCGCATGCGGCGAGTTCGCGCATTTCTTGACATCCCCCTACCCATCACATAGTATCCGCTGCATGTCACGCTCAGTCGTCAGAAAAGCCGTAATCCCCGCAGCAGGCCTTGGGACACGTTTCCTTCCCGCGACCAAAGCTTCCCCAAAGGAAATGTTGCCGCTGGTAGACAAACCGCTCATTCAATATACGGTCGAAGAAGCGGTGGCCTCAGGCATTGAAGACATCATTATCATCACGGGCAGGGGCAAGCGGGCCATCGAAGACCACTTCGACCGCTCCCTGGAATTGGAAGAAAACCTGAAAGGCACGGGCAAGAGCCAAGTCTTGCATCAGATCCGCCAGATTTCAAACCTCGCAAACTTCTGCTACGTGCGCCAGTCGGAAGCGCTGGGGTTGGGACACGCCGTGCTGTGCGCCCAGCACTTGATCGGCAACGAGCCATTTGCGGTCATCCTCGGCGACGAAGTCATCGATGCCACAGTGCCGGCACTCGCCCAGCTGATCTCCGTCTATCAGAAGCGCCATGGCGCCGTCCTCGGCGTACAAGACATCCCCAGGCAAGATGTCAGCCGGTATGGGATTGTGACCCCCAAACGCCTCGCCAATGGCCTGCACCGAGTCAAAAACATGGTGGAGAAACCGTCGCCAGCGGACGCGCCGTCAACCCTGGCGGTCATCGGGCGGTACATTCTTCCGCCGGAGATTTTCCCCATCTTGCGAAAAACGGCTCCTGGAAAAAACGGAGAAATTCAGCTCACAGACGCGCTCAAAGAGCTGGCAAAGAAATCGCCCATGTTCGCCCAGGAAATCAAAGGCCACCGCCACGATGCCGGGGATAAACTGGGTTTTCTGATCGCGACCGTCGAGTTCGCGCTCAAGAATCCGTCATTGGGAACCGATTTCAGCGAATATCTAGTGTCACGCGCGAACATGATCTCAAGCGACCGTCGAAAGTAGGCATTCTCCGGACCTCACATTCACCGATCCGAGTCGTCGCCGAGATTCGGCCTCGACGAGGATTCACACACGAAAGAAAGAGCCATCGGATGAGCGACTTGAACGAGCAAGAACTCCAGCCTCCACAGAATGTTGACATCCCGACTCAGTTGCCGCTGCTGCCAGTCCGCGACATCGTCGTCTTCCCCTATATGGTGCTTCCCCTCTTCGTCGGACGAGAGATGTCGATCAAGGCAATTGAGGCGGCCTTGGCCGGCAACCGGATGATCTTTCTGGCCACGCAAAAAGCCCTCGACGTCGAAAACCCCTCGCCTGAAGATATCCACACAATCGGCACCGTCGGTATCATCATGCGAATGCTGAAGCTGCCGGACGAACGGATCAAGATTTTGGTTCAGGGGGTCGCGAAAGCCAAGATCGCCAAATATATTCAAACCGACCCCTACTACTCCGTCCGGATCGACAAACTAGCCGATACCAAACCCTTGGCAACCACCCTTGAAGCCGAGGCTGTCATGCGCACGGTGAAAGATCAGATCGAGCGCATCGTCAGTTTGGGCAAGGTCCTGATCCCTGATGTGATGGTGGTCATCGAAAACCTTGAGGAGCCGGGGCGGTTGGCCGACATGATCGCCTCGAATCTAGGCCTCAAAGTCGACGTCACCCAAACCGTGCTGGAGGTTTTGGACCCGATCCAGCGTCTTCGCCGGGTCAGTGACGTCCTCGGCAAAGAGATCGAAGTCTTGTCCATGCAGCAAAAGATACAGGCCCAGGCCAAGGGCGAGATGGACAAAACCCAGCGTGAGTACTTCTTGCGCGAGCAGTTGAAAGCCATACAAAAGGAATTGGGCGAATTGGATGAGCGTGCGGAAGAAGTCAACGAGTTCCGCAAGCGCATCAAAGACGCCAAGATGCCTGAAAAAGTCCTCAAGGAAGCCGAAAAACAACTCAAGCGACTGGAGAAAATGCACCCGGACACCGCCGAATCCGCCACGGTCCGTACCTATCTGGAATGGATGGTGGAACTGCCCTGGTCCAAGCGGTCTAAAGACAATCTCGATCTCAAAGCCGCAGCCAAAGTCTTGAATGACGACCACTATGACCTTGAGAAGGTCAAGGAACGGATTCTGGAATACCTGGCTGTCCGCAAGCTCAAAGAGAAGATGAAGGGTCCCATTCTCTGTTTCGTCGGCCCGCCTGGAGTCGGCAAGACCTCGCTGGGAAAATCGATCGCCCGCGCGTTAGGACGTGAATTCGTGCGGATCAGCCTGGGCGGCGTCAGAGATGAGGCGGAAATCCGAGGGCATCGACGCACCTATGTCGGAGCCTTGCCCGGCCGCATCATTCAAGGTCTGAAACAGGCGGGAACCGCCAATCCCGTCTTCATGTTGGACGAAGTGGACAAAGTCGGCATGGATTTCCGAGGCGACCCCTCGGCGGCATTGCTCGAAGTGCTGGATCCGGAGCAAAACGCTTCCTTCACCGACCATTACTTGGGAGTCCCCTTCGACTTGACCGAAGTCATGTTCATCACCACGTCCAATCTGATCGATCCGATTCTCCCCGCTTTGCGCGACCGGATGGAGATCATCGAAATCCCCGGCTATACGGAAGAAGAGAAGCTCGGCATTGCCCAGAGATACTTGATCCCCCGCCAACTGGAAGAGCATGGCATCACGGACAAACATGTCCGGATCGCCGAGCCCGCCATCAGAAAAATCATCTCCCACTACACGCGGGAAGCGGGTGTACGAAATCTGGAGCGCGAGATCGCGAACGTCATGCGGAAGGTGGCCAAGAAAGTCGCAGAGGGCAAGGGCCAGGGCTTCCCAGTCGATGCCACGAATCTGCAGAAATACC
Organism: Nitrospira sp. UBA6909; assembly: GCA_002451055.1. Taxonomy (GTDB): domain Bacteria; phylum Nitrospirota; class Nitrospiria; order Nitrospirales; family Nitrospiraceae; genus Nitrospira_D. Next base: position 13,505 of record DKBD01000250.1, on the reverse strand, counting down.
TGGGTGTCCCCAAATATGTGCCCGAAGCAGAATTGGAGAAAGACGAAATAGGCGTGGCAACCGGGCTGGCCTGGACCGAAGCAGGCGGCGACGTGCTCTATATCGAAGCCACCGCGATGAAAGGGAAGGGACAGCTGACCCTGACCGGCCACTTGGGCGATGTCATGAAAGAGTCGGCTCATGCCGCGCTTAGCTATGTCCGTTCCCGGGAGAAAACGTTGCATATCAATCCAGACATGTTCAGCAAGCAAGATCTGCACATCCATGTCCCGGCCGGCGCCATTCCGAAAGACGGCCCTTCGGCGGGAATCACCATGGCGACCGCCATCGCGTCAGCGCTCTCCGGCATCCCTGCCAGACGCGATCTTGCTATGACCGGAGAAATCACGTTGCGTGGGCGAGTGCTTCCGATCGGTGGGCTCAAGGAAAAAATTCTGGCCGCCAAACGAGCGAAGCTGACGACGGTTATCCTGCCCAGGCGCAACAAGAAGGATCTTGAAGAAATCCCGAAACACCTCCTGAAAGGCATTCACTTGTCGTTCGTCGACACNNCCGATTTCTCACAAATCAGTCCCTTCGGGAAAACGAAGGCGGGAACACGGCCGCGCACGGGAGATCCAGACCACGCTGATGCCCCGCAAACCTACTCACTCGCACTAGCCCGTGGCCATTCGGAAGGGCCGACACCGCATTGAAGAATTCGCCCTGATCCGGACTCTCGCACGCCGATTCGCTCGAAACACGCCACGGCTGGTGCGGGGAATCGGCGACGATGCCGCCGTTATTGCGGGAACGAGGCCGATGTGGTGGCATGTCACGACAGACCTGTTGGCCGAAGGTGTTCACTTTGATTTAAGGACGGCGTCGCCAGAATCGGTGGGATATCGAGCCGCCATGGCCAATCTCAGCGACATCGCGGCGATGGGAGCAACCCCTCGCTACCTGCTGATCTCGCTCGCCGTTCCGGTCAGACTCAAAACAGCGCATATCTTGACACTCTATACAGGCCTCATGAAGGCCTGCCGTCTCCATGGCGTCACGCTGATCGGAGGCGACACATCGGCATCCCAAACCGGACTCTTCGTCAGCATTACCCTCATCGGAACATCGACCTCGGGCCGTGCCCTTCTCCGGCGCGGCGCCAAGATCGGCGACCACATCTATGTCACAGGAACCCTGGGAGACTCGCTGGCCGGCTTCAACCTACTGACGGAAACTACATCGAAACGTCCCTCACGGCCGCCCTCTCCCGGACTGCGCTCGGCCCACCGGAATTTTCTCATCCAACGCCATCTCCGTCCGTCGGCCCGCATAAAAGAAGGGCAATGGCTTAACAACGCAGGACTCGCTACTGCCGCCATCGATCTTTCGGACGGGTTATCCGGCGATCTTCGTCACATCTGCGAAGAAAGCCGTGTGGGCGCGGAGATTGATCTTGGCAAGCTTCCCGTTTCAACGGCCTGCCAGGCCTATGCCGAAAGCCGCCGCCTTCGGACGACTCAGTTGGCGCTCACGGGGGGCGAAGATTATGAACTCCTGTTCACCGCTCCCTNNTACGAGCACTTCCGCTGATGTCGGCTCAGGACCATCACACGTCACCGTCACGCAGGCGATCGTTCCGGGCATTACTGCGCCATGTGCTGCACCTCCAAGAATCGCCTCGACGGACCGCGCTGGCGTTCGCCATAGGCGTGTTCATCGCATTCTCTCCTGCCTACGGCCTGCATACGGCCATGGTCGTGCTCTGCACATGGCTCTTCGGCCTCAATTTCGTCGCGCTCCTCACCGGCGCCCTCGTCAACAACCCTTGGACGATCGTGCCTATCCTGGGGGCGACTTATTGGACCGGCGCATGGTTGTTGGGGAACACAGAGACTCCTTCGTTCAATTGGGATGATCTCAGTTTCAGCGGTATTTACGAGCAGGTGCTTCCCTACCTGATTCCATTCCTCCTCGGCGGATTCGTCTTGAGCGTGATCGGCGCGCTCTTGTCCTACCCGGTTGCCTGCCTATTGATCTCACGATATCGTTCATCGCCCGGCGCAGAAACGAGCCAGCCGTTGCCGCCCTCCGACCATGTGGGCTAAGATGACCAACGACCATGGGTCACTCGGAACCATCGAACGCACCCTATGACGGGTCGGCACTGATCGCGGACCCCATTCACCGCTATGTCTCGTTCACGGTTCCGTACGCCGATCCGGATCCTCACGAACACACCGAGAAAGATCTGATCGACTCGCCCTGGGTTCAACGGCTGCGCTACATTTACCAACTGCAAAGCGCCCGCTGGGTGTACCCCTCGGCTGAGCATACTCGCTTCGTCCATTCGCTGGGCACGATGCACGTGGCCGGACGATTTGCCCGCCACCTCTACCCGTTCCTTCAGAAATCCGTAAATGACGTCCCGTCTGCCAATTACGTCGAAGAACTGCTACGGGTCACGGCGCTGCTCCACGATATCGGCCACGGCCCGTTTTGCCATTTCTTCGATGACAATTATCTCCATAGTTTCCACCTGACGCACGAGAAACTGGGGCAGATCATCATTCGAGAGCATCTGGGGCCCATCATCAGAAAAATTCGCCGAAGCCCGTCAGGACCCTTTTCGAAGGGAGAGGAACTGGACCCGGACCAGATCGCACATCTGATCCTCAAGGAAAAGGGCAAAGACAACTCACGCCTCCCCCGTTGGCTAAACTTGCTCCAGCCTGTCATCTCCGGCAGCTATACGGGAGATAATCTCGATTACGTCTTGCGGGATTCGTACATGTGCGGGGTGGCCGTTGGTCCCGTCGATTTGACCAGGCTGATTCACTACACAATCGTAACCGACAAAGGCTTCACGATTCACAAGACCGGCCTTCCGGCCCTGCAGATGTTCCTCAACACTCGGATGTATCTGTACTCCAACGTCTACTACCATCGCACGACCAGAGCCATCGACATCCACTTGCGCGACATTTTCGGCGAGACCATGAAGCTGCTCTTCCCCCGCGACCCGCGCAAGCACATGGACAAATACCGCCTGCTGACAGATTGGTCCCTCCTGGAGGAAGTCCGCGGCTGGAGGCGGACCCGTCTGAAGGCCCGCCAACGGCTGGGAGAGGAGTGGGGGCGGATTCTGGGTCGCGATGTAAAGTGGAAGATGGCGTACAGTACGTCGCTGAAGGAAAAAGGGCAGGAGCGCGGGATGGCCTTTCCCAGCCGCCAGCACTTCGCGCAACAGATCGCCAAAGAGTTACCGAAAGAATTGCGGGGATTGGAATTCCGCGTGGATATGGCTCCACTTGATCCAAGGCCAGACCCGAAAGATCGCCGCGGAAACCCGCTCTACGTGTACGATCCAGGGACCAAGCAGGTTTCAACTGAGCCTTTGGAAGAATTCCTCGATCTTTTGCCGACCAGACTGATCCAATTTCGAATCTATTCGCACGACCATGCCTTTGACGCCGCGCTCTCCCGGGCCGCCGCGACCGTCCTGAACAAGACACCGTCGAGCCTCGAGTCCAACTACTGAGCAGAGCAGGCGCATGGTTACGCCGGGACTTTCTCCTGCCGGTTCTCCAGCAAGAACATTTTCCGTGTCTTCATGATATTTTGCTGCTCGCGGGTCGGAAAATGCGGTCCGCGTTTCCTGGTAGGGAATCGTGTCTCAAATCGCTCGATGAGTTCCAACGCTTCCTCCTTTTCTCCCGAGCGAACCAAGAGCAGCGCGAGACGAAGATACGCCGGAACGAGGAGCAAGAGATGGCGGACCTCTTTCGCTTCATTGATCACATAGCGGTATCCAGTAACGGACACGACTTGGTTGATCTTTTCGTAGCACATCGCTTCGAGGATATGCACTCCTACCCGATCCGTCTCAGCGCTGATACTCATCTCCCACTGCCCGTTTACCAAAACCCGCAACTCTTCAGCAGACAGGCGAATCCAGCCTTTCTTGGCGCTCGCCCGCAGCCGTTCCACGATTCCTCTCGCTTCCAACCAGCCTCCGTACAATCCCACCAACACACCGAGACAAGGAACCGGCCTTTGACAAGTCCCATGCAGCGGCGAAAAACCTTCCTTGGCCACGTGAGACGGTAAAAACACCTGCCCACTCGCAACGGAACAGGCTTCACAGGTCTCCTCATCTTCGGGCACGACATACACATACATACGAATGCCCGAGCGATCGAAGATATCGACGGCCAGAATTCGTCCGGCCATAATCTGCATTTGATAATATTGCCATACGACCACCAAGCCGAGAATGGCCACCACGTACGGCATGACGGCCGAAAACTCAAACGACTCAAACATAGGACGTCCTCATCGCACCTAAGCCATTCGACTTGGAGAATACCAGCAGCCATTTTGGTCGCCTAGCAAATTCCCCGTTCGCTGATCAGGTATTTGAGGCTCTCCCCTGACCTCGCCTTCTCCGTCCTACTCACGGCCCCGCTCTGCCGACAAGATTCAGATTGAACCCATTGAGGAACTGATCGCGGAACCGTACACTCGTCATATGTCGCGGCCCTCCTTGATTCGGTTTGGCACCTCCACCTGGGCCTACGAAGGCTGGCAGGGCCAAATCTACAAAAACCCGTACGCAAAAAGCCGATTTGCGCGGGAATGTTTGGGCGAATACTGCCAGTACCTCCACAACGGCGAACCGCTCTTTCGCACGGTCGGGAACGACTCCACGTTCTACCGCCCCCCCACCGCTGGCCAGCTTCGACAGTATCTCCATCAGATTCCCGAAGACTTTGAGATGTGTTTCAAGGTCTGGGAGGAAATCACCATCCCCGTCTTCGCAAGGCACCTCCGCTACGGTCTGAAGGCCGGGCACCAGAATCCTCGCTTCCTTGACGCGGAGCTGTTCAGTAATCTCGTGTTGGCTCCCTATCGAGAAGCACCATTCCACCCCCACATGGGACCGTTCATCTTTGAATTCCAACGGCACGGGATACCCTCACAAGAATTTTATGCACGGCTCGATACCTTCTTCGGTCAGCTGCCAAGAGATTTTCGCTACGCTGTGGAGGTCCGCAATGCAGAACTTCTGGGCCCTGAGTATCGAAGGGTGCTGGAGCGTCATGCAGTCGCTCACGTCTATAACCATTGGTCCTGGATGCCGCCGTTGACGGAGCAACACAGACGGATGGAGGAATTCACAGCGCCGTTTACAGTCTTCCGACTTTTGACACCGCTCAAGATGACCTACGAAACCGCGAAGAAACGGGCGGCCCCCTACAATAAGATCGTGGGTGAACTACCGGAGATGCGACGGGATACGGTGAACCTGGTCACACAAGCCGTAACGGAGAATCGTCAAGCCTACGTGCTGGTCAACAATCGAAGCGAAGGCAACGCGCCGCTGACGGTGCAGGCGTTGGTAAAGAGCCTCAGCAACTCCGGCCAAGCCGCTACGACACGCTGATAATCGCCTGGCCGTCCGGTTAGGCGCCGTCGATGAAGACGTGGCGGCCTTCGACACGGAGGCGGCCTTCGGCGAAGAGTTGCACGGCGCAGGGATAAATCTTGTGTTCTTGAACGAGGATTCGAGCGGCAAGGGTTTCTGGCGTGTCGTTGTCCAGGATCGGTACAGCAGCTTGGATGATAATCGGCCCTTCATCCACCCCTTCCGTGACGAAATGCACCGTACAGCCGCTCAGTTTGCAGCCCCACTCGATGGCTTTCTTCTGCACATCCAGGCCGGGAAACGCAGGCAGCAGTGAGGGGTGAATGTTCATCATCCGGTTGGCATAGGCGTTGACCAGCACCGCCGTCACGATCTTCATGTAGCCGGCGAGCAACACCAAATCCACGTCGTTCTTTTCGAGTACCTCCAACAAAGCACGGTCATAGGCCTCGCGGCCATCTGGCCGCCCGGCAAACGGTTTGGGATCGACGAAGAGATCCGGCAATCCGTGCTTGCGAGCCCGTTCCAGCGCCGCAGCATCTTTCTTGTTGCTGATGACGGCCACAATCTTGGCTTTGGCCTGCCCAGCTTCAATAGCGTCAATGATCGCTTGGAGATTCGACCCGCGGCCGGATGCCAGCACCGCCACACGTAGAGGTGTCTCGCGCTTACTCGACATACTGCACCTCAGGATCTCCTTCCGTAGAAGGTACAACCTCACCGATTCGCCATCCCTGGTCTCCGAATGCCGACACCTTGGCAAGCAGTCCTGATACCGAATCGGAGGGCACGACCAGGATTAACCCGATTCCCATGTTGAACACCCGATACATCTCATCTCGCTCCACCTGCCCCAGCCGACTCACTATCTGGAATATCGGAGGAACCGTCCACGCATTCCGATCGATACGGGCCTGTACTCCATTTGGAAATACGCGCGGGAGATTTTCGGTAATGCCCCCGCCGGTAATGTGCGCGAGGCCTTTAATGGGGAATTCCTGAATGAGGGACAGAATTTGTTTCGCGTAAATTCTGGTCGGGGTCAGGAGAACTTCTCCAAGAGGGCGACCCAATTCTGGCAGCATACTCCTCGTCGATAACTTCGCGTGGTCAAACAACACCCGCCGCGCCAGCGAGTACCCGTTGCTGTGAAGGCCACTGGAAGCCAGTCCGATCAAAACATCCCCTGGCACGATCGACTTGCCGTCAATGATCTTCGGTCGATCGACGACCCCGACCGCGAACCCGGCCAGATCGTACTCGCCATCCGTATACATCGAGGGCATTTCCGCCGTTTCCCCCCCGATCAACGCGCAACCGGCTTGGCGACATCCTTCGGCGATGCCTTTCACCACCTCCTGGGCCTTCGAGACGGACAATTTCCCCGTCGCAAAGTAATCGAGAAAAAACAACGGTTCCGCTCCACTCACGGCGATATCATTCACACACATCGCCACCAGATCGATGCCGACCGTGTCATGCTTATCCATCATGAAAGCAATCTTGAGCTTGGTCCCGACCCCGTCGGTCCCTGACACCAGTACCGGCTCTTTGTATCGATCAGCCCGCAAACCGAACAGCCCGCCGAATCCGCCTAAATCGGTAAGGACTTCAGGACGAAACGTCGAGCGTACCAGCGGCTTAATGCGGTCGACGAATTCGTCGCCCGCATCAATATCGACACCGGCTTCACGGTAGGTCGTCATACAGCAAATATCCTGGATAGGCTACGGTTGAGAGTACGGTTACGGCAAAGACTGAGTCAGGAGAACAAGAAGACGCGCATTTCTCCACCCTTAACCTCGACCTTAGCCTCAACCTGTCATCGGAGGGCGCATCTTAGCGGAGGGCTCTCGCAGAGGTCAACGTGTGGGAGGATCGTTCGGTACCGAAGACTGTATTTTTACCACCGGAAAGGCATCCACCTTGCGTGGACCAACCTCTTCGTGTGTGTCTTCAGTGATTCTTGGTTTTTCTTGCGGCCCACAGCGTTTTCTCTATACTGGGCTCACGCGGCCGTCAGCCTGTTTGTTCTGCAGAGAAAAGGAGTGATCCGGTGGGTATTTTGATTGTTGACGACTCCCCCGACCAGCGGCTGCTGCTCCACCATATTCTCAAGAACGCCGGCTACCGTGATCTCCTGACAGCCTCATCTGCCCACGATGCCTTTCGCCACTTGGACCTTGATCACGCCGGCGCCAGCGGAACCCACATCGATCTGATCCTGATGGACATTAAGATGCCGGACATGGACGGAGTAGAGGCCTGCCGGCGCATCAAGAGCATCCCAGCATTAGAATTCACCCCGATCATCGTCGTGACAGCGAGAAGTCAGACGGACTTTCTGCAAGCCGCGTTCGACGCCGGCGCCACGGACTACGTCAGAAAACCGACCGACCAAGTCGAGCTGCTTGCCAGAGTCAAGTCAACACTCAGGCTCAAAGAGGAGATTGAGGCGAGAAAGAACTGGGAGTTCGAGCTGACACAGACGATCGCCGAGCTCGACCGAGCCATACAGGACATCGAAGAGTTGCACCGGATGATACCTGTCTGTCCATCGTGCAAGAAAGCACACACCGCCCACCTGGCAGAATCCTCAATCAATGACTATGTCCGATCCCATCCCGGCACNNCGAAGCTTCTTCCCGACTTTCACACGTCCCATCAGGCTCAAAGCGACACGGGAGAGAAGAAGCTATCACACCTCTTTTCCTCCACTCTCAATACGGGGTAGCCGGTTGTTTCTCATTGCGCGCATCCACCGCGCACATCGTTCTCCATACCGAGACAATTCAATCATCTGATGTGGGCGGTGGGCGAGTAAACAAATGGCCGGCTACCCCGTTTCATCCCTCCGGCCGCATTTCCACCTCCAGAAGTTTGATCTTGCGATGCAGGTGGCTGCGTTCGATTTGCAGATCTTCAGCGGTGCGAGAAATATTCCAATGATGCTCGCGCAACTTGCGGCCAATATATTCTTTTTCAAACGCATTTCGCGCGTCTCTTAGCGAATCGTAGGAATTGGTGAAGAGAGCCCCACCGAATTGGCCACCCGCATGTGAAGAAACGGCGGAACCAACGGCCTTCCCCTGAATGGAAATAGCCGCTTGCGGGGCCTCGATCACCGCCCCAGGCACCATGATCATCAGCCGTTCGATCTGATTCCTCAATTCACGGATGTTGCCGGGCCACTCGTATTGCTGCAACACCGCCATCGCCTCAGACGAGACTTCTTTCATCCGCAACCCCTGCTCTTCGACGTGGATCTTCATGAAGTGCTGCACCAACGCCGGGATGTCTTCCCGCCGCTCACGCAGCGGAGGGACGACGATCGGCACGACGTTCAGGCGATAGTACAGATCCTCGCGAAAAAGTCCCTTCTGGATCTCTTTTTCAAGATCCTTGTTCGAGGCGGCCAATACCCGCACATCTACTTTCAAGAGCTTGGTGCCGCCGACTCTCGTAAACTGCTGCTCTTGCAAGGCCCGCAAAACCTTGGCCTGCGTATTAAGGCTCATGTCGCCGATTTCGTCGAGAAACAACGTGCCGCCGTCGGCCTGCTCGAACTGCCCCCGTTTCATCGACGTCGCCCCGGTGAACGATCCTTTCTCGTGTCCGAACAGCTCGCTCTCGATCAAGGTCTCGGGAATCGCGGCGCAGTTGACGGCCACAAAGGGATGCCCGGACCTCGGGCTGTGCATGTGGATGGCTCGTGCAACCAGCTCCTTGCCCGTTCCATTTTCCCCTCCGATCAACACCCGGCTGTTCGTTGGACCGGCAGTCTCGATCAATTGCCGCAGCCGCTGCATGGCGGATGAGTGTCCGACCAACTCGAATTTTTGCTGGACCTTGGTCCGCAGCGCCCGATTTTCCTGCTCCAAGCGATACTGTTCCAGCGCATGTTTGACACGCAGCGTCACACTTTCCAACGACAGTGGCTTTTCAATGTAATCGTACGCTCCCAGTTTTACGGCCTTGACCGCCGTTTCAATGGACCCGTGCCCGGACATCATCATGACTTGGGTAGTCGGCACGAACTCTTTCACACGCCGCAACGTTTCCAATCCGTCCATCTCCGGCATCCAGATGTCCAGAATCATGAGATCAGGAGGATCGGTTCCACAGATCTTCAGTGCCTCGGCACCGCTGGCCGCAACCGCCACCTGGTACCCTTCATCTTCAAGAATGCTTCTCAACGAGGTCCGGATTCCCTCCTCGTCGTCCACGACCAAAATCGACGCCGACATACCCCTCTCTCCCAACTCCTTACCCCTTTACCCTTTACCCTTCACAGTTACCTACTACACCGGCAAATCGAACGTAAACACCGCCCCCTTCGGATGATTGTTCCCAGCCTGAATCTGTCCTTCGTGGTCGGTGATGATTCGACGCACAATCGCCAGGCCTAATCCGGTGCCGGTTTTCTTCCGAGTAAAGTAGGGCACGAACAGCCGCTCCTGATCTTCTGGCGCGATACCAGGCCCTTCGTCCGCCACAGTCACTATCGCCCGTTTGCGCTTCGAGTCATGCTTCGTGGCCACCCAGAGCCGGCCCTTTTGATTCATGGCCTGAACCGCATTGTCAAACAAATTGACGATCACGCGCTTCAACTGTTCCCGGTCGAAATTAATCGGGGGCAAGTCATCGTCGAGGTCCAGAATCAGCTCGATGTCCTTCTGTACCGCCCGGTATAAGGTCGCCATTTCCTGCACCACGTCATTGAGCGGCTGCCGTGTCATCTGGGGAGCAGGCATCCTCGCGAATTTCGTAAACTCATCCAGCATGTGCTTGATGCTGCCGACCTCATTGATGATGACGTTCGTCGCGTCGTCGAATATTCGATCAAGATCCGGTGACTTCTCGAAAAATTTCTTGCGCAGCCGCTGGGCCGATAATTGAATGGGTGTCAGCGGATTTTTAATTTCGTGCGCCACGCGCCGCGCAACTTCCTGCCAGGCCGCCACTTTCTGGGCCTTGATCAGCTCCGTCAAGTCTTCGAACACCAACACGAATCCCAGGTCTTTGTTGGCCTCATCCCGCATGCGCGACCCATTCAGGCCGATTGTGACGAGCTTCCCCTGGACATCCAACTGCCCTTCGATGGCCAGATTGTCGCGTTCGTCGGCCAGCATGCGGTCGTACACGGTCTGGAACAAATCGAGGCTGAACTCTTTGAACACCTCGTTCGCCGGATGCCCACGAAGCCGGTCGCCGGACAGCCCTAGAATGCGCTCGCCCGACGGATTGAACGTCGTGATCCGCCCACTCCGATCGATCGACAGCAGGCCGGCTGGAATCGTGGCCACAACCGTTTCGATGTACGCCCGACGGCGATCGAGTTCGGCGTTCGTGCTCCAGAGCGTGAGATTGGTTTCCTCCAGCTTTGACTTGCTGCTTTGCAAATCCTGGGTCATCCGGTTGAAGGATTCGATCAGGGTCCCGATTTCGTCGGTCGCATTCGCGTCAATCTGGACGGTAAGGTCCCCCTGCGCAACCGCTTCTGTCGCTTCAGCCAATCGCTGAATCGGGACGGTGATGCCGCGCGCGACGTAGAATCCGAACCAGGTGGCGCTGAAGAGAATCATCACGGTGACAATCGCGACGAAGAGATGGGCACCAGCCTTGATCGGATTTTTCATCGCCCTGATTTGCTTATACTCTCCGTATTGGCGGCTGATCCCTTCCATTTTCGTCAGCAATGATTCGGGCACGTAGGTTTCGACCACCACAACGCCGGCCACGGCGCCCGCGCGGAGACCGGAGGCCACCGGAATACCGGCCCGCACCAGGCGGCCGGACTGTGCCTCCTGAACGGAGGTGAACTCCTGTTTCCCATTGATGACTTGGAGGACCAGCTGACTGACCGGCAGATCCAGCACGCCATCCGGCACATCCTCATCGAGCGCCTTGGTCAGCGTTTCCATCTTGTTTGAAAAGACTTCGATCCCGGCAACTCCGTACTCCATGCGCTTGCGAGCCATCGCGGCAATCAGCAAATCGCGCTGCTCTGGAATCATCATGTCCTCGCGGAACAACTCCTGCCCGATCGCCCGCGCACTGTTCACTGCGAGCGCAATGTGCCCGGCATGCTGCAGGCGCGCAACCTCGTACGAGTCTCTCATCACATTTTCAATCTGTTCGCTGAACCACACGTCGACGGCTTTATTGAGAAATCCGCTTGCGACGATGGCCAGCAAGACGGTCGGTATCAACGAGAATCCGATAAATGCGGCAATGAGTTTGGTCCGGAATCCGGACCCGACAAGCCTATGCCGCCGCTCGAAATACGCCTTGATCAGATTCCGCGACAACAGCAGAGACAGAACCACAAGCCCAATCAAGTCGAGATTCACCAGCAATAGCACCATGGCATAGCTGGTCGTGGGCAAGAGAGACCCGTTCTCTTCGCCGCCCGGCACGGCAACTTGGGAGTAGTACAGCGTCAACGCCAAGCAGGGGATCAAGAGGATCAGAACGATCCAGACGGGGCGAAGATGCGGTTTTTTCCGATCGAGTTCTTTGTGGCTGTCGGGAACCTCGCCGCGCGGATTGAAACCGGTGACCATCCGCGGGAAATCGCCGGCTGTCACAGGAGCCGTACCCGGCGTTCTCGCTAACCGGCCCGAATCAGATATGCGATCGGCCTTACTTCGCATCGGTTCCCAAAAGGCTGTCCTGTTTACTATATCCAAATTTACGGGTAGTCCCAAAGTCCGCCGGAAGATCGCGTCCTCCTGGACGACCGTGGGAATCAAGAGCCCGAAAGGCGGGATACGGACCGGACTTCTACTTCGGCGAGGCCAGTGTGACATACTTCATGCGAAGCGCATAGAGCATGTCGCGCAAGACCGTCTGTTCTTCGGAGGTCAGATTGCCCTTCGTCTTTTCTTCCAAGACGGACAGCAGGTCGATGATTTCCTTGGCTTGCGGCAGGTTGACCGACACCGCCTCCTGATGAGGGTCCAGCTGCTCGCCCATCAACATCAACGACGACGAGCCCAACGAGATCACGAAAGAGGAGAAGGTCACCGGAAGAGCCACAGCCTCTTGCGAGGCCAACGGAGGCGGTGTCTGTTTGGCATCAGGCGTAGACGCCGGAGGGACATCCGACCCTCCACTTGCACGCCGGTCCCGAACAACGAATGCCTGTTCCTGCTCCGCCATCGATCCCTCCTCGAAATATCGATTACACCGTGCTGGGTACCCTATCATAGGGACTATCGGCCCGCAAGCCGATGACAACATTGAAGCGACGGCCGCCCTCGGTATACAGTGACAAAACTATGTCGGAACGATTCACCAAACTAATCGGCATTATGGCGACGCTCCGAGCTGAGGGGGGCTGTCCGTGGGATCGGAAACAGACCCATGAGTCGTTGAAACCCTATCTGTTGGAAGAAACCTACGAGGTCCTGGAGACGATCGATCAGGGCAATCGGACCAAACTGCGGGAAGAACTGGGCGACGTGCTGTTACAGGTTGTCTTCCATAGCCAGATCGCCACCGAAGCTGGGACCTTTACCATTGAAGACGTATTAGACACGCTCGCGGATAAACTCATCCGGCGCCATCCCCACGTCTTCGGAACCAAGAACCAAGTCGGCTCTCTCGACAATGGCGAGCAAGTCGTCACCCAATGGGAAGAGATCAAACGGGCAGAGCGGGACGCAGCCGGGAACAAAGAATCGGCCCTCGCCGGTGTGCCCAGAACCCTGCCGGCCCTGCTCCGCGCCTACCAGACGCAAGCCAGAGCCGCCCGAGTGGGATTCGATTGGCCGCATAATGCCGCAGGGCTCGAACAGATCTTCGGAAAGGTGGCGGAAGAAGTCGGTGAGCTGAAGGATGCACTCGCGCAGGCGGGAGCCGACCCAGCTCCACACCAGACCGGCAGACAGGCACACATTGAAGCAGAACTCGGAGATATCCTATTCTCGCTGGTCAACCTCGCCCGATTCGTGAAGGTCAACCCGGAAGAGGCGCTTCGCCAGTCCACCAATCGCTTCATCAATCGGTTTCATCTCGTCGAAGCGCAAGCATCGGAAAAGGGCACCTCGCTGAGCGACATGACCCTGGCCGAGATGGATCTCCTGTGGGAGGA
>DKBD01000199.1 GCA_002451055.1 Nitrospira sp. UBA6909 | reverse complement strand
AGAACCCTAGCGGCAGCTCCGGCAGTCCCGGGCAAGTATTTTTCGATCGCGCGATGTTTTCGATACGACCAAGTCGACGCGACCCATGCGACGGATTTTTTCCAAGTCGAAGGGATCGTGTTGGGCGAAGACATTAACTTCCAAACCTTGTTGAGACTCTTGAATCTGTTCGCTCAGAAAGTCGCCCAAGCCAAAGAGGTAAAATTTGTGCCGGCCTATTTCCCGTTCACGGAGCCGTCGGTCGAGCTGCATGTGCGGCATCCCCGATTGGGATGGATGGAACTCGGCGGGGCCGGGCTGTTTAGACCGGAAGTGACCTTGCCGATGGGCGTGACCGTGCCGGTGATTGCGTGGGGCCTCGGTTTGGATCGCATGGCCATGGTGGCCCTCGGCATTCACGATATCCGCGAGTTGTTTACGGATAATTTGGAACTGATTCGCACCACGAGAGGGATATTCTAGGCAACGCCATGCCCACGATTTCGATCTTCAAGAACGATTTAGAGTCGCTGCTCGGCGGTGAAGGCGCTCCAGCGTCTGTCTCGATCGACGAACTGGAGGAATGGCTCACGCTCGTGAAGGGCGAGTTGAAAGGACATCATGCGGACACTGGCGAATTGCGCGTCGAACTGCAAGATAGCAATCGTCCCGATCTCTGGTGTTGCGAGGGAATCGCGCGGCAAATCCGCATCAAGCGGGAGGGAAAAGCGACACCCTATCCATTCCTGTCCAAGACAACCAAACGACAACTCCAACTCATCGTGTCGCCGGGACTCGAACAGGTGCGCCCCTACGTTGCCGCGTGCACGGCCAGAGGCTACCGAGTCACGGAACAAGGCTTGGCCCAGCTTATTCAGACGCAAGAGAAGCTGGCGGAGATCTTCGGGCACAAACGCAAGACGGTGTCGATCGGACTCTACCAACTCCAGAAGATCCGGTTCCCCGTCACGTATGAATTGGTGAAGGCAGACGAAGCGCGCTTCACGCCCTTGGGCATGGAGACGGTGATGACCCTGTCGGAAATCCTGATGGTCCATCCGAAAGGATTGGAGTACGGACATATCCTGGCTGGGCAAAGCCGCCTGCCTCTTCTCCGGGATGCGCAATACCAGCCCTTGTCGTTTCCCCCGATCATCAACAGCCGGGAGATCGGGGAAGTGCGGGTGGGAGATGATGAACTGTTCGTGGAAGTGACCGGGACCGATCTGTCGATGGTCGCCCTGACCCTGAATATTTTCGCCGTCAATCTCGCCGACCGCGGCGCCGTGATCGAAACGATCGAAACACAGTATCCCTATGAGACGTCGCTGGGCACGCGCGTCGTCACGCCGCGTGATCTTGGAAAATCGCGGCCGATCCAAATCGAAACGATCGAGCGGGCGCTGGGCCAGGAGCTCGGTGAGAAGACCGTGAAACAAGCGCTTGAATCGTATGGCTACGAGGTGTCAGCCGGAAAAGGTTCGGTCAAGGCGAAATTGCCGCTCTATCGACAGGATCTCATGCATGCCATGGATGTGGTCGAAGACGTAGCCATGAGCCGCGGCTACGCATCGTTTATGCCAGAGATGCCGTCCGAATTCACTGTGGGAGGTCTGTCTCGTATCGAGCAGACATCGGATCGGGCGCGTGAATTGATGGTCGGATTGGGGTTTCAGGAAATCATCTCCAATATTCTCGGGTCGCCGGAGCAGTATCGCGATGCGATGTGCCTGGGGGAGACGGAATGGGGGAGCATGGTGGAAGTCCGCAATGCGATGTCGTTGACCTTTTCCTGTCTGCGGCAATGGGTGGTGCCGTCGCTACTACGAGTCGAGGCGGCGTCGAGCCGGGCCTTTTATCCACATCGCCTCTTCGAAGCCGGCGAGGTTGCGATTCCCGATCCAGCGCATGAACTCGGTTCCCGAACAGAGACCGTTCTGGCCGCGGTGATCGCCCATGCCACGGCGCATTTCTCGGAAATCCATTCCTGTCTGGATGTGCTCTTCTACCATGTGGGGAAAGAATACGGCCTGGAGCCGCTCAAGCACCCGTCGTTCCTCGAAGGTCGTGTGGGGAGAGTCGTCGTCTCCGGTACATCGCTTGGCCTCATCGGCGAGTTGCATCCCGAGGTTCTCGAACGCTGGCAGATCGGCGTGCCTGTCGTCGCGTTTGAAGTGAATTTGTCGCAACTCGCGGATCTCGTGTAAATCACTCAGGGCGGAACACGAGGTGTTTTGGCGGTTCGTGGAAATGGCTCCCAGGTATTTAGCGTTGGGTTGATTCGTGCGCCTCTACCGCGGGGTGTTCCGGGATGGACAGCTCAAGGCCTGCGATTTCCTGAATGGTTTTCCCGGCAATTCCTTGCAGGTCCCCATACATCCCGGCCGTCGCCTGCATGACTCGATCAATCTGTTCTTCTCTCTTTGCCCATTGCTTCACAATCGCCTTCTTTTCCTTATCGAGATCCTCCTGCATGGTGGAAAAGGCCTCGACAATCGCCTCGACTCGATGACGGAAGCGAGGTCCGGTCAGATACTGATAAATCATCTCGGTTTTGGTCTGCTGCCCCTCTGAAGCCTGCCTGGCTGAGGCGACTTCGATGAGTGTCTGGCGGAGGGTGACGGCCAGTGGGAGTATCGTCTTGGGAAGCGTGACCCAGACACCCTCGACGATACCAAAAGTTTCGACGTCTTTGGGAAGTGAGTGTGTCGCGATGACGGCGATCTCTGCTTTTGCAGCCCGCTGGTCTTCTCGGAGCTTCGCGAGCCAGCCGTCGCTCCAGTGTTTTGTGCGTTTCGATTCCCAGATGATCGTGCCGCAGGGTTGCCCGGTTGGTCCGGCCACGTGCTGAAGCGCATCGCCGCCATGTTCCCCTTTGGGGACCGGCTCGACCGTATCCCGTGGAAACTTGGCGCGTAACAACGCTTCCAGTTCAAGCTCCTGGACCTCACCTTGCAACTGCTGTGATCCTTGTTCGGCCTTTCGCTTCAACTCCTCGATTTGCTTCTGCATGGAGGCGATGGTTTGCTCTTTCTCCAAGACTTTGAGCTTGAGCCCATCCTCGGCTTCCTTCTTGGCCTGTTCCCTCGTGGTGGCAAGGCCCTCCTGGACACGCCGTTCGACGGTCAGATCCAGTTCGCGCTTGGCATCGTCCAATTCCCGCTGTTTTCGGAGGAGATCGGCCTGGGTCTTCTGAGCCTCGGCCAGCTTTGCATCGCGCTGCCTCAGAACCTCATTGAGTTCGTCTACTTCCTTGGCCTTCTGATCGAGATCGCTCTGGTACGTGAACTTAGCCTTCTTGGCTTCCTCTATGGCAATTTTGTTACGTTCCAGGCTGAGTTTTTCAGCGATTTGTTCATCGAGTGCCTGTTGGGCCTTGGAAAGAGCCTCCTCCCGTTCGCGCAACGCGGCATCCCGTTTCGCTGCGTCCGCATCTTTCTGGGCCAGGCGTTTCTCGTATTCACGGCGCGTGGACTCGATCAGCGGGGCAGCAAGTGACTCCGTGAGCTTGACCTCCGTCTTGCAGCCTGGACAGATGATGGTGGGTTCACTCATGGCTCGCCTCATGTCCTCTTCAGTCTGTATGTGCGGCTTTTTCTGAGCCGGTACTTCTGTGAGGAGTTCTTCGGTCTCGCACACGTCAAGAGAAGGAGGATACCGCTTCGCCAGAGGGAAATCACGCCGCGGAGCATACAACAGG
Organism: Nitrospira sp. UBA6909; assembly: GCA_002451055.1. Classification (GTDB taxonomy): domain Bacteria; phylum Nitrospirota; class Nitrospiria; order Nitrospirales; family Nitrospiraceae; genus Nitrospira_D. Next base: position 3,424 of record DKBD01000199.1, on the reverse strand, counting down.
ATGGAATAAGACAGGCATGCCTTTGGGTATCATGACCTGACGTGAATGGGACGTGAAAGGGAGCGACATCTGTCGCCCCTTTCTCCCTGGTGATGATCGTGCGGGCGGTCGAGATTACGCCGTTGTGGGCGTCACGTGTTGCTTGGCGAGGCCGATCAATTGCTCGAAGCCGGCCGCATCCTTGATCGCCATGTCAGAGAGGACTTTGCGATCCAACAACACATTCGCCTTCTTGAGGGCATTGATGAACCGGCCATAGGTCAGGCCATGGTTCCTCACCGCTGCGCTGATACGGGCGATCCAGAGACGGCGGAAATCGCCTTTTCTGTCCTTCCGCCCCACATAGGCATAGGTGAGCCCTTTATCGACGCTCTCTGTCGCCGAACGGAACAGCCGGCTTTTCCCGCCGTACTGCCCTTTGGCCAACTTCAGCCGTTTATTTCTCCGATGTCTTGTCTTCGGCCCGCCTTTTGCTCTAGGCATGATTCCTTACTCCTTTGCAGCGTAAAAAAACTTCCCGTGTCGAACGATTAACGCGGGAGCAGCTTGCTCAACGACGTGGTGGCCGTAGCATCGACAACCGCGGTGCCGCTCAAGCGGCGCTTCCGGTCGCTCCCTTTATGAGAAAGCAGATGACGCTTGCCGGCTTTTCGCCGGACGATCTTCCCGCTTCCGGTTTTTGCGAACCGCTTACTGGCGCCTTTGTGTGTCTTCATTTTCATGCGATACGTTCCTTCCGTTAGCCGATCGCGGCGCGGCCTGCGTCAATGCTTCGGCGCTACGATCATAATCAAACTCCGTCCCTCCATGCGCGGGGCATATTCGATCGTGCCGGACTGAGCCAGCTCCTCGATCACCGAGCTCATCACTTGGCGGCCCATCTCTTGGTTGGCCATTTCGCGCCCCCGAAAGGTCAGAGTAACCTTTGTCTTATTGCCTTCCTCCAAGAAGGCTTTTATTTGTCGAATCTTAATTTCCAAGTCGTGCTTGTCTGTGCGCGGCCGCAACTTGATTTCCTTCACCTGCGTGGACTTCTGATGGCGCCGACTCTGATGCTCCTTCTTGCTGAGCTCGTACTTGTATTTGCCGTAGTCCATGATCCGGCAGACTGGAGGAACGGAAGTCGGGGCCACTTCAACCAAGTCATATCCGCCTTCTTGGGCTTGGCGAAAGGCGTCTGGTGTCGGAAGAATCCCGAGTTGCTCTCCGTCAGGACCGATGACCCGTACTTCTCGGACCCGGATCTCACGATTCACGCGCAGTTTGGGAACGATAATCCACCTCCTATTGTATGGGTTGAACGTCTTCTCGGATACGAGCAGTCTCGTCGCGCAAAAGGTCGATGACTCCCGAAAGCGTCATAGTACCAAGATTCGCGCCGCTTCGGCCCCTCACCGAGACGGTCCCATCTTGGACCTCGCGACCTCCCGCCACCAACATGAACGGAACTCTCGCCTTCTCCGCCTCGCGGATCTTGAACCCGATTTTTTCATTGCGGATGTCGGCTTCGACTCGGAAGCCTGCGTTCCTCAACTCCGCCGCCGCGGCTGCCACGTACTCCCGCTGGTTATCCGTGATATTCATCACTGTCGCCTGCACCGGTGCCAGCCATGTAGGGAACGCCCCTCCGAAATGTTCGATCAGAATCCCGAAAAATCGCTCGATCGAGCCCATCAAGGCCCGGTGGATCATGATGGGCTGATGAGCCTTGCCGTCCTCGCCGATGTAACTNNGCCAGCGTCCAATGTTCGTCGGCCCCCACCGATTCTTTCGGCCTGGTCGAGAGAAAGACCTCAAATTCGGTAAATCCGAATGTCTGCAGGATAAAAAATGTGAAATCCAATACCCGGCTGACTTCCGTTTCGATCTGATCCGGTCGACAAAACAAATGGGCATCGTCCTGGGTGAATCCGCGGACGCGCAAGAGTCCGTGCAAGACCCCTGTCCGTTCGTAGCGGTACACGGTCCCCAGCTCGCCATAGCGAATGGGAAGATCTCGATAGCTGCGGAGGTGGGACTTGTAGATCATGATGTGGTACGGGCAGTTCATTGGTTTGAGTTGATACTCGCTGCCCTCCAGCTTCATCGACGCGAACATGTTCTCGCGGTAGTAATCGACGTGTCCGCTCGTCTTCCACAGATCGAGGCGCGCGACGTGGGGGGAATAGACAAGTTCATAGCCGCCCTTGATGTGTTGCTCGCGCCAGAAATTTTCGATNNGCGGGCCAGATGCGTGTCCAGTTCCGATTTGCTCGGAAACGAGGTGCCATAGATCCGTTGCAGCATGGGGTTACGTTCGTCACCACGCCAATAGGCGCCTGCGGTTGACAGGAGCTTGAGAGCGCCGACATGGCCTGTCGAAGGCAGGTGTGGCCCCCGGCACAGATCGACGAAATCGCCTTGCGCATAGGCGGAAATCGGCTCCTCCTCGGGAAACCCCTCGATCAGCTCGACCTTATACTCTTCGCCGCGCGCTTTAAAGAATTCGATGGCCTCCTGCTTGGAAAGCTCCCGTCTGGTAATAGGAAGCTTACGCTTGGCGATGTCGCGGGCCCGCGCTTCGATTTTTTCGAGGTCCTCCGGCGTGAACGTCCTGTCATAGGCGAAGTCGTAATAGAAGCCGTCTTCCAGAGCTGGTCCGATGGTCAATTGGGCGGTTGGGAAGAGCTCTTTGACGGCCTGGGCCATGATGTGCGTGCTGCTGTGCCGGTAGACTTCACGTCCTTCCGGGCTGTCGAACCGAAGCGGCTCGACGAGTGCATCTTCCGATAACGGGTACGAAAGGTCTACGGTGGTTCCATTGACCCTTGCCGCCAAAATATCCGTGCTGAGAGGGATGCCCAAGACAGAGAGGGCGGTTCCTACTGTCACACCGGCCTGAACTTCCCCACTGGGACCGCCCTTAATCTCAATCTTCATTGCATCTTCTGTGATCAGGTCGCTCGCAAAAAAAACAAAGGCACCCCGCCTCTGAGAGGCGATCGGATGCCTCAGTCAAGTGGTAGGCGCGGACGGTCTTGAACCGTCGACCTCTACCGTGTCAAGGTAGCGCTCTCCCCCTGAGCTACGAGCCTATAATACCTTTAGTGACCGTGAATTCTATGAGATTTCAGGCTGTTTGTCAAGGATAAAAACCTTGACCAATAGCGCTTTCATCATGGCGGGGGCCGGGTCTGAAACGGCCCGAAGGAAGGTCAGGATGATCATCAAAGAGCAAAGGCCGCATGGTGCGGCCTATCCGGAGGAGTGGTATGGTCGAATGAACCTGGTCGATACAGTGTGTGTCATGTGCCAGATGACGGGTCGTCGATCCGGCTGACCATCGCCAGCTCGTCGGAGGAGAAGAGCTTGTCGATGTCCAGGAGGATGATGAAGCGGTCCTCCCGCTTTCCCATGCCCTTGATGAACTCGGTCCGGAGCTTCG
>DKBD01000175.1 GCA_002451055.1 Nitrospira sp. UBA6909 | reverse complement strand
TAGGAGCGAGAATGCAAACTCTCATAACAGAAGAGAACGCAGCATCTTCATTGGGAGTGACGTTGGGCGATTTTCTCGCCTTCATCAATTGGATGAGCGAAACTGAAAAGGCCCTCGACCGAGCTGAATCCCTGCCGGCAGTGCCCAGTCTCAATTCGGTGAAGGTTCGTGGGTGGATCCAATTGATACAAAACCTGGAACAGCGATTCCGGCAAGCCGAGGAACAGAAACTCACCCTAGAAGCCAAAATCCTCTTACAGGAAGCCAAACTTGTACAGTCGCTATCTCATTTGTATGTGAATATGGCCTCCCTATTTGAATCGCTCGGGCAAGCCCAAAAAGCCTCAGAAGTCCGTCGCCGAGCGGAAACATTCCACATTTGTCGCTGATGGTCTTTCTCGTTCCACGAGGTTTCCTCACTCCTCATCTCAATTCATGATTTCCTGCCACTCTCGCTGGTACAGTCTCTAAACGACGCCAAGCAATTCTCGAATTCTCTTGTTGAAACAGAGACTTAAGTTATACTTGCAGCACGACAAGAGGACATAGCCCGATCGTACCGTGCCAGAAGGCTGCTGATTTAATTTGCCGAGGAATATGCTGAAGATCTTGTTGGTCGAGGACAACAATACAGACGCTCATTTAACCCAAGACATCTTGGCGGATTGGAGTCTGGAGCAATTTGATGTCACCCATGTCTCACGCTTGAGCGAGGCCTTAGCCCACCTTGCTCGCGGACGCTTCGACGCTATCCTCTTGGATCTTTCTCTCCCGGACGGGTATGGGCTTTCGACGCTCGGACAGATGCAGGCGACCAACCCCACGACCCCCATCATCGTGCTCAGCGGGTTCAGCGATCAAACGCTTGCTATCCAAGCCGTCCAATACGGGGCTCAAGACTATCTCGTTAAGGGACAGGGTCAGCCGGAGTTGTTGGCCCGCTCGATCCGCTATGCCATCGAACGCAAGCGCGCCGAAGAACGTCTGACATATCTCGCGCAGTACGATCAATTGACCGGCCTTGTAAACCGCACCCTCTTCCGCGACCGGCTGATCCATGCGATGGCGCGAAGCAAACGGCTCCAGCAACCCATGGGGCTCATGCTGCTCGATCTCGATGGATTCAAATCCGTGAATGATACATTGGGGCACGAGGCAGGCGACAATGTCTTGAAGGCCGCCGCGAATCGGCTGAAAGAGTGCGTGCGTGAAGTCGATACGGTCGCGCGCATGGGAGGAGACGAATTTACTATTATCCTTGAAGGTCTCGCGCACGAAGACGACATCACCCGTATCGCGGAGAGAATCAGCTCATCATTGGCCGAACCATTCCAACTGGGATCGAGGGAAGCCACAATCGGAGTCAGCATCGGAATCACCATTTATCCGACAGATGATCACGAGATCGACGAGCTCTTGAGCCATGCGGATGCCGCAATGTATCGCGCCAAACAACGGGGTGGGAATTCGTTTCAGTTTCACATTCCCAACAGCCCGCCATCATCCGCACTCTTTTCCAACCCATCGTGAACGCCAACGGCGTACGCGCCGTATGAACTTCCCCTGGGTGATTGAGCTTCTTCCCAAAAGTATCCCTTCCATCGCTCTATGCCGTTCATATGATTCAACTGAGTTCGTCGTGGAACCGCCTTGAGAATTAACGATCATGATTGGACAAGCAACATGTCGTCGACAAAAAGAAACGTCGCCGTACAAATCTGTCTTGCGGACGGCAACTTGGGTGTTAGCCTCAGACCTCACTACAAGAGTCTGGTCTCCAACAACCTGTTTTGTATAGGACTTCCGAATGCGTGGAGTTTTATGCATGGCACAGTGATTGCCTTGACAGTCTCGCGAACTATCCTCGCCGACTGAGTACGGAGGTGCGCACATGGCTAAGACATGGATACTCATTGGAATCTTCATAGGGCTCTTTGCCCTCTCCTCGGTAAGCATGTCCCTGGCTGCGCCGAGTCAAATGCACGACACATCCCGACGTCTCTACAACCGCATCATGCAGGAAGTCAAGCAACGGGACTACGAAGCAGCTCTGGCAGGATTCCGGCTTTTTATCGAGCTCCATGGCCAATCATCTTTGGCGGCGAATGCTCAATATTGGATTGGGGAATGCCAATTCCGCATGAGACGTTACCAGGATGCCCTCGACTCTTTCTACAACGTCTTGATGTACTACCCACTCAGCCCGAAACTTCCCGCTTCCACGCTAAAGCTTGCCCAGACCTACACAAAGCTGGGCGATCATGAAAGAGCGCGCGTGATGTACTCTCGCGTCGTCGATCAATACCCTGACAGTTCTGAAGCAGTGTTTGCGCAGAAAGCCATCGAGGCGACGGCTCGGACACACGATGCGGACCCCGGGCAAGCACAAGAGGCAGCCGGTCACTAACCGTGGGACGGGACGGCCGTGTACGCCCTATTCTTCCGATGCAAGACCCAAGAGCGCGGTGAGTTCAGGAATCGTGTAGGATTTGTTCGAACGGGTCTTCACCAGCTTGATTCCCGCCGCAGCCACGATCGATTCAATGACGCGTCGACGCTCCTCCTGATAACGGGAGGGGGACTCTTCTTCGATCAGCACCACCTGTTCCACTCGTCGTGACCCTGGATGCATCAACGCAAAATCAACTCGTTTGAGCGCCATATCCTTCAAAATCCGGGAGCGAGTCTTTCCCTGTGCTTCGAGAGAGATAAACGACCAGAGTGGAAGATGAACAAAAATCAGATAGCGGTCTTGGACGGCTATCTGCAATACGTTGTAGAGCGCCGACTCCGTTTCCGTAAGCAATGGATCCGATGCCACGGTTGCACCACCAGAAAGGATGCGGGCGGCGGACCGCTTGCCCCTCTTTCTAGTTGAGGCAATCATCCACCAGAACATTCCCATCACCACAACGGCTGCGACCAGAATCGCTTCCTTCATTGAGGTCTACTTTCTCCTTGGATGTGGGCGCAATCGTTCCATCCACCCAGGCCCATTTGGAACGATGCAACCCAACAGCGACGGGTGCGCCGCGCCGGTAACAGATGGAACATTTCCAAACTGTTCTGTTGCCGTTTGATACGCCAGCACGGCGAACGCAACGGCTTCAAGGGCCTTACTATCCCACCCGTACGACTCAACCGGACTTACCGGCACAGGTGCAAAGACATCCGTCAGATGCTTCATGATCGCGCGATTTCTAACACCTCCCCCGCCGACAATCACTTCGTCGATCCCGCCGCGAACCCACCGTCTGGCCGTACCGACTGCTTCAGCGGTCCACCGACTGCAAGTTGCCAGGAGATTTTCGATCGGCAACTGCTTCGCTTGTTGCATCGCGAACAACTCATCAAGCATCTTGGCTCCGAAGACCTCCCGCCCCGTTGATTTGGGCGGGGCCTTCGACAGATACGAATGCGCAAGGAGTTTTGCCAGCAATCGTCCGTCAACCTGTCCTCGGGCTGCCATCCGCCCTTCGCGATCCATCGACATCCGTCCGCCGGTGCTCCGAGCCATCAGTCCATCAAGCACCATGTTAGCCGGACCCGTATCGAAGGCAATGAGGTCATCAAAGCCGGAACCCTTCGGAAGATAGGTGATATTGCTGATGCCTCCCAGATTGACGATGAGCCGTGCACGACGCGGATGTCGAAAGAGCAATGCATGGACCGCCGGCGTGAGGGGCGCCCCTTGCCCGCCGGCCGCCATATCGCGCGGACGAAAATCGGCGACGGTAGTGATCCCTGTCCGTTCGGCGATGACAGCCGGCTCGGCAATCTGAAACGTAGAGCGAATGGAGCCGACTCCCGCATCCTTGATGCCGTGCGGAAGATGATGCACGGTCTGGCCGTGTGAGCCGATGAGGGCAATGTCTTTGGGAAGGAGGTTCGCGACACGGATCACGGCCAGCGCGGCATTGGCGAACCATTCCCCCAAGAGTGCATTGAGATGGCACAGCTCCGAGACGGTTCCCGACACGGATGCTGACAGAATGCGCTGCTGGAGCGAGCGCGGGTAGGGTAGCGGATGAAAGGCGATCATCTTGATAGGAAGACCGGACTTCCGACGGCCGATCTCAACAAGGGCCGCGTCGACCCCATCACCGGAAGTTCCAGACATCAACCCGACAACTTTCATGGGAAGGCCATCCTTTCATAAACATGCCACCGAGCATCCTCCCTCGGGAGTGCTACGCTAATGGAACTCACGCCGTTGGTCAAGCGAGTCGTGGCGCCGTTCGAGTAAGTGATTGCGTTGACATCCCGCGATCCTGGTGTTAGGGTCCCCGCCTATGTTTGCAGTCATTCGAGCGAGAAGCGCCTTCATGGTCATGATCCTTGCGGTCATGATCGGCCATGTTGTGTCGCCCTCGTTGACGAGGGCTCAGACCCCGATCAATATAGTCGTAACGATTCCTGTCCTGAAAGATCTGGTCGAGCAGGTCGGACAATCCCATGTACAGGTGAAGTCCTTGCTCAGCGGCTATGAGAACGAGCATACCTATTCGCCGAAGCCCACTGACTTGATCGCGGTGCGAAAAGCCAAGCTGCTATTTGAGGTTGGCCTCGGCTTGGAAGTCTGGGTCGCCTCCCTCGTGAAGAATGCCGGGAGCCCGTCGCTTCGTGTTGTGACCGCCTCACAAGGCATCAGCTTGCTTCACGACCAATTAGACCGACATCATGACGCTCACAACAGAAAAGAAGATGACTTGTCGGACGGAAACCCTCACATCTGGATGGATCCTGAGAACGTCGCGATCATGGTACGCCACATCACCGAGGCTTTGATAGAGATCGACCCGACTCACGCCGACGATTACCGCAACAATCAAGGAACCTATCTTCGGCAATTGAATCATCTGCAGAATGAACTCTCGGAGCGAGTCGGACTTCTGACGGATCGTCGCTTCGTCGCGCACCATCCGGCCTGGCCCTATATGGCAAAGCGCTTCGGCTTCGATATCGCCGCCACTATTCAGATTCATTCCGGCGCTGAACCCTCGGCTCTACAAATTCAATCCCTGATCGACAAAATCCGAAAGGGCCGGCTGAAAGTGATTGTGTCTGAAATCCAGCTCAGTCAAAAGATCCCTCATCTCCTTTCCAAGGAAACCAAGGCGCGAGTCGTCGTCCTCACTACCCTGCCTGGAGGCCTCCCAGGAACAGAGACCTACATCGATATGCTCCGCTATAATGTCCTCCAATTGGCCAACGCATTAGAGAACTAGCGCTTGCGCTCGCTGTATGATCCCTGCGCAATGGAAGGAGCGCCGGACTCCGTGCTAACAGATTCCCGCCAGCCTATCATTAGATTCGACCACGCCTCATTCGGATTTCCTGGCGTGATCGCCCTGAAGGACATTTCCCTGTCCATCTACGCCGGTGAATTCGTAGGGGTCATTGGCCCCAACGGATCCGGGAAAACCACACTCTGCCGCGCGGTCCTTGGGCTGATGGCCCCAATGGAAGGACATCTTCATATCTTCGATTGCGCCTGCGAGCAGTTACGGTGCCATCACCGAGCGAAAATCGGCTACCTCCCTCAGAAAGGCGTCGTGGATCGGAATTTTCCCGTGACAGTCCTCGAAACGGTCATGATGGGCCGCTATGGAGCGCTCGGTTTGTTCCGACGTCCCGGGGCCAAAGACCGTGAGATTGCAATGGACGCACTGACCCATGTCGCCATGGACCGACACAAGGATACGGCCCTGGGCAGCTTATCCGGAGGCCAGCAGCAACGTGTGTTCATCGCTCGGGCTTTGGCACAACAACCTAAAGTTTTGTTGCTGGATGAACCCACGACGGGCTTGGATATTACGATGCAGCACAATGTCATAGAGCTTGTGCAGCACCTCCATGATGAATTGAAGTTGACGGTGCTGCTGATTACGCATGACATCAACATGATTCGATCTCGTGTAGATCGTCTGGTGCTTCTGAAAACCTGGCTTTACGCCGCCGGTCCCCCTTCCGATGTTCTCAAACCTGACATTCTCAGCCAAGTCTATGGCAAAGATCTGGTGATCTCGGGCAAAGATGTGGTGATTGTCGAGGATTACCACCATCCACACTGAGGGGATCCCTGCAATCGATGCTTGAGCTCTTCACCTACGACTTCATGCAACGTTCTCTCATGGCCGCCGCAATGGTGGGAAGCCTCTGTTCGGTTATTGGTGTATTTGTCGTCCTTCGGGGTCTCGCATTCGTGGGTGCGGGCACATCGCATGCGGCGTTCGCGGGCGTGACGCTTGGTTATTTGATCGGCTGGCCTCCGCTGGCCTTGGCGATTCTATTTGGTCTCTCCACGGTTTGGATTAGCGGGTGGGTTGAGGAAAAGGGGAGGATGAAGCTCGATGTTTCCATCGGTATTTTATACACGGCAACAATGGCGTTGGCGATCCTGTTCATCGGCTTGATGAAAACCTATAATGCTGAAGTGTACGGCTACCTGTTCGGCAGCGTCTTGTCGGTTACAGGCGAAGAATTGCGCATCATCGGAGGTTTGGCCATTCTCGTGCTCGGCCTCATTGTCGCCTTTTCCAAAGAGTTGTACTTCATCGCCTTCGATCAAGAAATGGCCGAAGCCTCCGGGATCCCGGCGCGCCGTATTTTCTTCCTTCTTTTAACCCTGGTTGCGCTCACCGTTGTCGTAGCGCTGAAAACTGTCGGGGCCATCCTCGTATTCGCCATGATCCTCATTCCGGCTTCGACAGCCTATCAACTCACGCACAGTTTAAGGACGTTGACCCTCTATTCCGTCATCATCGGAGCGTCGACATCGTTAGGGGGAGTGATTCTCTCCGCAGCCTGGGACGTTCCTTCTGGGCCGGCGATTGTTCTGCTTGCGACCGCGGTGTTTTTCATCTCGTTACTGGCTTCTCCGAAAGGATTCAAAGCCGGGCCGGGTCACACCCACTAGCCTCCATGGTATTCTCGACCACTGCCCGAAACTGGGCATTTGATCATTTTTCGGAATTATGCGACAAAGTTCCCTCGGTTAATGAATTGTCCAGTCAAACCTGAACGGAAAGGACCGCCCAGATGAAGAGCGTGACGTTGAAATCATGGTGCGGTGGATTGCTCTTGGGGTGTGCCATAAGCCTATTGGTTCCCACTGGGCAGATCCGGGCAGAGGAAGGGGCAGAATCTTTTGGCGGTATTGAACCGAAGACTTGGGTATTGGGAGCGCGCGTGGGCTTTGCGGTTCCGACACAAACGCTGACCGATAACTTTTCAAGCTCTACTGGAATCGGTCCACTCGTCAACTTTCAGGCCTTATACAGCTTCAATTCCTGGTTTCTCGCCGGCCTAATGATCGAATGGGAACGCCACGGAGTGGACTATGAAACTCGGTACCACGATGTAGATTTGGGTCATCAAGACACTGTGTCGGTCCTCCCAACCATCGAGTTCCGACCGTTCAAACTCGGGAAATTTGTCCCCTATGCGAACATGAGTTTCGGCGTCAATGTCAACAGCTTCGGAGAAAATGTTCGGCCCGTGATCAGCCCGAGTAACACCTTCGCCTGGAGGATCGGGTGGGGGTTGGACTATATGCTCAACAAGCAGTTAGCGGTCAACGCAGAATGGGCCTATAAGCTCAACGATGGCCACGCTCACATCGGTAGAGATCGAGTCAACGACTGGAACGCGTCTTCTTTTGGCTTTCTCTTTGGCGTGAAGGCCTTCTTCTAACCGGGCATAGTATTCCCAGTTTATGAAGGTATACTTCGCCTCTGAATGGGAGGACAGATCTCATCATACCAATCATTCCAGGCGGGCTTGCTTACTTCTGTCCCACACCATGCCGGTCTGCTCTCGTGAGGTAAATCCCAACTTTTCATAGAAGCCTGGTCGTCTGGTGCAGAGCCAGAAGAGTTCGACTTTCTGCAGGCGCGGATGATGGAGAATGCGCTGAACGATTTCAGCACCGATCCCTTGCTTCTGATAGGCCTGGTCTACGATCACATCCCAGATGGTCGCCCGATACACGAAATCCGTCAGGACCCGACCGAATCCAACTAGGACATCGCGGTCCCACGCACAGACTGTCAGATCAGTGTGGCATAACATCTCTTTGGCATCTTCTATCGTTCGGTCCATCGCCCAGGGAGCCTGATGGAATAGCCGAACCAACTGAGCGGCCTTGAGGTCGTTATTGTCGGAATAGATAATTGCAGGCTTGAGGGGTGGAGGCATCTTGTACTAAATTATGGTCTTGTGGCGGGAACATCTATCAAAAGAGTGTACGAGGAAAACCATGTCAGCGCAAGTACGCAGTTGCCCAAAATGCTTTCAGCTCATGTGGCTCAATTCGGAAGAGTATGAGGTGGTAGACGAAGAAACAATCCGTACGACATGCCCCCATTGCGGCTCCACCGTTCGCTTCCAACTGGTGACGCAGGGTGACAACGCGGCCGGGCCGAAGATGGGACACTGAACGGTTAGGGGTTAGGTGTGAGGAGTACAGCGAAAATTGTCTGCGACTCGCCCCCTCGCTCATGATCGTGTTACCCCTCACACCTTACACCTCACCTGTTTATTTCAAGTTGCGTCCAGTCTCGTCCAATTCCGGCTTATTGCCCGGCATGATTCTTCGCAGTGCCGCTCGGTATTCATGGATTCGTTTCTCGTCGATGCGGCCCACTTCGACTTCCTGATCCGCCCTCATTCGTTCAAGCTGATCGAGCAGGGCCAAAAGCGGCTGAATCGCCCCCAGTAATTTGCCCGCCTCAAACGCTTCGAGGGATTCAAGAAGGGAATCGTTCAGACATTTGTACGGCGTCCCGGCGCTTTGAGTACGGATCCGCGATACGAGGTCCTCATACTCTTCAATGGCTTCAAGCTGCGGCTTCACACCCGTCGGCACAGCCGCCAAGTGGACGACGGGTGGCAGCTTCATCGCATAGACCTTAAGCCGTGACGTCAGGCCTCCGATTGTGTCAAGCAGATCGGCTGTTTGCATGTAGACCTTATCAAGAATCCCGTGGACGAACCGTTCCGCGCCTACCCCTCATGCACCATTGATTCGAGAGCCTTGCCAACAGCCTCCATATCCATGGGAAACTGTCTGGTGAACTCCTGAAACTCGCCTGTGACCGGATGCTTGAAACCTAGGGTTCTCGCATGGAGCATGACACGAGGAATCTCCACATGATCGATCATTCGTACTTTTCTCCCGCCGTAGGTCTGATCGCCAAGAATGGGATGGCCCAGAGAGGTCAGATGAACTCGCAACTGATGGGTGCGCCCTGTACGCGGATAGAGGAAGACATGAGCGGCCAGTTTGCCATATCGATGATCGACGTGGTACTCCGTCACGGAATCCTTCGGCCGTGAGGTTCTGGCCGAGAACATCTTCCGCTCTTTGGAATCGCGTCCAATCGCCAGTTCGATCAGCCCCCGTCCTTTCTTCGGCACTCCGAAGATGAACGCCTCATACACACGCGTAATGGTGTGATGCTTAAATTGCGCAGCTAAATGCCTATGGGCTTGGTCGCTCTTGGCAATGACCATGACACCCGATGTTTCCTTGTCCAGACGATGAACAAGGCCTGGTCGTTCTTTGCCTCCGATGGTGGAGATCGTTCCTCCAGAAGTGTGAAAGTGATGGAGCAGCGCATTGACCAGGGTACCGCTCCAATTGCCTGGAGCCGGATGCACCACTATCCCTGCCGGCTTGTTCAGCACAAGAAGCGCATCGTCTTCATAGAGAACTTCGAGCGGTATGGCCTCGCCCTTGAGTTCGAGCGGTTCCGGCTTCGGGACGTCCATTGTGATTTTGTCGCCCGGTCTGATTTTCTGGCTGGGCTTCACCACCTCGTCGTTGATGCGGATGCGACCCATCTCGATCAGTCGTTGCAGGGCGGATCTTGAGATATCGCGCTCTCGATTGACAAGAAAGACGTCCAACCGCTTCGGCTGTTCGCCCGGTGTGACAATAAATTGCGTGATCATAGGCAGAAGACGCTACTAAAAACCCCAGTCGATTGCAATCATCGATCGTTAGCCGCCTCGCGTGGCGACGAAGGCCGGAAGCATGTCCTCCTTCGCCAAGGCTTCGGCACGCCGCCCAGAGACGCTGGCCGACTGGTCGAAGGACACCCGCACGCCTTCCTCCACGGCTTCACAGCCGTGGCTTCCTGGGTAGGCGGGTGAATCTTATTGTCAGCCAGCAATTGACGATATCAACAACAATGTCCCAATGGACATTGTCATTGGCAGACTGGTGGGAGCAATTCGCATGCATTGACAGCTAGACATGTGTCGGTGCGTGACAAAAGGCAATGCTTCATGCGACGATCAGCCATACTTGCGTATCCGCTATCGAGGCAGGGATTTTCATCATGCGGTTTTCAGCCTACGATCCAGGAACTTTTTACGACGAGCTGTACGAAGGTGTCGGTCAACCTCGGGCTGGATCCGCCCTGTTGCTGAGAAAGTTTGCGTCGCTGCCGGAGGGAGAACTGAAGAAGCGCCAACAGGCCGCCGAGCGCGTCATTCTCAACATGGGGATGACATTCGGCGTCTATGGTAGCGAAGCCGGCCACGAACAAATTCTCCCATTCGACATCGTGCCTCGGATCGTCGAGCCATCGGACTGGGAACACATCGAATCCGGGCTGCGGCAACGTATGTGCGCGCTCAATCTTTTCATTAACGATGTGTATCACGATCAAGCGATCATCCGAGACGGAGTGATCCCACGGGAACTGATCTATTCCAGCAGGGGGTTTTTGACGGCTTGCTGCGGTCTCAAGCCACCACGAGGGATTTGGTGCCACATCGCGGGGATCGACCTCATTCGGATCAGTGACGGGAGATTTTACGTGCTTGAGGATAACATGCGCTGCCCATCAGGCGTGGCCTACGTCTTGGAAGCACGGCAGGTCATGAAACGGACGTTCCCTGAGCTCTTCGACACCTACCGTGTACAGCCCGTCGATGGCTATCCAAGCCATCTCCTGGAAACGCTTCAGTATCTTTCTGATCTTCCGGATCCAACCATCGTGATTCTCACGCCTGGCATGTTTAACTCCGCCTATTATGAGCACTCCCTGCTTGCCCAAAAGATGGGAGTGGAATTAGTCGAGGCCAATGATCTTGTAGTGGTGGATGGATTCGTGCATATGCGGACAACGAAAGGCTCCCAACGAGTAGACGTGATTTACCGGCGAATCAACGACAACTACCTTGATCCTCTTGCGTTTCGGAACGACTCTGTACTCGGGGTCCCTGGCCTGATGGAGTCGTACAAAAAAGGAAAGGTCGCGCTCGTCAATGCACCAGGCACCGGGGTTTCCGACGACAAGGCCTTGTACGCCTATGTCCCGAAGATCATCAATTATTACTTGGCCGAGGAACCTATTCTCCCAAACGTGCCCACCTACGTCTGTTGGGAGCGCAAGGACCGAGCCTATGTGTTGTCGCATTTGGACGAATTAGTGGTCAAAGCTACGAACGAGGCGGGCGGTTATGGGATGATGATCGGCCCTCATGCCTCGATACAAGATCGAGAGCATTACGCGCGCCTCATCGAGTCCAATCCGCGCAATTATATCGCCCAACCGACTCTGGCGCTCTCCCGAGTCCCAACGTTGGTGGAGGATCACCTTGAGGGGCGCCATGTTGATCTGCGGCCATATGTGCTGTACGGTCGCGACGTGTATGTGTTGCCGGGAGGCATGACGCGAGTTGCATTGAGAAAAGGGTCTCTGGTTGTCAATTCGTCTCAGGGCGGAGGGAACAAGGACACGTGGGTCCTTTCGTAAACTTTCACCTCAGACCTCACGCCGCCCCACAACCGGATAAGCTCGAAGGGCGAGGACATCGATGCTGAGTCGAGTTGCGAGTTCAATCTACTGGTTGAATCGATATGTCGAACGGGCGGAGAACTATGCCCGATTCATCGAAGTCAATCTGAACCTTTCGCTCGATTTACCTCGAGAGACCGCCGAACAATGGGGACCCCTCGTGGCCACTACGGGGGATGACAAGATGTTCGCGTCACGTTACGAGGAGGCGACCAAAGAGAACGTGATTTACTTTTTGGTGGCTGACCCGGCGAACCCGAGCTCGATTCTCTCCTGCCTCTCAGCCGCACGCGAGAATGCGAGATCGGTGCGCGAAATCATTTCGACGGACATGTGGGAACAAATCAACCACTTCTATCTGATGGTCAAGGATGCCGTCGCGGCGGGGATGTCGAGGCACAACCTCCATACGTTCATGACGAATGTGAAGTCTGCAAGCCATTTACTCCTTGGCATTACCGATGCGACCATGTCGCACGGAGAAGGTTGGCACTTTGCCAGACTCGGTCGCCTACTGGAGCGGGCCGATAAGACCTCTCGCATATTGGACGTAAAATATTTTATTCTTTTGCCGGCGCCCACGGAAGTCGACACCCCGTTTGATATCTTGCAATGGTCGGATTTATTGAAATCTGCGAGCGCGCTGGAGATGTACTACAAACGTTACGGGCGGATCTCAGCCAAAGACGTCGCTGAATTTCTCATCCTTGACCCGACGTTTCCACGCGCGATCCGCTACTGTCTTATTAAGGCGGAAGAGTCACTCCATGCGATATCAGGGTCCGGGAGCGGATCCTATGAGAATCTTGCCGAAAAGCGTCTGGGAAGGCTCCGCTCTGAGCTGGACTTTGCGGACATCACGGACTGTGTGGAGGGGGGCCTACACGAATTTGTGGACTGTTTCCAAGCTCGACTAAATCTGGTCGGCGACGCGATTTGTGAAACCTTCTTCGCGCCTCGTCCGATCCACACGACACTTCCATCGGCGGAGGCACAATGACGTTTTGCCTAGGCATGAAGGTCGAGGATGGGTTGGTCGGCATTGCCGACACGAGAGTCACGACAGGGGCAGAGTGTATCACGGCACGGAAGGTGTCCATCCATCAGCATGGAAGGCATTCGATGTTTCTTATGACGTCTGGACTGCGCTCCGTCCGGGATAAAGCCGTGACCTATTTCGATGAAGCCATTGGCGAAAGTGATCAGAGCTTCAACAAACTGTTTAAGGCCGTCAACGTGTTAGCCGCACAGATTCGCCGCGTGGCGGACGAAGACAAGGACGCGCTTTACAAGGCGGGGCTGAGCTTCAACCTCCATGCATTGGTCGGCGGGCAGCTCGAGGAAGACCTGGAGCACAAGCTCTTTCTTATTTACCCGCAGGGCAACTGGGTGGAGGTGAGTGAGGGCACCCCCTACTGCATCATCGGCGAGACAGGCTATGGAAAACCGCTCCTCGATCGTGTACTGCGATATAATTCCACCATGGATCTCGCCATAAAATTGGGGTTCCTGGCCTTCGACGCCACCCGCACGAGCTCAACGAGCGTCGAGTATCCTATCGATGTGGTGCTGTATCGCCACGACACTTTCGATATAATCGAACACCGTTTTCAGAAAGAAGACCTCGCCGAGATCTCCTCATGGTGGCAATCCCGCATTTCTGAATCTGTGGAGAACTTGCCGTCACTATGGATTGATCGCCTTCTCGACTCGCTTCCTCATGAATTGAGATCATCGACCAGGATCCCCGGCCCTCCATTTTCGTGAGAGGACATACTGGCTCATCGAATAGTCTCCCACAGCACCCTCTCTTAACGGCAGAAAGGGAAGCAGAAGCGCGAACTTCTTCTTTCAACCAAATCCCCTGGGCGACGGCGATACACGGTCTGGAATTGGTTTTAAACAGGGGTCATTCGGTGTATGAACACCGGGAGAGTTAAGGGTGGGCAGTCCTGCGCGCACGCTCTGCAATTTTCTTCCGGAGGCGAGCTTTTTCA
>DKBD01000029.1 GCA_002451055.1 Nitrospira sp. UBA6909 | reverse complement strand
TGGCCAGCAGTTGGGCATCGGACAACGCATCGGCGCCCTTGGCAAGGAGCCGCTCACGCGGACGCTCGCTCTCAGGCCAATGGGTAATTCCGTTAGCGGGCCTCTTAGCAGCCATCTAGTCTTCCTCAATGGATAAAGATGGACAAAAACTGACATCGCGGACGTTTTTGTACAAGCAAATAGGCTGTTTTTATCCCCTGTGATAAATACGTAGACTGTAAACTATTGAAATATAAGATAATGCCAACTTGGTGCACCTCTTGCTATAGGCACCATCAGCTGTGAACATAGCCACCCTGGGAGGGAGTAATGGAATGTCCGAAGTGCAAAGGGTTGATGATGCTGGAGCGGTTCTCTGATTTTTTTCTCATTTTCTATGCATGGAAGTGTATCAACTGCGGGGCGATTATTGATCGCACCATCTCGAACAATCGCAGAAAAAGCCTTGCGGCCAGAGAGCCCCAGCCCGTGGCCACGCGGTAACCGGCTGTTTCGAGCTAGACCCCGATCCGTGCTACAGGGAGACGTTCCTGACGGATCGGGTCGTTACAACTGATTGCAACCCGCGTCCATTATAGTCTCTCCTCAAACGGCGGTCAAAACCGCTCTCGTTGGAGAAATCGGCTGGTCCGTTCAATATAGCCTTGTCGCGTTTCTCGATCATCGCCACATTCCCCGGTGACTCCTGACACATATCTTCGCGTCCCTGTTCTTGACCCCTTGAAAAACGCTATGTTAGAGTCTTCCGTGCTGAAGAATATTGTCACGTGTTCTTATCTGGTACGATGCGCATCATTGCAGGAACCCACCGAGGTCGGCGCCTCCGCAAACCGCCTGGTCTGATGCTCCGTCCTACTTCCGACCGGGTTCGGGAAGCATTGTTTTCCATTCTTGGCAACCGCCTACCCAACTGCCGCTTTCTGGATCTTTACGCAGGAACGGGGGCTGTCGCGATCGAAGCCGTAAGCCGAGGCGCCGCCCATGTCACGTGTGTCGAATCGGGAGCCGAAGCGCTGAAACTGTTGCGTCAGAACTTGCTGGATTGCGGGATGTCCCATTGCATAACGGTTCGCGCCCAACCCGTCACACAATTTTTTAGCCGATCGGATCAGCAGGACGATCCCTATGACATCGTGTTCGCCGATCCTCCTTACGCCTTGGTGGGCGAACTTCAATCGCTGTTGAGCCACGTGTCGATGGACCGCCTCTTTGCCACCGACTCCTGGCTCGTCATCGAACATGCGGAGAAGACAACACTCCCCGCTTCTCTTGGATCTGGCTCCTATAGACGACGCTATCGCTATGGAGACACCGCACTGTCCCTTTATTCCTATCCCGGCACTGCACAGCCATGAAATTAGGCGTCTATCCTGGAACGTTCGACCCCGTTACGCATGGGCACACAGATATCATTACCCGAAGCCTCCGTGTCTTCGACAAAGTCGTGGTCGCAGTGGCTCCCAATCCGGCAAAGTATCCACTGTTCACGTTGGCCGAACGGCTTGACATGGTGAGATTGGTCATGAAGGATATCGACGGAGTCGATGTGACGTCATTTGAAGGACTGTTGGTCGATTATGTCGAGCGATCCGGCGCGCACGCCATTATCCGCGGCCTGCGAGCCATTTCAGACTTCGAACACGAGTTTCAAATGGCCCTCATCAATCGAAAGCTCGCCAGGAACGTTGAAACCGTCTTTCTCATGCCGAGCGAAGAGTACTCATACTTGTCATCCACCATCATCAAAGACGTGGCCAAGCACGGCGGATCACTGACGGAGTTTCTGCATCCGGAAGTGGCGCGTCGCTTGCAGGAACGCATCAGGAGTGTCGCACTATGAAGCTGGCCGCGCGTGTGAGCCGTATCACCCCCTCCCCCACCTTGGCCATGACCGCCACCGCCAAGGCCATGGCGGCGCAAGGCATCGATGTCGTTGATTTTTCGTCGGGCGAACCGGACTTTGACACTCCCGAACCGGTAAAGGCCGCCGCGGAAGCGGCCATCAGAGCCGGCTTCACGAAGTATACGCCGTCTTCTGGAATCGACGAACTGCGCCAGGCCATCATCGATAAGCTGCAACAAGAGCATGGGCTGCGGTATGAGAAGCCGCAAGTCTTGGTGTCCTGCGGCGCCAAACACTCCCTCTACAACTTGGCCGAAGCGTGCTTGGAGGCCGGGGATGAGGTCATCATCCCGACACCCTACTGGGTCTCGTATGCCGACCAAGCGTTACTCAATGATGCAACGCCGGTGCTTCTGCCTACCCGTGAAGCCGACGGCTATGCCATCAATGTGGACGAGTTGTTGCGATCGGTCACCCCGCGGACCAAAGCCATCATCGTCAACAGTCCGTGCAATCCGACCGGCGCGACCTATGACCCCCAAACACTCCAAGCGGTCGCCGACATCGCTGTTCGCCATAAGCTGTTGATCATCTCCGACGAAATTTATGACAAGATACTGTACGACGGTGCGAAGCACGTGAGCATCGCCACGCTGGGGCCCGAGGTGGCGGCGCAAACCGTGATCATCAACGGTGTCTCGAAAACCTATGCGATGACCGGTTGGCGTATCGGGTATGCGGCGGGACCGAAAGACGTGCTGACCGCGATGGCGAACATTCAAAGCCAGAGCACTTCGAACCCCTGCTCGATTTCACAGAAAGCCGCCGTCGCCGCACTGAAGCTCGGAGGGCCGTTTACAGAGAAAATGGTTGTGGAATTCGATCGCCGCCGAAAAGTGATGGTGGACCGATTGAACGGAATACCAGGGATGACCTGCCGCATGCCGACGGGTGCCTTCTATGCCTTCCCAAACATCGGTGGGATCCTGGGACGGCGCGGTCAGGACGGCCCGATTCCGTCACCGCAGGCCTTCGCAGATCATCTATTGAAACATGCGCATGTTGCGGTCGTCCCGGGAGAGCCTTTTGGAAGCAAACAACATATTCGGCTTTCCTACGCCACCAGCATGGACGCAATCCAACGGGGGCTGGATCGAATCGCTGCGGCCGTTGAAAAATTGACGGTCTGATCGCATCCGTCCCCTTGACTCTTTCGGTCGCGCGCTTATCTAAGCGGACGTCTATATTGCCCAGAGAGGGAACCGTGCCAATTTACGAATATTTATGCCACGATTGCTCACACAAGTTTGAGCTCAAGCAGAGCATCAAAGACGATCCGGTTGCCACCTGCTCCAAGTGTGGAAAATCCGTCAGTCGCATCATTTCTTCCCCTGCAATCATGTTCAAAGGCAGCGGCTGGTATATCACGGATTATTCCGACAAGATGAAACCGCCGACGGGAGAGGGAACTGATTCGTCGTCCGGCACCAAGAAAGACGCAGCGGCAACAGCAACCACCGCTCCAGCTTCCACGACTCCCGCGACAGCGACACCACCGTCGACCGGGACCTCCTCATCGGGAACTTCCTCAGGATCAACATGACGAGTTAACGCGTGGACACCGACTTTTTCTTCACAGGCTGCTTTGCGGCTGGCTTCGGTGAGGCTAATTTAGCCGCTGGTTTGGCCGACCTCCTGGCAGAAGCCGTTGCCTTCACTGTTTTGGTACGCAATGCGGCGGCCTGACGTTGCAGATTCGTAATCATACCCGACTGTTCCCGGTTCACCTGGCCCAATTGATTGAGCTGGGCTTGCAGGTCTTGCTTCGCTTTTGACAGCTCATCGACTTCCAATTGAAGCTGGGTCTTTTCCCTCGTCACAGCCTGAATCTCAGACCGCAATTGTTCGATCTGCACCTGCAGCGCTGGTGGCCAGTAATCGCATCCTGTTAAGCTCAGGACGAGTGCTGCACACAACGTCATGCCGAGATACGGCTTTGGCCCGTTTTCCATTACCATCACTGGTTCCCTCCCGTTCGAGTAGTTCGTGCGCAACGGTGGTGTCGTCCTTGCGTGCTTAGCTGAGAGAAATCCCCCGTGCCTCCAACACGTTTCGCAACATCTGTTGAGTAACGGCACCTTCCCGAATGACACGGACATGCTCGCGTGCATCGATGACGGTCGACGGCGGTCCNNCCTACCCGTTTCAGGATTTCCTGTAACGGTTCACAAGAGGTCAATCTGACACCGATTGTGCCGGTTCCTGCAGTCAAATTGGCAGGCAACGAAGGCCGCGCGGGGAAGAGTACCGTTAAGGGACCTGGCCAGAAGGCGTCGATCAAGACGGATGCAGCCGGAGTGACCATCTCTGTCAACAGCGTCAACTGGTCCCTTGCGCCAATCAGCACTAAGATCGGCTTACCATCTGGCCGGCCCTTGATGCGCAACAACCGGCCGACCGCCTGCGGGTCAAACGGGTTGACGCCGAGGCCGTAATAGGTCTCCGTCGGAAGGCCTACAACGCCGCCACGCAAGACTGTTTCAGCGACCAACTCGGAAAGACGGCGGCTCTCGCTGGCCTTGTATGGAAGAATTTGGGACATTGAATCGAGGAACCGCAGAAGGCGACCGGTTGTCAATTGAAGGCGCGATATGCGATGTCCCTGCGATAGTGACAGCCCTCGAACGAGATGGCCGTCACGGCCTTGTAGGCTTCGGCTTGAGCATCTTTCAAGGTCGGTCCGCGTCCCGTCACCCCCAAGACGCGCCCGCCTGCAGTGACGATCTCGCGTCCTCGCCGGGCGGTTCCTGCATGAAAAACCATGGTGGACTCCGTCATGACCGAGGACATTCCGTGAATGGGGATGCCGTTTGGATAGGAACCCGGGTAGCCGGCAGAGGTCAACACAACACACACCGCAGCATCCCCATGCCATTCGACCGTGAGTTGATCGAGGCGATGTTCAACCACCGCTTCAATGACGTCGAGGAAATCCGTCCTGAGCAGTGGCAACACCACTTGTGTTTCCGGATCGCCCATCCGCGCGTTGAACTCCAACACGTAAGGCACACCCTTCACCACCATCAGCCCGGCATAGAGCACACCTTGAAAAGGCGATCCCAACCGCGCCATCGTGTTTACAATCGGCTGTAGAATTTCACGTGTCACCTGCTCGCGCAGCGCTGCCGCACCCAACGGCGCTGGACAGTAGGCCCCCATGCCCCCGGTGTTCAGCCCGGTATCACCGTCTCCCACCCTCTTGTGGTCCTGTGCCGGCGGCATCGGCACGACGGTCTTGCCGTCCGTGAAGGCCATGATCGTCAATTCTTCACCGTCGAGGAATTGTTCGACCAAGACCTCTTTCCCGGCCTGGCCGAACACCGCTTTCTCCATTGAATCGACGATCGCCTGACGGGCTTGCTCTCGCGTGGCGGCAATGATGACGCCTTTCCCTTGGGCGAGACCATCCGCTTTGATCACGACGGGCAATTCATGCTGTTCGAGATACGCCAACGCATCAACCGCTTTATCGAAGCTCTTAGCCTGCGCGGTTGGAATCTTGGCTTGTGCCATTACGTCTTTGGAAAAGATCTTGCTGGCTTCGAGCCGTGCCGCGTTCTTGGTCGGGCCGAAAATCTTGAGTTTGGCCTTGCGAAATTCATCGACGACCCCCAACGCCAACGGCGCTTCAGGCCCGATCACGGTCAGATCGATGTGTTCCCTCATGACGAAGGCTTTGAGCCCGGCAATATCATCGGCCTTGATCGGCACGCAGGTCGCCAGCGATTCGATCCCTGCGTTGCCAGGTGCACAATACAAGATGGGCTTGCGGGGACTTTGCACCAGCTTCCAGACCATCGCGTGTTCACGCCCACCGCTGCCGACGACGAGAATCTTCAACGAATGACCTTTCTTTCCTTGAGAGACTTACATGGAGAGAAGAACGTTGGGCAACCCTACATGATCAGGATAGGGCTCAGGTTGAGGCTGAGCTGGATAATACTTTCATTGGATTCGCTCGGTCACAACATGAAGCTTAACTTGAATAATCAGTGTCTAAAATGTCTCATGCCCGTCAGAATCATCGCCATACCATATTCATCCGCCGCCTTGACGACTTCGGCATCACGGATCGATCCGCCTGGTTGAATAACGGCGGTAATCCCAGCCTGCGCCGCAGCATCAAGCCCGTCGCGGAATGGGAAGAAGGCATCCGACG
This sequence comes from Nitrospira sp. UBA6909, assembly GCA_002451055.1. Lineage (GTDB taxonomy): Bacteria > Nitrospirota > Nitrospiria > Nitrospirales > Nitrospiraceae > Nitrospira_D. The sequence goes on along the minus strand of DKBD01000029.1, from coordinate 17,978 downwards.
CCATGACGCAACCTTTCACCGGCATCTGCGCCTTCATGGCCGCCAATTTCACGCTATCCACCCGGCTCATTTGTCCGGCGCCGATCCCGACCGTTTGGCCGGGCTTGGCATAGATGATCGCGTTCGACTTCACATGCTTGCACACCTTCCAGGCAAAGGCGCAAGCGGCATATTCCTCATCGGTCGGGGTTCTGACTGTGGGCACTTTCAGCGACTTCAGGTCGGTCAATACACCGAGGTCGCGATCCTGCACGATCAACCCACCGACCAGCTTCTTGAGATCATAGCCTTCTTGTTTCACCTTGGTGAGTGCTCCGACATCGAGCAACCGCAGATCTTTCTTGCGTTTCAGTTCAGCGAGCGCATCATCGGCAAACCCCGGCGCAATGACGACCTCGACAAACGTGGAGGTGATTTCCTTGGCCGCAGCCAGATCGACTGGTCGATTGAAGGCGATCACCCCGCCGAAGGCCGACACCGGATCGGTTTCCCTGGCCTTTACGTAGGCGTCCCCCGGCGTCGCGCCCAACGCGACTCCACACGGATTGTTATGCTTGATGATCGCAACGGCGCACTCGTCGTATTCTTTCGCCAATTCCAGCGCCGAATTCGCGTCTAGGAAATTGTTGTATGACATTGCCTTGCCGTGGAGAATCTTCCCTCCCGAGACCGACGGCTCACTCGAAGCCAGTTCGCGATAGAATGCACCCTGCTGATGAGGATTCTCGCCATACCGGAGCGTTTCGGCCAACTCAAATTGCAACGAAAGCATCTTGGGAAACTTCTGCTCTCCTCCCTGCACCTGTCGTTCAAGATAGCCGGCGATCAAACTATCATAGCGGGCGGTGTGCTGAAATACCTTCATGGCTAATTCGCGCCGCAGCTCGCGGGTGACGACATTGCCTGTCACGGAATCCAAGACTCGCGCGTAATCCCCTGGATCAACGACCACGAGGACATCTTCGTGATTCTTCGCCGCAGAACGCAGCATCGATGGCCCACCGATGTCGATGTTCTCTATGGCCTCATCGAAATGACAGTTAGGCTTCGCGATCGTCGCTTCGAACGGGTAAAGATTCACAACCACCACATCGATCGGGCCGATGTGGTGCTGATTCATCTGCTCAACATGGGCCGGCACGGACCGCCGGCCAAGCAGCCCGCCGTGAATCTTCGGATGGAGCGTCTTCACCCGGCCATCGAGAATCTCCGGCGACCCTGTGTACGCCGCCACGTCCGTGACCTTCACGCCCGCATCGCGCAGCGCTTTAGCCGTCCCGCCTGTCGAAAGAATCTCCGCGCCAAGGGCTTCGAGCCCCTTCGCCATCTCAATTACGCCTGTCTTGTCCGACACGCTGATCAGCGCCCGCTTTATGCCAGCCATGTGAGTGCTCCTTGGAATCGAAGGCTATGTGGAATGGTGTACGTTCGACCGCGAAAAGCGGGCGAAGAATAACAAATGGTCCACGCAAGTGCAAGGCGCGCAAATGTATCTGTTACTCACGGCCAACTCTTCAGCATTGTTACTTAGATACACCGTTCTTACTCCTTAACGAGATCGAGTCGTTGTTCACCGAGGAAAACACCTTTGCTCGTTCTCTCTCATTGCTTACAAATAGCCTAACTTGCTATGACTCATGCGCTGCACGAATTCTCATGCTGCGCAAGCTTACGCCTCACAGCCGCGGACACATAGCCATTCGTCCCATATAGAGGTGAGTGCAATCAGCCAGTCATCCCGCCCCCGAAACCAAAGCCAACGGTTCCGTGCACGCCGAATATCCCCGGCTCCCATACGTTCCAACCACCGACTCCTGGCAGGCCTGCGGGACGTACGATTGACGTTGGCCTCATGAATCGGGTAATGTCATCCTCCATTTTGAGGTCCACGCGTTCTCTGCATACACACTCGTTCTCGATGGAGGTATCAATATGTTGGCTGGACGATTGGTGCGGCTCATTGAGAAGCACTCCGAAGAGCTTTCCCGTGAACTCAGCGAGAAGGTCTGGAGCTCTCCCCGCTGCAGCGACCTGCACAAAGTCCCGCCGGACGAACTCAGAGCCCGCACTCGTGAGATCTATCAGAACTTGAATAACTGGCTGATGGACAAGACCGAGTACGAAATAGAACAGCGTTACACTGAGCTGGGTGCGCGTCGTGCCGAGCAAGGCGTGGCGTATAGCCACTTCCTCTGGGCCATCACTGCCACCAGGGCGCACGTCATGAACTTCATACAGCGCGAAGGCTTGTCCGATAGCGCGATAGAATTGCGCGGAGAGCTGGAGCTGACGCATCTCCTCGACCAGTTTTTCGATCGCGCGCTCTATTTCACTGCTCTGGGTTACGAGCGTGAGCGTGCCCGCGTGGGGGGGGCTCAAACGAGACGAAAGGAAGACAAACAGAAAACCTATCTATAGCATCACCAGGAGAACAGAGGAGAGTCGCGTCTCCAGTCAGGCCCATAAGACATTCACTGTCCGACTTTCTTTTCGTGAAGACCAATCTTGCCCCCTCTTGAGCGTTCCCTTCAACGAGGAGAGGGGTACCGCAGGCACCGGGACAATGCCTCCCTCAGTGCATCAGGTATGTCAAGGAGGTGCCTCTTCACAACGTGGCATATTTAATCCCATCCCCTTCCCTCTCGATCGTGAGGTGCGGCGCCAGGCCTTCGATGCGAGGGCTGCCCCTAGCGCGCAAATCCCCTTCATTGACTTCCCCTCCTTGCCCTCCTAGAATCCGGCCATGACGTCATCCTTCGTGCATCTCCACCTCCACACCCAGTTCAGTCTCCTGGACGGCGCGAATCAGATTGCCCCCCTCGTGCAACAGGTCAAAGCGTTCGGCCAGCCGGCAGTGGCCATGACCGACCACGGCAACATGTTCGGCGCGATCGAGTTTTACCGAAAAGCCAAAGAGGCCGGGGTCAAACCGATCATCGGATGTGAAGCGTACATGGCTCTCGGCAGCCGCCATGCCAAGAAGGATAGCGGCCTCGCGCACAACGATTACTACCACCTGATTCTGCTCGCGAGAAATCTGACCGGCTATCAGAATTTGATCAAGCTCGTGAGCAAAGGATATCTTGAAGGGTTCTATTATAAGCCTCGAATAGACAAGGAACTTCTCAAGGAGCATCATGACGGCATCATCGCACTTTCCGGCTGCTTGAGCGGAGAAATTCCTTACCTGATCGGCCAAAGAGATATGGCTGGCGCCATGACGGTAGCAGGCGAGTTTCAGGATATTTTTGGCAAGGATCATTTCTACTTGGAGGTGCAGGCGAACGGCCTCGATCACCAGCGTGTCGCCAATGCCGGGTTGATAGAAATCCACAAAAAACTCGGCATTCCGCTCGCCGGGACGAACGATTGCCACTATCTGAAGAAAGAAGATGCACGCCCCCACGAATTGATGCTCTGCCTTCAGACCGGCAAGACGCTGGGCGACCCAGCTCGGATGAAATTCGACACCGACCAGCTCTACGTCAAATCGACGGAAGAGATCGCTCCGGCATTCGCGGAATTTCCTGGCGCAGTCAGCAACACCTGCCGCATCGCCGATGATTGCGATCTGGAGTTGGCGCTCAACAAGACATATCTTCCTCAATATAAGGTGCCGGCCGGCTTCACGGACCGCGAAGCCTATCTGGAGCACCTCGCGGTGGCTGGGTTGAAAGAGCGGCTCAAGGAACGGCCCAGCCAGAAACCGTCCGTCCTCTATGAGCAGCGCTTGCGCGAAGAGCTGATGGTGATCTGCTCCATGGGGTTTGCCGGCTATTTTTTGATCGTGTGGGACATCATCCGGTTTGCGCGCGCGCAGCAGATCCCGGTCGGGCCGGGACGAGGGTCCGCGGCCGGCAGCCTCGTCGCCTATGCGTTGCGCATCACGGATCTCGATCCGCTGGAGTACACCCTCTTGTTCGAGCGGTTTTTGAACCCCGAACGGGTGTCCCTGCCGGATATCGATATGGATTTTTGCATGGACCGCCGCGGCGAAGTCATCAACTACGTGGTGGACAAATACGGCTCCGACCATGTGGCGCAAATCATCACGTTCGGGACGCTCGGCGCCAAGGCCGCCATCCGGGACGTCGGCCGCGTATTGGAAATGCCCTATGCGGAAGCGGACAAGGTCGCCAAGCTGGTGCCGAACCAATTGAACATCACGCTGCAGGAAGCCCTCGACCAGGAACCTCGTTTGCGGGAATTGGTCCACACCGACGCTAAGGTTGGCGAACTGATGACGATCGCGCAGTCGCTCGAAGGCCTCGCGCGCCACGCCTCGACCCATGCCGCCGGTGTCGTGATTTCCGAAGGGCCGCTGACCGACCATGTCCCGCTCTACAAAGGAGCCAACGACGAAATCGTCACCCAATATTCAATGGGCGACGTCGAGAAGATCGGCTTGGTGAAGTTCGATTTTCTCGGCCTCAAAACCCTTACGATGATCCGGCGGACGGAAAGGCTGATCAACGAGGGCCGGCCTGACGCACCTCCGCTGATCGTCGATCAGCTCCCGTTCGATGACCAAAAGACGTTTGCCCTACTCTCCTCCGGCAAAACGACCGGCATCTTCCAACTGGAAAGCTCCGGCATGCGGGACTTACTCGCCGGCTTCAAACCCGACCGGTTCGAGGACATCATCGCCATTATCGCGCTCTATCGCCCCGGTCCGATGGATCTCATTCCCGACTTCATCAAGCGCAAACAAGGCAAGGTTCCCATTGTGTACGAAACGCCGGAGTTGGAGCCGATCCTGAAAGACACGTACGGCGTCATCGTCTACCAGGAACAGGTCATGNNGCAAGAAGAAGCCGGAGGAGATGGAAAAACTCCGCATCAAGTTCCTCGACGGCGCGAAGCAGAACAAGATTCCCGAGAAGAAAGCCGAGAAGCTCTATGAGTTGATTCAGAAATTCGCCGGTTACGGCTTCAATAAGTCGCATGCCGCCGCCTATGCCGTGCTCTGCTATCAGACCGCCTATTTGAAATCCCACTATCCGACCGAATTCATGGCGGCTTTGATGACGACCGACATGGGGAATACCGACAAGATCATGGGGTACTTTACCGAATGTCGCGATCTGGGCATCAAGGTTCTGGGGCCGGATGTCAATGAGAGCCAGAAAAACTTCGCTGTCGCCGACGGCGGGATTCGCTTTGGCTTGGCGGCGATCAAGAACGTCGGGGAAGGTGCCGTCGAATCCATCGTGGCGATCCGTAATGAGACAGGGCCTTTCACATCGGTCTTCGACTTTTGCCGACGCGTCGACCTCCGGAAAGTCAACAAGCGGATGTTGGAAGGTTTGATCAAAACCGGGACCTTCGATTCGACCGGCGCCAAGCGCGCTCAACTGATGGCCGTGCTCGACCAAGCGATCGAAGACGGCGGCGCCGCGCAACGCGAACGCGAACTCGGTCAAACCAGCATCTTCGGCGAGGAATTTTCGGACCAGAAGATATCAGGTGCGCCAGGCGCGCCGCCGCTGCCGTCTATTCCGGAATGGGATCAGGCCCAACGACTCAAGTACGAGCGTGAATTGACCGGCTTTTACATTTCCGCCCATCCCTTGAACCGATATGAAACCACGATCGGCGCTTTGTCGACCGTGACGACGGCCGGACTTGCAGAATTATCGGACGGCAAAGAGGTCAAACTCTGTGGAATCATCGCCACGGTCAAGCCCATGCTGACCAAAAAGGGCGACCGGATGGCGTACGTGACTCTCGAAGATCTCCAAGGCACGGTGGAAGTCATCATATTTCCTGACCTCTTCAAGACCTCCGGCGAGCTGATCGCACCGGAGCAGCTGATCCGCATCACCGGCGTCATTGATCGCGGCGACAAAGGCACGAAGCTCCGCGGCAGCAAGATCGAATCGTTGGCCGAGGTTCAGAAACAGACGGTCAAGCGTGTCCATATCCGGCTTTCCGACCGTCCAGAAGCCTCAGACCAACTCCTGCGCCTGCGTGAGATCTTCCAACGGCATCCGGGAGGGACGGTAGTGTCGTTGACGTTTCAAATGGAGAAGGCGTTGGAGGCTGACACGGCACCTCTTCCCAACCTGAGCGTCTCGCCCAGTGAACATTTTGTATCTGACATTGAAGAAGTGCTAGGCAAAGGGGCCCTTTCTTTGCTATCTTGATCAGACTAATGGTAAGAATGAGGAGGGAAGGCCGTCTTCCTTGTTCTAAGCGTCTCACTTAACCGCTAGAGGTCTATGCGAGATTATCTCGAATTTGAACAGCCTATTCGCGAGATCGAAGAGAAGATCGAGAAACTATCAGCAGCGGCAGTCGGCGGCAAAGCGGCAGCACAAGGCGAAATCCGCAAACTCCGGACAAAATTGGCGCAAGTTGAGCACGAGCTCTACCAAAAGATCACCCCGTGGCAGCGCACACAACTGGCACGCCACCCTCAGCGCCCCAGCACTCTCGACTACATTACTGAGTTGACCCGCGACTTCCTCGAGCTCCATGGAGACCGTGCATTCGGAGATGATCGGGCCATCGTCGGCGGGTTTGCCCGCTTCAACGATCGCACCGTGATGGTGATCGGACATCAAAAAGGCCGAACATTGAAAGAACGGATGCAGCGGAATTTCGGCATGCCCAATCCGGAAGGCTACCGAAAGGCATTGCGCCTGATGAAGCTGGCGGAAAAATTTAATCGGCCGATCGTGACCTTTATTGATACACCGGGCGCCTATCCCGGCATCGGAGCCGAGGAGCGTGGACAAGCAGAGGCGATCGCGCGAAATCTTCTCGTCATGTCCCGACTATCTGTCCCGATTATCTCCATCGTCATCGGCGAAGGCGGAAGCGGCGGCGCGNNATTCTGTGGGACAATCCCGCAAAAGTCCCGGATGCCGCATCCGCGCTGAAGATGACGGCAAAGGATCTTCTGAATTTCGGCATCATCGACGACATCGTGCCGGAGCCGTTGGGCGGCGCGCATCGCGAGCCCAAAGCCGTCTGCACGCTGGTGGGAAAAGCCATTACCAATCAGCTTTTCGATTTGACCGATCTTTCTGTGGAACAACTCCTTGCTCACCGCGAGCACAAATACCGCAAGATCGGCGCGGTCGGCGGTCTCCTCCACGCGCAACCCATCTCGACCCCGTCAATCCAGTAGGGGGGTGCGCAAAAGCTTGGCTTCGATCAATCGCCGTTCAATGGAGGACAATATCCTGCCTGCGAGCGAAGAACGAAACGGCTCGATTGCCTCATGCTTCAGATATCGGTCGAGAGTTCGCGGCAACTTGGACCACCAGGCTCTGGCGGATGCTCTCGCCTGCTCGGCTGCAATAGAATCGCCGGACAGAATCTTTCCGATCTCCCGCTCGAAGAATCCGACATGCGCCCGTTCGTCCTCAAGAATCGAGGACAGATCGGGACGCACATCAGCCAACAGGAGCGCGAATTCGAGACCGAGCGCTTCGTATCCGAAAAGGTGCACGGCGAGCGCCGGCCATTGCTTGGGTACCGAGGGAAGGCGTTCACGCTCATGCGATCGGCAGCCAAGCAGCGATTCGAACTGCGCGAGATGGTCGCGTTCGTCCGCTTCGTGCCGTTGCAGAAAAATCAGAACATTTGGCGGCACGTCTTGCAGCTGAGACGACCGCACGGTCCAGAGCGCCATGGCTTCGGCTTTGAGAAACCGTTCCAACAAAGCCGTCTCGCAGGATGGCGGAAGATGGAACGGCTCGGTTGAGGAAGGTTCCCGTGTCATAACGGATCGCCGGCGTACATGAAGTGTATCCCCTTGTCTGAGTTATCGGTCACGTATGGGCATACACGCACCGGAACAGTTTATCAACATAGATCTATACTTCTATTGCCAGAACCGCTTACTTTTGAGAGACTAGGCCCAGCTGCGCAGTGGGTCAATACGCAACCTGTACTACAGGCCCATGTTGCCCCATCACTGAGGATGGCCCCATGAAAAACTCTCATGCGTCGTTCCAATTTTATGTTTTTGCCGCGGCCCGTCTATTCACGTTCGGCCTTCTTATCGGCACCCTGCTGTTCGAATCCGGCTGCGTCAGCCAGCGCGCTTACGAACAGGCCAAGGCCGAAGCGGCTGAACTCACTCGCTCGCTCGACGTCGCGCGCGAAGAGGTGAAGGAGTTGGACCAGCGTATCGGAGAGTTGGAGGCTGACAACAAAGAAAAAGACGCAACCGCTGGCGAATTGCGTGCAGACATCGACCACGAAGTGGAACTCTTGCCCATTCTCAGGCAGCGCGCGAACGACAAGCTGGCGTTGTTGCACACGCAGGTGACGAATCTTGNNGCGCAATACAAAGAAGAAGTCGAAGAAGCGCAGTTGCTTTCTGAATCAGCCGTACCTGACACTAGCATGCCGGCCACAAGTATGGAGCCCCCAGCCCTACAGGTCCCCACCCCACCGGCTGAGGCTCAAAGTTCCCCTCCTGTGGTCGTGCAAAACCCTGTGTCCCCTCCGCAACAGATGGCTCAGGTGACGCCGGTTACCCCAGCCAAACCACCCACTCCGCCTCGTCCTGCCGCCCCGCCACCACCCCCGGTGGAAGAATCGTGGTTCGACATGATCTTGAATTGGTTTGCCAGTGTGTGGAACTGGATATTGGGGCTTTTCAGTTAGTCTGCAGATTTTCCCGATGCGGTTCGCCCCTTCGTGAGCCACTGCAACGCTCCTGAGCCGGCTGCGCGACCGGTTGCCAAACAGGCCGTCAGCAGATACCCGCCTGTTGGGGCTTCCCAATCCAACATTTCTCCAGCGCAGAATAAACCGGGAACCTCGCGACACATCAACCGCTCGTCCAAATCCTCGAACTGCACCCCTCCCGCCGTACTGATCGCTTCCACAAGAGGACGTGGCGCACGCAGAACAATCGGCAAGGACTTGATGGCCGCGGCAAGAGCAGCCGGCTCGGAGAACGTCTCGCGGGAAACTATTTCCCGCAGCAAGGCGGATTTCACTCCGGTAATGCCGGCATGCCGCTGAAGATGGGTCGCCACCGTCCGTTTGCCGCGAGACCGCGACAAGTCAGTCGCCAAACGGGCCTGATCACGATCCGGAGTCAAATCTACGGTCAAGATCGCCTTCCCTTCCATCTCGATCTGATCGCGGAGATCCGAGGACACGGCATAGATCAAGCCGCCTTCCAATCCGGTGTGGGTAATGACGAACTCGCCTTGCCGGCGTCGTACCGCACCATCCTGACTCGTCACAAGCACGGTCACCGATTTCACCGGATAGCCGGCAAATTTGTTCTTGAAATGAGGACTCCAATCAACGTCGAATCCACAGTTGGCCGGGCGGAACGGGGCGATCCGGACACCTCGTTCGTGAAGCAGCGATACCCAGGCCGCATCCGACCCGGACTTCGGCCAGCTGGCTCCCCCCAGTGCGAGAATGACTGCATCAGTTGTAACCGACCGTATGCCGGTCGGCGTCAGAAAGCGGAGTGCGCCTTGGCTGTCCCACCCGCACCATCGATGCCGCACATGGAACCGAACGTCAGATTGCCGCAATCGGTGCAACCAAGCTCGCAACAGTGGAGCGGCCTTCATATCGGCGGGAAAAATCCGGCCCGATGTCCCGATGAATGTCTGCACACCGAGTCCCGACGCCCACTCGCGGATCGCGTCAGGGCCGAATAATCGAATGATCGGTGCGACCTGCTCCCTGCGTAAACCATAGCGAAAGAGGAAGGCTTCCAATGGCTCAGAATGGGTGAGGTTCAACCCGCCCTTGCCAGCCAACAACAATTTTCGCCCCACCGAGGGCATGGAATCATAGAGGTCGACCTGCGCGCCACCTTCCGCGGCCGCTTCCGCCGCCATGAGTCCGGCGGGGCCTCCCCCAACAACGGCAATCTTCATCACCTGGTCACCACTCTGCGATACGAGCACTCCAGGAGACGATCATGGACCATCCCAACTGCCTGCATAAAGGCAGATACAGTCGTGCTCCCGACAAACCGGAAACCGTGTGTCTTCAGATCCTTCGATAGCGCATCGCTGTCCTTACTGGCTGTCGACACCTGGGCCATCGTATGCCACCGACTCATGAGTGACTTTCCTCCGGCAAACTGTCAGACATACCGATCAAAGGCCCCACATTCTCGTTGCACAGCCAAGAACGCCTGGGCATTCGTCACGGCACCATCGATCTTCAACCGGTTGCGGATGATGCCGGCGTCATTGAGCAGCCGACGTTTCCTCGCTGCCGTGAAGGGAATCAATTACTCTGATCGAGTATACGTGATCTCCATCATCTTTATTTCTTTCTGCCCGTGGTGCGCGCCGTACATGTCGAAGGTCTGTAGGATAGTCGTTGGGATTGACAAAAATCGACATCCTGCTGAGACCGCACCAGCGGGCATTGATCACACGTCAATTCTTGCTTTGTTCCGTGAAGGAGGCTAGCAAACGGTCGCTGAGGCTCGGCTGCAACGGGCGGCAAAGAACGCTGTTCCGAACAGCACCAGGCCGATGCCGATCAGACTGACACTGGGCCCCATGGCATCGGCGGCCCAACCGAATCCGGCCATGCCAGCCATCGAGGAGGCCATGCCACCTGTGCTGAACGTCGTGAAGACTCGACCGAGCAGCGGTTCAGGGGTGACTTCCTGCAGGACGCCCCACACAATAGGCATGAACACCGCCGTACTGGCTCCGATGACCACAATCAAGGCGATCGCCAACAGCGGCGTCTGGAGCGTGCTTAGTAGACACACCGATACGCCGCCGATCGACATGGCTCCTGCGACCATCCGGAATCGACTCAGGAGATCGTGTTGCCCCTTGGAAGCGAGCCAGGCCGACGTGACCAGCATGCCCATCCCCAACCCGGACCACAGCCAACCCAACTCCAGCGGGCCAACAGAAAGGCTCCGCTCGGCAAAGACGGGCAACATGAAGACAAACGCGCTCACGCCAAGGCTATATAACGTCGCGGTCAACATGAGGGGAAAGATCGCCTGGTCTCGCTTGAACACGAACCGGAAGCCAGCGCTGAGCTCGTTGAGGAACGAGCTTCCTGTCACCGCGGTCCGGCTTGACCGGTCACTCTCGCGAACGCGGATGGGCATGAGGCAGAGCGCGGACACGAGAAAGGTTGCCGCATCAACGTACAGCACGTTGTGGGCCCCGATGGTGGCGATCCCGATCCCGCTGATGATCGGGCCGATCAGGACGCCGGCATTGGCCGTGCCCTGAAGCCACGCATTCGCCGACGTCAGTTGATTCCGGTTTACGATCGACGGCACGGACGACGCCAGGGCTGGCCCAAAGATCATCGACACGATGGCATTGAGAAACACAAGGCAATAGAGGCCTTCAAGGGTCAGGACGTCGATCGCATACAAGGCCGGGATGAGTGCGACCAGCACCGTGCGGATGAGGTCCACGCCGATCATGGTCCCCTTCTTGGGCAGCCGATCCAAATACACACCTACGATCGGACCGAGTACCAACGGAGGAACGGTTTGGAGAAGGCCGATCATCGCCATCTTCAGCGCCGACCCGGTCAATTGATAGACAAACCACAAGAGCGCGACCTTGCTGAGGCTGTCTCCGATCTGAGAGGTGAATTGCCCCCAGAAAAGAAGCCCAAAATCGCGCGTGCGGATCAGCTCCCAGCCAGGCGGCATCAGGTTCGCCACGCGAGCTCGGAAACCGCCCACCGACTCTTTCGGTGCTCCTACGTTTGACCGTGCCTGCTCCTCACCCATCACAGATCTCGCTATGGCTCCAACACCGAATAGGAGGTAGGGGGTGCCGTTTGGGTGCTGGCCGTTGACAAGAACCGATTTTCCCGCACCAAGTCAGTATAGATTCTCAAGTAATCGCTCACCATCCGTTGTACCGTGAATCGTCGATCAAATGCATCGCGGCAACGCCGCCGATCGATCGTATCGAGGCCGGCGACGGACGCGACCATCTCATCGAGCGTCTCGCTAATGAACCCCGTGACTCCCTGCTCGATGATTTCGGGAACCGACCCCCGGCGATAGGCTAAGACCGGCGTCCCGCACGCGAGGGCTTCGATAAATACAATTCCGAATGGCTCAGGCCAGTCGTACGGGCAGACCAGCGCGAGGGCATTCCCGACGAACGCCTCTTTCTCATTGTCGGTGATTTCTCCAATGAACTCGATCAAGGGGTGGCGCAACATCGGTTCAATCTCGGCCCGGAAATAGGCTTCATCAGCCGGATCGACTTTGGCGGCAATCTTCAACGGGATTCCCACTCGCTTGGCGAGTTCGATCGCGTGATCAGGCCGCTTTTCCGGAGCAATACGCCCAAGGAATGCCAGATACTGGCCCGGCTCGAAGTGCGGTGCATAAAAATTCGGCAAGCCGTGATGGACGGTGCCGGCCCAATTCGCCCATGGAAGCGGGCGGCGCTGCGCGTCCGAGATCGAGATCACGGGAATTTCCGCAAATTCCCGGAAGACGGGCGTTAACTCCGGCAGGTCTAACCGGCCGTGTAAGGTCGTGACAACCGGTGTGCGAATCCGTCTCGCCAACGGGAATCCCAAGAAGTCCAGATGCGAGTGAATAAGATCGAATTCATCAGCCATGAAACCGAACGCGCGTTCCTGTAAGAGAACTTGCGGAGCGTCGCGATTAAAGATCCCTGTGTTCAAGCGCAAGGCCTGCGGACAGATGGCTTCAAGTCGCGCAGTCGTCACCGAATCACCGCTCGCGAAGAGTGTCACCTCATGCCCTTGGCGAACCAATTCTTCGGTGAGGTACGACACAATACGCTCCGTCCCTCCGTAGCGTTGAGGCGGAACACTTTCCCATAATGGTGCAATCTGCGCGATTCTCATGGATCCTCCTGTCATCGAACTGCAATGGTGAAGTGTCAGCTTGTCTTGACCGGTTCAATTGACCTCACATGCCGTCTGATGCGAATTGCATCTCAATCCATTGATTATCCGGCACGACAAGGCTGTTCAGTCAGGTTTACGAGTCCACCCCTATTTGATGAAACCGGCGCCTCGTGTCTCTCGACACATCTGATGAATATCTGCCATGGCACTGGATTGCGAGAAGCTGAGTGCGAATCGCCTCGGGGGTCTGTTACTGATCTTCTCACAGACAGCCTCTCCTCTTGCAGGAGCCATTCCACCCCATGCCAACACGACCAACACAAGATCACGAAACGGGAAATAGACCATGGAACAGTCTCACTTCTCTGACGGTTTCCATTGTTTTTCTAGAGCTTATGTGACCATGAAGGGTTGTCACGGCCAATGCAAGAGCCTACGATGGAACTTCAGCGAAGGACAATGGACAAATATCCCTGTGATGGAAGGGGAAAATCCACTGTAGGGAGGCCTATCGGCAGTGTAGGTTTTTCCGTACAGGATCAAGGTTGGGCTTATCGGAGGAAAGAACGACTTCCACAAGTCGCAACCGTCAGGCATCAACAAGAAATGGAATTTCCAAGTTCAAGAAAATAATGAGGTATTGTTTGAACTCCTGTGGTGGAACTGTGCGGCCCCCTTTCGATGACCACACAGGATTTCGCTTCAAGTCGAAATGCTACCGTATGCTATTGTGTACAGGCGGAAAGCGATGTTTTCAGCAGTGAGAGGGAAACGATTTCCATATTGTCTTTTCGAAACACACCGTACGCGCTGAAGAAATGGAACCAGAAGGGCCTCACTTTTCATGCACGATCTTGACTCCATCCTCGGTCTTCGTGACCTCCACTCTCAGGCCGCCACGTTCGCGCCTGACTTCGAAATCAACCGAGGAGCTAGGCCCCACGCGGAGATTTCGAACGATGATCTCTCGTAGAAATTCCGGCAGGGCCGGCCGTCGCAGCGTCACCGTCTTCGTCAGCCCATTGATGGAAAGTCCCAGCGAGGCGGCTAACAACATGAAAGCGGCCCCGGCACTCCATGCCTGTGGGGAGCATGCGACGGGATAGAGACACGGTCCCTCCCCTTCTCGACGCGGAAACCCACAAAAAAGCTCCGGCAAACGATAGAGACCCATGTGCAGCGAAGCTTCGAAGAGCATCTGCATAATGATCGTCGCCTGTTCAGCCATCCCATAACGCGACAAACCCATGGCAATGATCGCGTTATCGTGGGGCCAGATCGATCCGTCGTGATACGACATGGGGCTGTATCGCACCTCCCGATCGCCGATGGTGCGAATCCCCCATCCCGAAAACATCTCCGAACCCAACAAGGTCTTGGCAACCCTCTGAGCCTGCCTCTCATTCGCAATTCCCGTGAACAGACAATGGCCGGCATTCGAGGCTTGTACGAGACAGGGGCGCTTTGCGCCGTCCAAGGCAAGTGCGTAGCTCGATAATTCCTCCGACCAGAACGCAGCCTCGAATCGGTCACGCAAGCGTGCGGCCTCCTGAGCCAAGCGAACTCGCTGTTCAGCGTGCCCCAGCGCTCCGGCGCACAGGGAGGCCGCGAGTTTAGCGGCATACACATAGCCTTGTACTTCGCAGAGTGCGATCGGGGCTTTGGCCAACGAGCCGTCACGATGGAACACTGAATCGTTCGAGTCTTTCCACCCTTGATGCACCAAGCCGTTCGGCGAACGGCGCGCATACTCGATGAAACCATCTGCATCAAGGTCCCCGCATCGATCGATCCACTCCAGGGCTCTTTCGATGTTCGGCCATATCGTGCGAATACACTCCAGATCGCCGGTTCGCTCGTAATACGCTCCGGCCAACATCACAAAGAGCGGAGTGGAGTCGACGCTGCCGTAGTAACGGCCGAATGGAATTTCGCCCAGTGCGGCCATTTCTCCGAGCCGGCTTTCATGCAGGATCTTGCCGGGCTCGGCATCGCGTTCGGCATTCAGCTCCGTGGCCTGGTGATGGGCGAGATACCGGAGCACCCCTTGGGCCACAAGCGGGTTCACCCAGAGATACTCGAGTGCCGTCATGATGCCGTCACGGCCAAAGGGCGTGCTGAACCACGGCACGCCCGCATAGGGATATAGCCCCTGAGGCGTGTCTGTAAACATCATGTGCAGATCGGCACGAGACCGGTGGAGCCAATTGTTGAACTGCCAATTCGAGGTAGAGATGTCGCACTCGTCTGCCACACGGACATCCATGGCCCGGCTCACCTCTGCACAGGCCTGATCGTACGATAACGCTGTTGTTCGACCTTCTGCGCGCTCGCACGTCACCGTGAGCGAAATCGTCACAACTTGCTTGGGCACGAGACGGCATGTGAAGAGCGCTTCGGTCTCGCTGAGGCGGTCTGGGATGGGGGCCCACTGGACGTGCGTTCGCCGGACCACGCCGTCCAGCCCTTCATACCCCAGTGAAACGCACGACTCAGTCACTGTGCTCTCAAGGCGTCGCCCTTTCCGTGCCCGCGGGGTGCCGCGGACCTCGAAGATGTCGGCATAATCGGCTCCAAATCGGAACATCAGGTCCAACTCGGCCGGTTCCAAGCCGTAATGCATCAAGCGGATTTGCTCATGGCAGATCCCGTTCCATAAGAAACGCGATCGCAAGATATGCACAGTCCCGCGCATGAGCGCGAGCCGCCCCCTCTGATGACGGACATCGAGATTCGTGAGGTCCACGACTAGAGTGGTGTTGTCCTCCTTGACCATTGAGCTGAGGAACATCGGTCGTTCCCGTCCCAAGAACAGCTCCAGGTAGGACAAGTATCGGGTCCCCTCATGATACAGCCCATGTGTAAAGGCCTCTACGGGCTGAATGTCACCATAACGATCAAATACTCCGAAGGTCTCCCCCTGTTTCAAGACCCGCGTCCGATCGTCGATGAGCGAGGATTCGGCATGAATGTAGAACGCGTCGTTGATACGGATGATTGTGTCCACGGTCACGCCTCCGTTCAGTGCTTGCCGGATGGTAGGATTCGAATCACTTACAACGGAGGAGCAGCCCGTTGATAGGCCCATCGAGCGAAGGTGCCAGCAAAAATGGCGGTGATAAACAACACCACCCCGATTCCCACGACACTCCACTGCTCGCCCCAGTGTTCGGATGTCCACCCAAAGAACCACATGCCTCCGATCGCCGCCGACATGGCTCCCGTGGAATAGAGCGCCAGCGCCCGTCCGACCATCTGCGGAGGAACGAGCTCCTGCAAGATGCCCCAGGCGATCGGGGTCAGCGCTCCGAGTCCGCCTCCGATCAGGACCATCAAAACGCCGGCCACATAGCGATCGGTGACCCACACCAATGCGAGCATCGCCCAGCCGCTGACCGTCGTGGCCAGGAGAATCACCCGAATCCGTCGCATCAAATTCCATTCGCTGGTCCGAATCAACGCAAGCGAAACGGCCATGAGGCCCACACCGAACGCCGACCAGAGATACCCCACCTCGACCGGACCGAGGTCGAGGAGCTTTCGGGCAAAGACCGGAAAGAGTGTGCTGAAGGCGCTCGATCCGAACGTATACAAGCTGGCCATGATCGTAAGGACCAGAATAGTGGGCTGGCGAACGATCGAGAAGTGGATGACCTCACGAAGATCGCTGAGCGTGGATGACACCGCGCCATCGGTTCGTTCCACCCTCTCCGGAGGCGACAACTTCACAGGAATAAAACAGGCCGCTGAGATCAGGTAGGTCAAGGCGTTCAGACATAGGACCTCTTGCGAACTCAGGGCGGCAATACCCAACCCGCTGATTGCAGGTCCCACGATCACTCCGAGGCTGGTCGTACTCTGCAGGAGGGCGTTCGCCGCCGTGTATTGGGGACGCGCTACAATGGCGGGAATTGCCGCCGTCAGCGCGGGCCCGAAGACCGCCGATGCGACCGAATTGAGAAGGACGAGCACATACAGACGATCGACTGTAAAGGATTCGACCGACATCCAGCAGGGAATAAAGCCGATGACGAAGGCCCGGATGATATCCGATCCAATGAGAAGCGGTTTTTTGGGAAACCGATCAATCGCCACCCCGATGAGCGGGCCCAGGAGAATCGGGGGAATGGTCTGTAACAGCCCAATGACCGTGGCCTTGAGGGGGGATCCTGTTACCGCATAGACGAACCAGATGAGTGCCAGCTTGGAGATGCCGTCGCCGACCTGAGAGACGGTCTGACCCCACCAGACTAGGCGGAACCCCGGCGACAACAGCCATGGTCTTTGCACAGACGCGGCCCTCCTGACGGGCCACGTCGCATCTGCTTCAGTGTACTGGCGGTCCATTCTGCGCGTATTCCTACTCCACGCTGTCACAAGCGGCCTAGTTGCCTACTCATTTTCCTCGCCGATCAACTTCACGTGGCTTGTATCTACCGCAATGACTCCTGGAACTTGTCGTGCCGCTTGAGCTGCTTCGAGCGCAAAGACCTGGAAACGCACCGTCCCACTCAGATGAATCACCCCTTTTTCGCACGTCACATCGAACCCGGCGGCCTTGATGGTCTCGCTCCGCAAAAAGCGATCCTTTACCAATTGGACGAGGGTTTGATCGTGCCGTTTTGCAATCGCCGGTCCGAGGTCCTTCACCACCTCTAGTTTATTGATGACTTGGCTCACGAGATCCAAGTGTTGGGCGAGCTCCTCGGCCCGGTGCCTATCCTCTTCGGTCGCCACCCTTCCTGACAGGATGGCTTTGCCGCCGTCTATTTCGACCTCAATGTCATAGGGGAACAACCTCGGGTCTCCCATCAAGGCCAGTTTTGTGGTCAAGATGTTCGACCCGAGTGGTCGCTTTTGCAGCGCCGTACTGGTCTTCGCTGGAGGGGGTGAAGGGGGGTCAGTTTCCCGCTTGGGGGTATTCTCAGTCCCCGTTCTTTCTGTCTTCGATCCCTCTCCCGGTTGGTCCTTTGAGCCTTCTTTCGGCGTCTCGGCTTTACTTTCGCCNNCAGCGGTGTGTCGTGGGAAGCGCCAGGTTTGGTGGCATTTTCGGCACCGGTTCTTTCTGTCTTCGGTCCCTCTCCCAATGCGTCCTTTGCACCTTCTTTCGGGACCTCCGATTTGCCCTCGGCTTTACTTTCGCCTTTTCC
>DKBD01000126.1:19327-25011 GCA_002451055.1 Nitrospira sp. UBA6909 | reverse complement strand
TAATCCCTGAGGCCGTTCGGATGATATCCCGCCCGATAGGCGAACTCGATGCCATAGGTATCGGCTTCGAACTCCAACTCCTTGTCGAGCCCCTTCTCGAACAACATATCCGTGGCGGCATCGATGACGTTCGAAAATAGCTGCGGGTCCTTGTTCATGGCGCTCAAGCTGAATTCGGACACGTTCGCCAAGATCGCACTTCGCTGGAGTGTCTTCAGCATATGTTTCTGCGTCACGTGCGCCACTTCATGCGCCAGGACGCCGGCCAGCTCCGCCTCGTTCTTGAGGGTCTTGAGCAATCCGATCGTGACGAAGATGTAGCCTCCAGGAGCTGCGAAGGCGTTTTGTTCCGGGCTGTTCAGAATCGCAAACCGGTAGGTCAGTTCTGGCCGATCGGAAACCTCCGCGACGGTTTTCCCGACCAGATTGACGTAGGTCGTGAGCGCCTCATCCTTGTATTCGCCGCCGAATCGGCTGAACGCCTCGATGGCGACCGCCTGGCCGATGGCGATCTCTTCTTCAACTCCGATCGGTTGGAGTGATTGAACGGCTTTCAGCCCCTTCTTGAAGAGACCAATATCCTTCTCCTTTGCCCCCAGCAATCCGCCGAGCCCATCGACCAGCCCCTTGGGCTCTGAGGACTGGGCTTGGCTTTTCCTCTGGCTTGGTTTCTTTTCCGCGGGCGGCTCCACCAATTGATCCCAAAATCCCCATGACCGCTCGGCGGCACCGACCATCAGCAAGACGGACAAGATCGCGACAGTCTTCTTCATGATGGCTCTCCCGAAAATTCACCGACCGAACCTTCCCGCTGGAATTTGAGAAGATCTTCCCTGGAGATGGCACGGTCTTCCATTGTCTGCACCGCGTTTCTGCTTGCGGGGTCGATGTGCTTCGTTTCGGCGTAATGCTCCGACGTTTCTTTCAAGCCTCTGATGCTTCCGCCGGTGCTTGCCTCGCGAGCCGCGATGCGGGTCTCACCCGTCAATCCTGACAGGAGGTCTCCTCCGTCTCCGCCCNNCGACCTTCTGATCGCTCAACTTGAACTTGAACACCCACCCGATCTTGCCGGACGGACCCCGTATCTTATAATGCCGGTCGCTTTTTTCAAGGACTCGAACCTGATCTCCCAGGCGAAGCGTTTCCACCACGCGGGACATCGGCGACTTGTCCTCCGTCACCTTCACATCATCCTTGCTGATATACATCGTCTGGGCCAAGAGAAGGCTGGGAACCAGCAGCAGTGCCGCTCCCACAGTTGCTGTTGTAACATACCGTCTCACTGCAAGCATCATCTTCTCCTTCAGCTAGATTACCGATAATCTCCCACCAATGTCAGCCCAGCCCAATAGGCCGGGTGCGGGAATTCCTTCTTGACCAACAGCTGAGCTTGTCGAAGACTTGTCGCTTTGTCCATCTTGGCATAGTTCCGATAGAAGTGCTTCATCAGCACGGAAGTAGCCAGATCGTCCACCCGCCAAAGCGCCGAGACCAGGGCATGGGTCCCTGCATAGATAAACGCGCGGTTCAGGCCGATCAATTCTCCGGCCTCCAGCTTGCCGAGACCGGTCTGGCAGGCGCTCAGGGTGACGAGGTCGGCTCGGATGTTCAGGCCGAATACTTCCCGCATCGTCAAGCGGCGATTGCCTGGATTCTGCGAAGCAAGCCACAGCGATGACAGCAAGGGGTTCACGTCGTCGAATTCTCCATGGGTGGCCAGGTGGATGATCCCGTACTGGGAAATATTCGCTACGAGCCATTCCTTGGTCGCCTTCGCGCCGGTGAGAATGTCCAGATCCGGGAAATCCCACCGGATACTGCGTGCCTCAAGCTCCGCCAGCGGGAGCTGGTAATTGTAGTTACCGAGGTCCGGATTCCCGACCGCGAGGACTTTTGTCAGCTTGACCGCACTGCGCTTGGCAAAGGTGAATTTCAAGACCGAGGCCGCGGGTGAATAGAAAATCGGGTGGGTTTCAATCAGGGCCCCATTGGCGCCGGAAAGAGCGGCGAAGGCCAAGAAGTGCAGCGGCCCATCCGGAATGATTCCGAGATACCGGAGGCCTTCCAGATCCTGGAGAGCCGGCACAATCAACATTTTGGACAGCCGTTCCAGTTCCTCAGACACTGATTCCAGTCGCTGCACTCGCGTGCGGTAGGAGCGGACGAGTTGCTCAATCTCCCCCGCATCGGTCGAAACCTGATAGAACTTCGTGCCGGAGGCCGTCACCAGCCAAAGATAGACGTTGTCCTCAGTGACCTTGTACGACAGCAGTCCGACACCCGGTTCGAGCAACTTCTGCACCTGTGTCTGCGTCAACGGATCGACGGTCACGAAGCTGCTCAGCTGCGGGCTGCTCCGTTTGAGTCGTACCAACGCCTCGTCGTAGGCCACCCTGGCCTTGCGGAGGCGACTCACGAGATCAGGGGGAGGGTTCTCGAAGGAGGCCAGCTCGCGTGACGAGGTATCGAGTTGGGTCTGCAGGGTCGTCACGAGGTCAAGCGCCTCTTGATCGCCCTTCGTCTTGAGCTCGAGTTTTTGGTTTGCAAGGAGGTCGATGAAACTTCTGGCGCGAGACCGTTCCAGATAGTTGAACGCCTCCTCAGTGCGTCCCAGCTCGATGAGGAGGATGATCATGTCTCGATAGAGATCCTCGGTCTTCGTCTGAAAGCTGTTGCGAAACTCCTCGATCTTGAGCGTGGCGCGCATGCTTTCGACGATCTCCACCGCCTCGGCATAGTGCGGGACCGCCTCGGGTTTCCGTCCGGTCACGCGAAGCACGGCGCCATGCCCGGCCGCCGCGCGCCAGAGGACTTCTCTCACATGATGCCGCTTGGCGAGGTCGTAGGTTCGTTGATAGTAGTCGAGTGCCGCCGTGTATCCTCCGGTTTCCCGATGAACGTTGCCGAGTTCCAGCAGGGCCTTGACCCAATTGTCCACGTTCTTGATCGCCGCACTGTACCGTTCTGCCGCTTCGAAGTTCGTTCGGGCATCGGCGTGCCGGCCCAGCTTCATCAGGGAAATCCCGATATTGCGATGGTCATACCCCAGCCCCCATCGGCTGTTCAGTTTTTCGTCGATCTGTTTGGCTCGTTCGAAGTGTTCGAGAGAGGTTTCGACCTTGCCCCGGTCGCGCTGCATGAGGCCGAGATTGTTGTGCGAGGAGGCGATTTCCGTCTTGATGTCCTCGTGCTCCGCCTGTGCCACCGCCTGTTCCGCATAGACCAGCGCCTTCTCCAAATCGTTGAGCGTCCAATACAGCAGCGCCCTTGTGTTTGCGATCATGATCGGAAGTTGAGGATCATGGGACTGCCCCGCTTCCTTAGTTGCGGTCTCAAGGTGGTCGAAGGCCTCTTGATACCGTCCCCTCAACCAGGATGTGTTCGCCAGGTACAGGGACCCGGTGGCCAGCAGAAACAGATTCCGGGTCTCAGTCCCGATGCGGCGCCCCTCGGCATAATGGCGATCGGCCTCATCGTAGAGCCCGGTCTTTTCATAGGTCAGGCCGATCTCGTACAGGGTTTCCGCCTCACCACGGCGGACGTCTTGATCCCGATAGATACGTAGTGCGGCCATGAAACGATCCCGCGCTCGGTCGTAGCGGCCGAGGCGAAGATACTCGATACGACCGATCCGCCGATGCTGGGTCGCCATGTCCTGCGCCTCTCCCAGCTCCTGGTACAGATCGAAGGATTGCCCGAATGCGTCAAGGGCCTCCGTGTAGACTCCCATGTTCTCCTTGACCACACCGAGGGTGGCGATTCCTTCNNGCTTCGGCCTCCGCCTTTCTGTCCTCCGTCTTGTGGATGTGTTCGACGAGCTTGGATTGGTGCCACACAGCCGTTCGGTAGTCTCCGATCTTGAAGGCGGTGTCGACCGCGAAGTCCGTCAGTTTGCGAAAATCTTGGCCTGCTTTTGTCAAGCGAAGGATGGACAGCGCGTCCTCGGATCGGCGCAGCGCCGCCTCATATCGTTTCGATTGATAGGCGGCCACCGCATCGGATACGGCGTTCCGATACTCCGAATCAGCAAAGGAGGCCTTTTCGTCCTGGTCCATGCCGACATAGCCGTAGAGCTGAACCGATTGGCTCTTTTCCTGCGAGCCGGCCTGGGTTTGAGCGGCAGCCGCGGCAGCCTGGTCGGTGCGCTGCCCCTGGATCAGATTCAGATAGGATTTCACGAAGGCCTGTCCTTTCGCCGAGGGCAAACCGGAGGCCACGATGATGTGAGGAAAGCCCGCTCGGATCAGCGCAGGCACCATCGTAAGGCGGATGGTTTCCCGGTCGACTCCCGGGTCCAGCAGGATAGCGGTATGGCGATTCTTGCCGGATAGAACTGTGAGCGGAACTCTACTGTGCACGCCGAGTTCAGATCCGATGACAAAGCCGTTGTTCTCATACGATCCGGCGGAGACGAATACATGTCGTCCTTGGAGCATCTCGGTGTCTCGGTCGCGTTCACCGGTCAGATTGGCGACGGTGGCCTGAAGAACACTTCCTTCTTTTGTCAGGGGCAGATTCCCAGCGATAGCGACTCTGTTGGCGAACAACGCTCGGAGGCGAAACGCGTTGAGCGCGTCGTAGACCGTGGCGACCTCCACGATGGTGGCGTTCTTTGGGAGAAGCGGCGTCACCAACGGCCGTAAATCTGACGGCACGGAGAGGTATATGACACCGGCTTCCCCGAGCGGCAATGCCGCTTCCTGCAAACGTGGAAATCGGCCCGCCGACTGCGGGACGTGAATATGCCGAACGGCCTCTCCATTGTGGAGAAAGAAATGCAGGCCCTTTTGACCAGGCACCACCTTGAGATAGGGGGTGTCGGCATGGAGCACATCGGATAGGATGTGAGGGGACGGTTCGTACTGGTGAAGGTAGGAGACCGCCCAAGGATGGTCCTCGTACAGGGCGAAGATCACGTCTTGAAATTGTGAGGCAAGAGCTTCGAGATCTTGTGGCCGCCCTTCTCGGACGGCGTCCTGCATGTGTTGAAAGGCGCTTCTGAGGTCGGGGGCATAGTCTCCGATGCCGGACAGGAAGAAATCGAGGCCGAACTTGTCGTACAGGAGGACCGCCGCTTTTCGCATGGCGATCTGTTCGCTTGTCATGAAAGCCGCTTCGATTTGTCCTTGCTCCGCCAACACATCCGTCGTCAGCGTGGTCAGCGCGTCGTACAAAGGCAAGGTGCCGAGTCCGTTGGGAGGCGGGAAGGCCAGAGGAGGAAACCGGAGCAGCGTATCCACCGACTCTTTCAGCAATGCCGTGCGCTGTTGAGGTTGGGCGCTTCGTTCCGCCTGCAGGAATAGAGGCAGCCAGGCCGAAGCGGACGGCCGTTCTTGAATCAGGTTCGCCACCTCAGCCCTCAGCTGTGCCACCCCCGTAGTCCGGCCTGCCTCTTCCGCCAGGTCCAACAGATTGAGCTTCAGCATGAGCCGCATCTGAGCCGCCTCATCGCCCGACAACACGTGTTTGTGTTCCACCAGTTCGATCGCCGTCCGCAAGAACGAGACGGCGTCTTGGCGCGCGCGATACAGCCGATGGATCTCTTTCGAAACCTCTTCCAGCGGACGAGTGGCTATGTCTCCAACCTCATCCAGTCCTGCGAGGATGAAGGCACCATTCGCCAAGAGGGAGAGGGTCAGGCGGTCAGGCTTCGTCTCTCGCAGAACGATCGGCAGGCCGTCGGC
>DKBD01000126.1:0-19172 GCA_002451055.1 Nitrospira sp. UBA6909 | reverse complement strand
CCCCAGGTCGACCTGTATTTGCAACAGACCCGGTCCCGTCTGTTTCTTCGTCACCCCAAACCGATCCAGCATGTCCACACTGCCGAGCAGGCTTTTCAATGCCCGTTTCAGAGGCCCGCGGGAAGTATCGGGAACGGTTGCGCCTATGTTGTACAGGTTGACGCCGATATTCCGTCCGAGGCGGGCCAGGTTTTCCGTATTTCCGAGACGGTTGTTGAGTTCCAGGGCTTCCGAAAAGTATTCGACGGCGCGGGAGTGATGGCCGGCGTCCTGCTGAGAAAGCCCGATCCGTTCCAATAACTCCCCTCTGAGTTGCTCCTGGTCTTTGGGCACGAGAGCCAGTGCCCGCTCATACTGGACAATCGATTCGTCCGGGCGCCCGGTCTTGAAACAGGCCTCGCCGTAGCGCTTCAGATAGAGCAGCTCACGCATGGCATCCCGCTCCGCCGCGCCTCCCTCACTCCGTCGCGCATAGTGGCGATAGGCCTCCGCGTAATTGCCTAGCCCCATGTAGGTGTTGCCGAGATTCAACAGGAGGTTGTTTTCGACATCGGGAAAGAGAAAGCCGTCGTTGAGCTCGAGGGCGATGCGATACTCCCGTTCCGCGTGCTCCAACGCGCCGCTCGTGCCCAGCCGTTCAGCCTGCTCATAGGCCCACCCCAAGGTTTGGTGAAAATACGAAACCTTGGAGTCCAGTTCGGTCGCGTCCTCGATCGTTTTGATGACACGTTCAATGTCCGGCTTGGTCGCATACGAGAGCGTCAGGCCCAGTCCGTACCGGTATGAGGGTTTATCGGGAACGTTCTTGGCGAGTGTCTCGTAGAATCGCCGGACTTCGTCGAACTCCTTCAACATGACCTTCGTTTCAATGTATCCACGATGAGCCTCGACCGAGTTTGGGTACGCGTCAATGAGTCCCCGCAGTTCCTTGGCCGCGATCCTGACCTCGCCGAACTCCCGTTTTCTGAGCGCGCTCCGCACGGAATGCAGAACCATCAAGTCTCGCGCCTGTTCCAACTCCTCTTGACTGCGCCCGGTCAGGTCGACCAGTGCCGCGTAGGCCTTTGCGGCTTCGTCATATCGCTGTGCGGCGGCCAGTACCGCACCTTTCTTCCGGTAGGCATCTGCCGCCAGGGTGGTCTGCTCCGGGAATTCTCGGATGGCCCGGTCCAACATCTCGACCGCTCGTCCCTGTTCACCCAATTCGTCGTAACGTTCCGCTGCCCGCAGCAGGGCGGAGCCGGCGAGGTATGGCAGTGTCCGATGACTCTCGGCCAAGTCCGTCAGCGATGCGACGGCTTTCCGGACGTCCTCGGACCCGTCCACGATTCCCACGGCTTGGGCCACGGCACGGCGCCCCCAGAAACTCTGTTCGCCGAATGCCGTGATCACGTCGAGAAGCACCCTGAGTATGTTCTCCTCCTCCCCGAGTCGTCGGTATACCGTCGCTCGGGTGAATAGGGCCCGCGCCCGAACCTCCTTGTCCGTGCTCTCGTCGACCCTTGTCAGAAAGGTGAGCGCCGTCAGCGGGTCGTCGGCAAGGAGATGGGCGCGACCGGTCTCCAAGAGTGCGGTCGCCCGGACCCTGTTGTCTTGCCCGTTCACTGATGCCACCGCGAGGAGTTCCTTACTCAACTCCTCGACCCTCTTCTTGACCTCGCGCGGGCTCATGGATGGCGCACCCTCTTCCAACCGGATCACCGACAAGAGGAGCCGCGAGAGAGCCCCCGGTCTCCCTTCAGCGGAAGCATAACGAGCCAACAGCTCCCTGGCCGCCGCATAGCGCCGTGCATCGCGCAGCAGCTCCACGAGGGACAAATCGAACTCGGCTCGCTCCGTCAACGGCAGCGGTGGGACGAGGTTGACTGAGATATTGCCGAGGGTGAGCAGGGCGAGCTCGGTTGCTCCACGATCCAGCAGAATCGCGGCCGACTCATGGGCGCGCGGCAGATCTGAATACGTGTCGAGAAACTCCTGCCAGTGCAATCGGTAGATGTCGTTCCTCTTCAGATCCGAATAGTAGACGTAAGGGCCGGCGGCTGCCGGATAGATGTGGAATTCGCGCCCCGGTGTCAGCCGGTAGAAGGCCGTTCGTTCTCCGGTCGAAAAATCCCATCGTCCCAGATAGACGGACGATTCATCGTCCGCGTCTACGGCGCCGTCTCCGTTTGTGTCATCCTGATACCGTGTGAAGACGACCGTATTTGCGTCAACGAAGGAGGGCGAGGTATCCATGGACTCTCCGGTCGTGAGAGGCCGGGGAGTCATTGGCGAAGAAGGGGGGAGGGCCAGCAACCTCCGACCGTCAGAATAGACGATCGTTCCGGTGGAATCGACGGCAAAGGACAAGGCGCGCTCGACAATCAGTTCGGTGTTCCCGGTCGCGAGCGACAGGCGGGCGATGCTTCGGCTGCCGGTGGTCGCGTCCTCTTGCAGAAAATACACCGTATCGCCGCCGCCCCAGGCGGGAGCCAGATCCCCGCTGCTATGATCGGTTAACCGCGTCTCCTTTCCGCTCGGCACATCCAGAAGATAAATATCGCCCCGCGGGTCCGAACGGTAGGACACGTACAACAAGGAACTGCCGTTCGAATTCAGAGCCGGAGCTGTGTCCTTTCCCGGATGGCTTGTCAGGGGGCGGGGAGGAGAAAAGACGCCGGCGGTGAGAGACTTGAGCCAGATATCGGCGTTGCCGCTTTGCTCCGACACAAAGGCCAGGAAACGGCCGTCGGCGGAAGGAGACCCGGCGTAATCGAGCGAAGGATGGCTCGTGACTTTCTCGGCGGCGTCGACGCGGCCGATGGCCGCCGACAGGGCATATTGCACAGCCCATACGAACAGCATGCACATTGTGAGCCGCATCAACCCTGGCATCATGTCGGTCGCCTCTGATTATGGTTTGCGGATCCATTGCCCATCTTCCCGCTGCACGAGGTCTCCGGGACGAGCGCGATCGCGATTGAGGGCCGCAAAGGTCCGCTTTACCTTCGGCATGTCTTGCTGGGTGAACTTCTCGTTGGTCTCCAAGACCCGCTGCATGAGCACGTCTCGATCAGTGTTCTCTTCCTCCGCGAGATGTGTCACGAAGGTTTGCCGCTCCGGTGCGATCTTGTCGGGCGCCACGATCGTGATCCCTCCTCCGTTGTTCTCGCCCAGGATTCCTTCCGCCTTGAGCCGGTCGATGTCGTCCTTGTTGAAGGCCGACCGTTGCATGGCGCGGATCGCCGCCTCCTTTCCCGGAGGCAATGCAGGTTGCGCGACGAGCTTCCCGTCCGGATCGATGTATCGGACCGAAGCCACGAGGAGCACTTCTTGCGTCAATTCTTGATAGGTTCCCAATACCTGGTTTTCGAGCGCGGTCTTTTCGTCTACGACCGTGACGCCGATCAGCGGACCGCCGCAGCCGACCGTCGTCGCCGACCAGACCAAGATGCACTGAAGAAACCATCGGCTTGGAATCGAACGAGGCATGATCATCATGGCATTCATCCTCTGCTTACCACGGTGACAGAATCACTGTAGAACAACCGTGCCCGATTGATCCACTCCATATCGGTCGGCTCCCAGCACTTCCATGGCACGGCGAACGGCGTCCCACTGTGGAAGGGTCTTGGTAAGATCTTGAACCTGTTTGATCTGGTGGACCGGAATGCGGTCCATCTCAAATCGGGCGAGCAGCCCTTCCTGGAACAGAATCCGTATGGCCACCAGTCCCTTCGACAAGGTGACTCGAGCCGAGGACGGATTCGCCAGTTTGACCGCAGCGCGTGCGCCGACGATTGAGGGGTTGCTTCCCGTCGGGTCAAGAAACCTCAGCAGGCGGTCCAGGGTGTCGCGTCCGATCCGCGTGAGCGACAGGTCGAGCGTGCTTCGGCCGAAATCGAGGCGGCCATGCTCTGCGTCGAAGACGGCCGTCGCCTTGAGAGCGCCGTCGATCAGGCTGTCGCCCCGGAGTTGCTTCCCTTGCGGAAACAATCGATTCATGTCGAGTCTCGCTGCTTCAAGCCGCATATCAAGTCCGAACTCCCTCCCGCCGGTCAGTACGACCTCGCCGCCAAGGCCGCCGCCGAGCAGGTCCATGGCCAGGTCTTGAAGGATGAGACGATTGCGATCGAACAAGAGACCGGACGACAGGTTCCGGACCTCAATGGCGCCGCTCTTGAACTGACGAATGCGCAAGTCCCTGCGGGGTGACGTCGAAGACCGGAGATCAGGCAGGATACCTGTGGGACTAAAGGCGGCATCGTGTGAGCGTCCATCGAGGGCCGGTATCCATTGCAGAATTTTTCGGATCTCGATGGCTCCGTCGAGGTCCTCGAGTTGGTTCTCGTCTTTGACCAGCGAAAGCCGATGAGGCATCAGGCTGACATGCACATCGAGCGGACCTTGCTCCTTCTTTTGCAGATTGAGGCTGAACCCGGCTCGTCCGGACCCGGTCATGCCGAACGACCGGATGTCGTCGGCGAAACGATCGAGATCGAGGTTCGCGTTCAGGTAAGACTTGATGAAGAGAGGGCCCAGTCCTGCGAGCAATGGCTCGTTCTTCCCCGTCAGGAGACGTTTGATTCCTGACAGCTCTCCCTCCAGGGTTGCTTCCACGCCGTCCGCTCCGACCATGAGCCGGTCGATGATGATACGGTCGAACTCTTCTGCCGATCCCTCGATCGCCACCGTTAACCCCTCAAGCCGCTTAATCGGCTGGTCTCCTCCCACATCAAGGCGTGTGGCGCCGACCCGCCAAGAAGTTCTGATGAGATGACGTTGTTTCGGCTCCATGGAAATGTGAATGGTGCCGGTCGCTCCCGTCACTGCATGGTTCCGGAACGATCCCGCCACGTCGCGCAGATTGAGATGGATGAAGCCTTTCACCGGTATCTGAAGCTGAGCGATCTGCTCCGGTCCGGGCACCGTTCCCGATCCTACGGCTTGCAGGGACAGCTGTCCGGCGGGATTCGCCGCCGCGAGGGCCTCCGCATCCGGTCCGGATAGGTGGTTTCGAATCTCGGCGATGTTGAGTGACGGAACAGCCAGATCCACGGCAAATTGCCGACTGTGGGATCGGAATTCNNCGGGAGTCATAAAGCGGATGCCGCGAGTTTCCAAGTCCATGCGGTTTGCCGCCGTGAGGTGGTTGATGACCATGTCTCGTGTGACACGCCCATCCAGTTCACCGCTGAATTTCAACGAGGCGGACCCAACCGCGAGAGACGCCCCTTGCTTCAGATCTCCCAACTTCATGAGACCGCGAATCGCGCCCCTGAGCGAACCGTTCCGGGAACCGTAGGTCGCACGTATCTCGACACCTAACCGGTCCAGCGTCCCTTCGACCGCCTGCACCGCCGAGGTCGCGCGAAGGCCGGAGAGGTCCAGTGACGCTTCGGCGCTGGCTTGCTGCGGGCGCCATTCAGGATCGAGCCTTCCGTTCACGTCGAACGAGAGCTTCTGCCGTCCGCTTTGTGAAGTGAGCGCGATTCCTCCAATTCCGGGCTGGGGAAGGCCCGAAAGAAGTTTCGCCACGTCGGTTTCGACCGAAGCCTTCATCCCGAAAGGTCGCTCGTTCGCAGCGCTATCGAGAGTTCCAACCTCACCGCTGGCGACGAGATCCAGCATGTTGCCGACGCGCACGGCCACCTTGGGAAACGAAAAAGACATGTCGGTCTCGTCTCCGGACACGTCGATTTCAACCTCGACCGGCTCCGAGATGCTTGGAGCGGGAGGAGACAGGGCCGCAGATAGCGCGCCCGTCATCGTGATGTGAGCGGCGAGCCGTCCTGATTCGGCTCGATCGGCTTGCAGGTCGAACGCCAGGTTTCGCAAGGAGGCGGGCTCCAAGGAAGCAGCGGTCGAATTGATCGACAAATCTGCATGAATTGCGCGGGGCAGGTTGGCGCGGATGAGGGTCTCGCCGGTGTGCACACGAAATGATGTGGGCTGGAGGGCGAGTTTGAATGCTGGAACCGTTCCTTGTATGTCGACGCCCCTCAGATCTGCCTCCACTATCCCATCGAAACCCTCTCCGGTTTGGCGGCCTTTGATCCTGACCAGGGGAGTAATTATACCCCCCAACCGCATGTCCGTAAGTGTCGGAGGCAGAAAGGGTCGTCCCAACGGCAAGAGCCGTTCGAGGTCGATGCGCCCATCAAGGACCGAGAGAGTTACTTCTCTCGAAGAAACAATATGATCAAGCTGTCCCCTTACGGAGAGACTCATGATTGGATCAGACCTGATCTCTAGGTGTTTGATGACGAGCCGCTCCGCTGGGAAATCGACCGCCAGGCCAAACTCAAGGTGCAACGGGAGCTTCCACTGCTGCTTGCTCAGCAAGATCTCGACATCGGCGACATCCAGGACTCCTGAGACATCGGCCTCTTGGGGGCCTGCCCCGAGGCCAGCCGTCAGATCGATATCATGGAGGGTGACGCGGAGGCCGTCTTTGCCGATCACACCGATGTGAGAGTCCTCGATCCGAACGGTCTCGATACCGACTGTGAGCGGGAGAGTGGGGAGGGTGATCGGAGTCTGAGG
Source organism: Nitrospira sp. UBA6909 (assembly GCA_002451055.1). Classification (GTDB taxonomy): domain Bacteria; phylum Nitrospirota; class Nitrospiria; order Nitrospirales; family Nitrospiraceae; genus Nitrospira_D. The sequence goes on along the minus strand of DKBD01000126.1, from coordinate 12,647 downwards.
GCGTGCGTCGGGTTCCATCTCGGATTTGACGGACACGCGAGTGAGATCGAGAAACACCTCGGCACGCGTGAGCCTCAGTTCATTGATGGAGAGCTTCCCACGGAGCAGATGCCGGAGATCATAGCGAAGCGCCAAGCCGTCGAACCGGGCGAGACGTGCCCCGTCCCGTTCCATTTCCACTGCGCCAAGCTGGATACCGCTCAGCAGGTCCCACTCCAGAGACGCGATCCGCACATGGCCCTGGAGCTGTTGCGACAGAATCTGCTCAAGTTCGCGACGGACTTCTTCTGCCGGAAACAAGTACCGCACCGCCAGAAGAGTGCCGACCAGCACGAGTATGAGAACGCCGCAGACGAGGGCCAGGCCTTTGAGTATGTTCATTCCCGTTGTCGATGGTCCAGCCATAGTGAGCGTGATTCCGAGCGGTTGGCCGGTCTGCTTGCTTCGTGACGGTTGATCCGTCTTCGGCGAGGTGTCGCCGAACACCTCAGAGGGATCACGGCTGTCAGGCCTTCGCAGCTGAAGCTGCTTCGGCGGAGTAGGTGTAAACTGTGGGGCTCCACCGTCGCTGATAGAGAGTAAACGACCCTCCCGCCGTATTCAACGTATTCAACAATTCGGCAAGATGGAAGCACACATCCATGATGTGCGAGACATGACCTTGTTCTTCGGGGTTCCGTCTCTCGACCAAGGGCGAGCGGTCACTCCAGCAGCATGACGGCCAGCCCGGGCAGCCAGGGAACCATCGCCATGCCCAGGCAAAGGGACAGCGCCACGATCGAGGCGACCAGGTCTTCATCCAAACCCGTTTCGGCGGCGAAGATCATGGAATTGACCGCCGACGGCATCGCGGCCACCAACATCACGACCACGCGCTCGACCCCGGTCAATCCGAGCAAGAAGACCGCCGCGAAACCGAGCAACAGTCCGCCTCCCATTCGGACCATCACACCCAAAGCAGCCAATCGTGCGGTCCGGCGCACTGCGGAGAAGCTGATTGACAGGCCGAGCACCAAGCTGGCGAGCGGTGTCGTGGTGAGGTGCAGAGGCGTGAGCACGTCGAGCAGCCACGAGGGAAGATGGAGACCCAAGGATTTCAACGTGAGGATGCAGGCCAACGCCCATACGGGGGGAGAGGAGAGGAGGCGGATTGCGGTCGAAGCGGGCGTGGAAGATCCTTCTCCGTGCCAGACAGCGAGAGCATAGAGGACCGTGAGAGTCAGTGTGGTTTGCCCGAGGTCGAAGAGCACGGCGTGAGCGAGCCCCTCTTCGCCGAGCGTGGTCAGAATGACGGGATAGGCGAAGTAGACGGAATTGATGCTGCCGGTCGTCAACAGAAACCCTCCTTGCGTCCTTCTGGGAAGCTGCAAGGCACGGGCGAGTTGCCAGGAGCAGAACACCAGCGGGAGCGTAATCAGACATGAGGCTAACGGAAGCTTCCAGGCAGCCGGTGCGAACTCGACGCGATTCAGGGACACAAGAATCGTTGCCGGCAGACTGACCGAGAATACGAACATGGCCAGCCGTTCCACATGGGTTTTGGTCAGCACCGCATTGGATCGGAGCAAGACTCCGATGACGAAGAGTATAAGGAAGATTTGTAGGGGAGAAGGCATGTTGATCGAGGCGCCGGAAAAAGATCATGCCCTTCCACGGGGGAGAGATGCAACCGTCCTGTCGGTAAAGACGAGGGTCCGACGTTTCTGGTCCTCGCATCGTGCGCGTGCGCAATTCGGCGCAATCAGGTATAGTGGCGGGGATAGCATCGGCGCGAGGGGGCCGTCGGGGCATGCGGAGAAGGCGTCGGCCTGTATTCACAGGAGTAAGGAGTTGAAATGAGTGAGCAAGGAGGCGGAGCCGTCAAAGAATTTATGCATCGCTACCTGGAGGTAATTCCGCGGGGGGCGACGGTCGCACTTGCGGCCGAGCGGATGGGCGGTCGGCGGGTCGGGTGTGTATTGGTGGAATCCGGGGATCCCCAACGAGGACCGATCGGGATCGTAACGGAGACGGATATCGTCCGGAAAGTGATTGCGAAGGGATCGGATCCGACGGTCACGATGGTGGATCATGTGATGAGCAGTCCGATTTTGACGATCGCGGCGGAACGCTCCATGTTGGATGCCAGCCACATGATGGAAAATCACCACATCCGTCATCTCTGCGTGGTGGAGGGAGAAGAGATCGTCGGTATCATTTCAGTGCGGGATCTGGTGCGATCGTTTGTGGATGCCGAGAGCGGTCCTGTTATTGAGCTCGACGGGGTGTACCGACCGCTTGCCGTTCTGATGGCGACCAAGCTCGCAACGATCCGTAGTGAGGAGACCGTGTCCGCGGTTGCTCAGCTAATGACCGAGAAGCGCATCGGGTCGTTGCTGACGGTCGAGGCCGGCGAGCTCGTCGGCATCGTGACGGAGAGCGACCTGATCCGGAAAGGGATGGCCTCCAACCGGGAGGCGGGCGCCACCCGCGTCGGCGCCGTGATGAGTTCTCCTCTCCTGAGCATCGACGTCAATCGCACGATTCGTGATGCCAGCAAAGTCATGGCTGAACGAGCGGTGCGTCACCTGGCCGTGATGGAGAACGGGAAAGTAGTCGGCGTGCTCTCCATACGGGACTTGGTGAAAATGGTTTCTGTCCGGGACCGGCCTCGATTTCTCGGAAAGACGTAACCCGTTACTTGAGCCAAGAAGAAAGGGGAGACGAACGGCGATCTCTTCTGGTAGACTGTCCTTCACTATGACAAGCCAATTGCTACAACGGCCTGATCTGCCCCCGAAGGTCATCGACGCACTGGAGCGCGGGGAACGGGAGGAAGCGATCGTGACTCTCCAGCAGGAACGCGATCTTAACCGGGTGGATGCGAGAGAGCTGGTCGCAAGCTACATTCTCTTAACACCGGGACTGCGCATGAAGGATACCCTGTCGGAGACGAAATGGGGACTCATGCGTTGGCTGATCCTGTTCCAGGCGATCGTGGTCGCGATCGGATACTTTATGTTTTTCCATGATAAATGGTGACGTCCCATGCCGACGCGGCATGAACGGATCTTGACGGCTTTCCATCATTCCCATCTCCATAGGTTCTTCTTCGGTTCTCCACATCTGACCCTGCGCGTCCGGATAATCTGTGCTTGGTCCAACGGCTGAGCGAGTCATGCTCTCATTCTCTTGAGCGGAGGTGTCTCCATGAGATACGCGATCATCCTCCATGGTGCTGGTGGCAGTCACAAGCATTGATCGTTTTGAATTGCCGCCGTGCAAGGACAGGGCTCATGGACGGTATCGGCATAAGCTCAGTCAAGTGGATCACGAGGACAGGCCCCTAACCAGGTCATGCACAAGCGGGTCATGCAAAGCGAATCCAGACTGATCTCTCGACGTCTGCTGCTCAAGCAAACCGGGGCTCTGGGGCTGCTGGCGGCGATGCAACATCTTTTGCCTGCCTGCATGGTCGATCAGCTGGCTCCCGCGACTCCAGCCGGCATGCAGCCCGCAACGCTGAGCGGCGAGATCATTGATCTAGATATCGATGAATCCCGCTTTACGGTGGGGGACCGATCCGCACCGGCTGTGACCATCAACGGGGCCATCCCAGGCCCGGTGATTCGCCTGAAAGAAGGACAAGATGTGACATTGCGGGTCACGAATCACTTGAACGAAAGCACATCCATTCACTGGCATGGCGTTCTGTTACCGCCTGGCATGGACGGCGTGCCGGGCGTCAGCTTCGGCGGCATCGAGCCAGGGACGACCTTTACCTATCGGTTTCCGGTGAAGCAGAGCGGAACCTATTGGTATCACAGCCACTCAAGCGGTCAGGAATTGCAAGGCATGTACGCGCCGTTAATTATCGACCCGGTCGAACCGGAGCCATTCCAGTATGACCGGGAGTATGTGGTGATGCTTTCGGATTGGACCTCCGAATCGCCCGAAGCCCTCATGGCCAATCTCAAAACACGTCCAGACTATTATAACTTCCAGCGGCGAACCCTGGCCGAGCTCTTCGCTGATGCATCACGAATGGGGTGGTGGCCGGCCCTCCAGGATTACCTGATGTGGGACCACATGCGGATGGACCCGACCGACTTTGCCGACGTCACCGGTTACACCTTCACCTATCTGATGAATGGGTTACCCCCCTCACACAATTGGACAGGCCTGTTTCGACCAGGTGAGCGAGTGCGATTGCGTTTTATCAATGCCGCTGCCATGACGTTCTTCGATGTGCATATTCCTGATCTTCAGATGACGGTCGTCCAGGCGGACGGACAGAACGTTCAACCGGTCGTTGTGGAGGAGTTCCGCATCGGGGTGGCCGAAACATACGACGTGATTGTCGAACCCCCAGAGGATCGCGCCTACAGTATTTTTGCCGAGACGATGGATCGGAGTGGCTATGCGCGGGGAACGTTGGCGCCGCGAGCAGGGATGACGGCAGCGGTTCCTCCTCGCCGCCCCAGACCGGTGCGGACGATGGCTGACATGGGTCTGCAGATGGGACACATGCAGATGGAGGGCATGGAGGCGTCCGGCAATAGGCCAAGCGGGAAATCTCTCCATGATCATGCCACGGGAAAACATGTGCATCCTGGCTCCGGGGCGCGGCACGGTGGGGGCCCGCACGAGGTGCCGGCCAGGAGTAGGGAGGAGCAGCATCGTTCGGAGATTCCCGGTAGTAAACCGGTCAAGCATGGCCCAGACGACCATGGCACCGGCAACCAAATGATCGCCGAGTACTCGCGAAACATGATGCACGAGCCGGGTCGTGGATTGGAAGGAAGCCCCCGCCGGGTGCTCCTCTACACCGACTTGAAGAGCTTGGTCCCGTACCCGGATCAACGCGAGCCGGAGCGGGAGATCGAACTGCATGTGACCGGCAACATGTATCGTTACATGTGGTCGTTCGATGGCAGGAAATATTCGGAAGCTCCAGATCCGATCCGCTTTCGGTATGGCGAGCGTCTGCGACTCACCTTTGTGAATGACACCATGATGGAGCATCCCCTCCATCTGCATGGGATGTGGATGCACCTCGAGAATGGCACGGGCGCCTACCTGCCCCGCAAGCATACCGTCGTCATCAAGCCTGCGGAGCGCGTGAGCGTCGCGATTACCGCGGACGCGCCGGGACGCTGGGCGTTTCATTGCCATCTGCTCTTCCATATGGAGGCGGGGATGTTCCGCGTCGTCGAAGTGTCAGGCCATGAGCATGGCGAGGACTCGTGAACGCTTGTCAGCGAGACATCGTGGCCACGGGAATCGCGTGTCTGGTCAGTGCGGGAATCGGCGCGACGTTCGCCTCTGCGCAAACCGTGGGAACGACGGATCCGATTCCTCTGGGGACCATGGCGCCTCCGCAAGACTGGCCCAGCCCGGTGAACGACCGGGAACACCGTCTCTTCACCCTCGTTGACATCCTGGAGTACCGGCCGAGCACGGCTGAAAGGGAAAGCACGAACGACTATCGGTGGGACATCGAGGGCTGGTACGGCGGGGATTACAACCGGCTCTGGTTCAAAAGCGAAGGGCAGCGGGACACGGCCTTCAAGGCGGACTACGACGTGGACTTTCAGCTCCTCTATGGGCGGTTCATTCGGAAGTATTATGACATTCAAGTGGGGGGGCGCGTCGAAACGCAGTCGTTCCGCGGAGCGAACGTCACGCGGGCCCAAACCGTGATCGGGATCGAAGGCTTGGTGCCCTACAACTATGAATTCGAGGCCGCGCTCTTCATCGATTTGAACGGCAAGGTGTCCGGGCGGCTGTCGCTGACCAAGGACTTCCTGCTGACCCAGCGGCTGATTCTCCAGGGTCGGTTTGAAACCAATGCGGCGGTTCAACGGGTCGAACGGTTCACGACGGGGTCGGGGCTGAACAATCTGGAATTCGGCATTCGTCTCCGCTACGAAATCCGGCGCGAGTTTGCGCCCTACATTGGGTTCTCACTGGATCGAAGCTTTGGTGAAACCGCGACACTGGTCCGGCAGGAAGGCGGGGATCCAAGTCAGGTTCGGTTTGTGGCAGGCCTGCGGGCGTGGTTCTAGACGCTTTCGTGATGTGAGTAAATCGCCCTTTCTGGTACAGTCGAGCGCATCTGTCCGATGGCGATCGTAGGGGTTGCCTTGAAAGAGGGACCGGGAGCCCTTACCATGGTGCGAAACCATCCGGCATGACGATGAATTCCAATACGCGCGGTATCCTGCCACGAGCCGACCTCCAACGACTCCTCGATGCTTTGGGCGCGAGAGGCTATCGAGTGTGCGGTCCTGCCGTGCGAGACGGGGCTGTGGTGTGGGAGACGATCCGGTTGGTGTCGGACCTGCCGATCGGCTGGCGCGATCAGCAGGAGCCGGGGCGTTATCGGCTGGAACAGACCGGTTCACCAGAAATCTTCGGTGTCGTCCATGGGCCGCAATCGCTCAAACCATTCACTTTTGCGCCGCGCGAGCCGCTTCTTCAGATTGAGCGGGCAAACGGCGGGTTTGCGGCGCATCCGAGGCTTCCGCAATCCGAGAAGCTGGCGGTCATTGGAGCGCGGTCTTGCGATCTCGCCGGGCTGGCCATCCAGGATCAGATTTTTCTGAACGGTTCCTATTACGACAGCTATTATGCGACCCGCCGTGAAGGCCTCTTCGTGATCGCGGTGAATTGCACCAGGGCGCTGCCGACCTGTTTCTGTGCGTCGACGGACACGGGTCCGCGCGCTCGGAGCAACTTCGATCTTGCCGTGACTGAAGTGGACGAGCTATTGCTGATTGAAGCAGGTAGCCAGGCCGGACGAGACCTCCTCTCAAATATCCTGCTCGCCGAGGCTTCGGAAACAGTGATCGCGGAGGCTTCGAGGCGCGTGGAGGCTTGCGCCCGCAGCCAGATCCGTCGTCTGGAACGGTCGCGCTTGCCGCAGGCTCTCTACGATGCCCACGATCATCCACACTGGGACGAGGTCGCGGCACGTTGCCTGGCCTGCGCGAATTGCACGATGGTCTGTCCGACCTGCTTNNCCAGAGTGTGGGATTCCTGTTTCACGCAGGAGCACGGCTACATTCACGGCAAGAACATCCGCCCGGCCATCAAGGACCGGTACCGCATGTGGCTGACACATAAGCTCGCGTCGTGGATCGACCAATTCGAGACATCCGGCTGCGTCGGCTGCGGCCGCTGTATCACATGGTGTCCGGTCGGGATCGATCTGACCGAGGAGTTGCCTGCCTTGCTGGATCGCGGAGTGCGCGGTCCCGGAAAGTGACATCCATCGTGATGGATCTGAAACAGACCACTGTAGGGGTACCGAAGGAAACCTATCCCGGGGAAACGCTGGTGGCTCTCGCGCCGTCGCACGTGCCCTTGCTCAAGAAGGCGGGGCTTCAGGTAGTGGTAGAACCTGACGCCGGCCTGGCTGCGGGTTTCGAGGACGAAGCCTATCGGGTGAACGGCGCACAGGTCGCGAGGGACAGGGCCAGGCTGTTTGCGTCCGCGCAGGTCCTGCTTCAGGTCAGAACTTTCAGCGCGAACCCGGACAAGGGCCGCGATGACCTTGGGCTGCTAGGACCGGAGCATACCGTGATCGGGTTAGCGGATCCGTTGGGGCGGCCGCAGGCGGCGAAGGAGTTGGCGACACGCGGCGTGTCCTTGTTGGCCATGGAGTTGATGCCTCGGATCGCCCGTGCGCAGAATATGGACGTCCTGTCTTCTCTCGCCACCATTGCCGGCTACAAAGCAGTGCTTCTGGCTGCACAGCTGTTGCCGAAGCTGTTTCCGATGTTGACGACGGCGGCGGGAACGATTCCGCCCGCCCGTGTACTGGTGATCGGCGCCGGGGTCGCCGGCTTGCAGGCGATCGCCACGGCGCGCCGCTTGGGGGCGGCGGTGTCGGCATATGATGTGCGCGCGGCGGCGCGGGAGCAGATTCAGAGTCTTGGAGCCAAGGCCGTCGCGATTCCGGTCGAGCCGGCCGACGTCGAAGATGCGGGTGGCTATGCCAAAGTATTGAGCGAGGATATATTTCGGCGGCAGCGTGAATGCTTGGCGCCTGTTGTTGCCGCGAGCGATGTGGTGATCACCACGGCAGCGGTGCCGGGGCGACCGGCGCCGCTCTTGATTCCGGGCGAGATGGTGGCGCGCATGGCGCGAGGCTCGGTCATTGTGGATGCGGCGGCCGATCGGGGGGGCAACTGCGAGCTGACCCGTCCAGACGATGTCGTGGTGCAGCATGGGGTGACGGTGCTGGGTCCGACCAATTTGCCGAGCACCGTGCCGACCCACGCAAGCCAGATGTATGGGAGGAACCTCGTCAATGTTCTCCTTCACCTGTGGAAAGCCCACTCCTTGTGCCTGGATGTGGAGGATGACATCACGCGCGAAACATTGGTGGCGCGAGGCGGAGCGGTGGTGCACCCTCTAGTACAGGGGCTGCTTGGCGGCGGCGAGATCCAATGATCCTACGGAAGGAGATTCGATGGAAACTGCCGTGCTGGGGCTGACGATTTTCGTGCTGGCGCTGTTTACCGGATTCGAAGTCATTACGAAGGTGCCGCCCACGCTCCATACGCCGCTGATGTCCGGCGCCAATGCGATCTCCGGCATCACGCTGGTGGGGGCTCTGCTCGCTGCCGGGTCCGAGCGGGATTGGCTCATGAGCACACTGGGGTTCGTCGCCGTTGTGTTCGCCACGATCAACGTGGTGGGCGGGTTTCTGGTGACGCATCGGATGCTGGCGATGTTCCGGCAACGTCAGAAGACGGAGCCATGAACCCCGCCGTTATCAATCTTGGATACCTGGGCGCCTCGGCCCTCTTTGTCGTGGGCCTCAAAGGGCTCGCGCATCCGCGCACGGCTCCGCGAGGGAATCTGCTGGCCTCGCTTGGAATGCTGCTCGCGGTCGCGCTGACGCTGCTCGACCGGCACATTCTCGGTTTCCAGACGATTGTGGCGGGGATGACGATCGGTGCGGTCCTCGGCGCGGTGTTGGCGCTGAAGATCAACATGACCGCCATGCCGCAGATGGTGGCGCTGCTGAACGGGTTCGGCGGCGGCGCCTCGGTCCTCGTGGCTGGAGCCGGGTTGTTGGAGCGCCAGAACGCGGTGATTCCGGCGCTCAGCCATTTCACTGTGGCCGCGGTGGCCTCCGGCGTGATCGGTGCGATGACGTTCTCGGGGAGTCTTGTGGCCTTCGCCAAGTTACAGGAACTCGTGACAGACAGCTCCGTCCGGTTTCCCGGCCAGCGCGCCCTCACCGCCGGGCTGGCGGTCGTCGCAACCGGCCTCGGTCTCTGGCTCGTGCTGACACCGGGCCCCCATGCCGCCTACTGGCTCATCGTGGCGGTCTCGTCGTTTCTTGGTCTGTTGCTCGTGCTGCCGGTCGGTGGGGCCGACATGCCGGTGGTCGTCGCCTTGCTGAATTCCTGGTCCGGGCTAGCCGCAGCCACGACCGGGTTTGTGCTCGACAACAACATTCTGATCATTGCCGGCTCGCTGGTCGGCGCATCGGGGTTCATCCTTACGGAAATGATGTGCCGGGCCATGAACCGGTCGCTTGTGGACGTCATGACGGGAATCGTGCCTTTGGGAAGCACGGGCCGGGGTGATGAAGATCTGTACGCGGGTCGAGTAAACGCGGGTTCTCCCGAAGAAGTCGCTTTGCTGTTCGACGCCGCGCGCCGGGTGATGATCGTGCCTGGTTATGGGATGGCCGTGTCTCAAGCCCAGCACAGTGTGGCGCATCTCGCCGAGCTATTGCGCTCGCGCGACATCGAGGTCGAATTCGCGATCCATCCGGTGGCCGGGCGCATGCCGGGGCACATGAACGTGCTGCTCGCGGAAGCGAATATCCCGTACGAACTGTTGAAGGACCTGGACGACAGCAATCCGACATTCGAGCAGACAGACGTGACGCTCGTCATCGGCGCGAACGACGTGGTCAATCCGCTGGCAAGAACAGACAGGACATGCCCCATTGCGGGTATGCCGATTCTCGATGTGGACAAGTCGCGGACGGTGGTGGTGATCAAACGGAGCCTGAGTCCAGGCTTTGCGGGCATTCCCAATCCGCTGTTCGCTGACGACAAGACGATCATGCTGTTCGGCGACGGCCGGGAGATGGTGCAAGCGCTGCTGAAAGCATTGAAGGAAGGTCCATGAAGCCGGGTATGGCACAACGGGAGCCAGGATGATGTCTTCGTCGAAGCCCCTTGTGAACCCCGAGGGCAACCCCTATCTCATTCATCCGGCAACCATCATCGACAAGGTCCGAGAAAGTGAGACCATCCACACGTATCGATTGCGGATCCTTGACGAGCAGATACGGGAGCAATTTCGATTCGAGGCCGGGCAGTTTAACATGCTCTATCTGTTCGGGGTCGGCGAGGTGGCCATTTCCATCGTGTCGGACCCGGATGAGCCGGAGTTGTTAGACCATACGATCCGAGCGGTGGGACGAGCTACCAAGGCGATGGCCGATCTGCAGCCGGGGGATGTCTTGGGGATCAGAGGCCCGTTTGGGCGAGGATGGCCCTTGGATGAAGCACGGGGGCACGACGTCGTGATTGTCACGGGAGGCCTGGGTTGCGCTCCTGTCGTGGGGGCGATCGAGTATATTTTTAGGCGGCGCGATCAGTACGGCTCCGTCAAGATTCTCCATGGAGTCAAGACGCCGGAGGACCTTCTCTTTCGTGAACGGTTCGACTCATGGCGGAAGCAGCCGGATACCGAGGTGTTGTTGACGAGTGATCAGCCGGGGAAGATCTGGCGCCATCACGTCGGCGTGGTGACGGAACTCTTTGAGCTGGTGTCGATCGATTCCGCAAACACCATGGTGCTGATGTGTGGACCTGAGATCATGATGCGTCTGGGCGTGCCGATCCTCCTCCGCCGGGGGATTTCCTCGACCGCCGTCTACGTCTCGCTGGAACGGCATATGGAATGCGGGATCGGACTCTGCGGCCATTGCCAGCTGGGGCCGTATTTTCTGTGCAAGGATGGGCCGGTCATGCGCTACGACCGGGTTGAGCCGTGGCTGGGACGGATAGGCGTGTGACCGGTGATGAGTGATCCGTAAAGAGCAAGCAGAAGTATTGAATCCATGACCGTGTACTAATCACCCATCGCTCCTTACTGATCACGAGACTGGGATGATGCCGCTATGAATGACCAGGAGAAAATCCAACGGCCAAGACTAGGTGTATTCAAATTCGCTTCCTGCGACGGCTGCCAGCTCAGCATCTTGAATCTGGAAGACGATCTGCTTCTGCTGGGGCAGGCTTTGGACATTGCCTATTTCCCGGAGGCCTCCAGCAGGATGGAGGCGGGACCATACGACATTGCGCTGGTTGAGGGATCGATCACCACGGCCGACGATGTGCGGCGTATCCGGTCCGTGCGTGAACAGACGAAGGTCTTGATGACCATCGGCGCCTGTGCCACGGCCGGCGGCATTCAAGCCTTGCGCAACTGGGCTGATGTCGAATCGTTCAAGCATGCGGTTTATCCCAGTCCTGAATACATTCAGAGTCTGGATACTTCCACGCCGATCTCGGGGCATGTGAAGGTTGATTTCGAATTATGGGGTTGCCCCATCGACAAGGGCCAATTGCTGCGCGTCATCACGGATCTGCTGGCCGGAGTCCAAGTCAGACTTTCCACAGACAGTCTGTGTTTGGACTGCAAGCGGCGAGGGAATGTCTGCGTGCTGGTGGCAAAAGGGTTGCCTTGTCTTGGCCCGGTGACCCGTGTCGGATGCGGCGCCATTTGTCCGAGCATGGGGCGAGACTGTTACGGCTGCTTCGGACCGGCGGACGGCGCATTGAAAGGGTCGGGTTATCCACCCAACACCGCTTCCCTGGCGAACCAATTTCATGAGGGGTTCGGGCTCATTCCGGTCGAGGTGATGCGGAGGTTTCGCGGCATCAATGGCTTCACGGAGCCCTTCAAGAGAGAAAGCGATGTCTGGGACAAGAAGGCGTAAGGAGTGAAGGGTAAAGGGTGAAGAGTACGGAAGGGAATAACCCTGAACAGGCGAAGAACACGAGGACGATCGCCATCGGCACGCTCGCGCGAGTCGAGGGCGAGGGAGCCTTGCGCGTCACGGTGAAGGACGGAACCGTCAAGGACGTGGAACTCCGGATCTTCGAGCCGCCGCGGTTTTTTGAGGCCTTTTTGCAAGGGCGGCATTACGACGAAGTGCCTGACATCGTCGCGCGGATCTGCGGAATTTGTCCGGTCGCCTACCAGATGAGCGCCGTCCACGCGATCGAGCGGATTTTCGGTCTTCGGGTCAATGGTCCGCTGCGGGATCTCCGCCGGCTGATTTATTGCGGCGAGTGGATCGAGAGCCATGCGCTCCACATCTATATGCTGCAGGCGCCGGATTTTCTCGGTTACGAGAGCGGCATCGCGATGGCAAAGGACCACGCCGCTGTGGTGACACGAGGCCTGAGAATCAAGAAAGCCGGCAATGCCGTCATGGCGTTGCTGGGTGGTCGCTCCGTGCATCCGGTCTCGGTGAGAGTCGGCGGGTTCTCGCGGGTGCCGAGCCGTCATGAGCTGGAGAGTCTGAAAGATGAGCTCTCATGGGGGCGGGATGCGGCGATTGAAACAGTCCGTTGGGTGGCTACGTTCGATTATCCGGAATTTTCGCCGGACTATACCTT
>DKBD01000091.1 GCA_002451055.1 Nitrospira sp. UBA6909 | reverse complement strand
CTCGGCACACGTCAGAATAATCCGGGCCCGTTGCGCCAACGCCTGCGCGGTTTTCGGACGGCGGGTCCACTGTTGCAAGGTCTCTCGTTCCGTCGTCGTCAAGATCAGTGGGGGTGTCGGTCGTCCAGTTCGCATGGTGTCCTCCCTTCGATACCTGAGAACACCAGCGATGCACAACTTATTCCATGGACTTCAGAGACAGGACACTAGCAACAAACGAACGAACAGTCGGCAAAGCGTCACGAGCATGCGAGGCGGACACGCTCAGCAGATGGCGTAGCGGCGCTCCCGGCGCGAACATCAAGCGTTGCAACGGGTGCATGCCGTTCTTCCGGACATTGCCGTTCGACTCACCCGCGAGCGCTTCCCATAATGGTACTAGCACCCCGGAGGATGCGTAACTGTCCGCGTGCATGATCGCCTGCCAGCGCGGCGATTCGCGGGGGTCTTTCAGGATAGCGGCCAGAATGTCGCTCGCCCCCGCGATGTCGCCGAGCATCTGGAGGGCGTGCGGCAGGTTGGCCACCGAGGCTTCGTCGCCGTATTCCAAGATCTCCCGCGCGCGCTGCACGACGGCTGGACCGGCGGCGAACGCCCGCGACCAGCCGGCACCGACGTACCGGAGGCCACGCCACTCGGGGTCCTCAAGCCGAAACAGCGCGGCCGTGACACCGAACCGCTGCCCGGCGCGCACGGCTGCCTCCGGAAGTGCCGCGGCTGCGTTCAGGCGTGTGACCATCGGGCCGCAGATCTGCATGAGATGCTTGCCTAGCTCGTGCGCGGCGCCGCTCTCGATGCGACCGGTCTCGATCGACTCGCTGAGCAACTCCAGCAGCGCACGCTCGCCGTCCATCTCGGACGATCGGCCGCGCACGAAGCTGGCAGCGACTCGATGTAGGCGCCAAGCGCGTTGCCCTCGGTCGTCGGTGACCGTCTGCAGCCAACCCCGACGCGCTAGGACCGCGCGCTCCGGCGGGCGAGCAACCAGGTTGATCAGCGACTCGGGCAAGATCCACGGTCGGAGCTGCGCGAGAGCCCTCAGCGCCGTATGCGCCTGCGGGTGGCTCTGGAGCGCATCAAACGAGGCGGCGAATGCCTCGCCGACCCCACGTAAGGCACCCGGGGGGAGCACCTCGGCGAGCTGAGTGATCTCGTCATCGAGCACCGCAGCCGGCTCATGCGCGCTGGCCGCCGTGCGTAGATCTTTGGCCGCCAAGCTGCCGTCGGCCAGACCGGCGTGCAGGATCTGCAGCGCCAATGGCAACCCTCCGACCCAACGTGCGATCGTCAGCCAGTCATCCTGAAGCAGCCAGCATGCGTCGACCTCGGGGCGCGTCAGCACGCGGACCGCGTCGCCCATGTTCAAAGCATCAACGGAAATGACCTCGTCACACCCATGCACCTGCGGGCGACGCGAAGTGAGCAGTACACTCGAGTGGTCGAGCGCCGGGCACCAGTGCGTGAGGGGTGCGGGCCGTTCGCCTGCCTGCGGCTCAGGGAGGTTATCAACGATCCACAGCACGCGCTGGCCGGCTTGATCGAACGCAGCGCACGCGGCGGCGATCCGCGACGCGACGTCGCCGGGTTGGGGGACGCTCTCGAGTACCGGCAAGAGCGCGGCCAATTGCCTCGACCAATCCTGCGCCGGAACGTCGGCGTCCAGCCAGCACACAACGGAATAATGTCGAGGCCCAACACGACGCATATACTCGGCAGCCACCTGGCTCTTCCCAGATCCCGCGCCGCCGCACAGCAGCACACTACGTGCCGTACCTCCCGCACGACGGGTTTCGAGGCTGCGGAACACAGACCACAAGGTCTCCTCGCGACCAATGAACCCCTCATCCAGCGAGTCCGGCGCGGCATGAATGAGAACCCGCTGACCCTCGCGCCATGAATGCACCGGCACAACCCCTTCAGGTCGCAGAGCACTCTCCTTCGGGAGAGCGAGCTGACGGTCAAGCCCCCCGCCCAGAGCACGCAACACCATCTGCACGACCGCCTCGATGTTGTCCAACTGCGGCCAGGCGCGCCGTGCCAGCACCGGAGGAAAATGCAGCAATAACGCGTCGATGTCCCCCTTGACCGGCAAGGTCACCAGAACAGTCCGCGCTTGGCCGTCGGCGTGCAGAGCCGCCTCGAACTCACGTACACACCACGGACGCGTAAAGTACACATCGTCGGCAAACACGAGCACCACACGCGCGCCAGCAACTGCGGCAGCTAACTCCTCAGGAAACATCGCGCCAGGTGCGATTTCGCTTGTGTCGAGGAAAACCGCTTCTGGAGCGAGAGATGCACGCAGCGCGTCCACCAGCGCCAGCACGTGCGGCCCGGCTCCAGCGCGTGCATACGAGATAAATACATCGTAGCCCATACCGCCTCCCACTACGGTTCCTTCTTCTTTAGACTGAACTTTCTGTCACCAGAATCGTGCCGGATCTTTAGTTACTTGTTCTAGACACTGACCATTTGCCATATTTTGTTGCTCCAAGAGCGACTTAGGCAGCCGGAGGGAAATCGTTTCCGTTGACGGCTTGAGCTTGGGGAAAATCATCCGGCGGCTTTCCGAGTAATCGACATAATCCGTCGAGTCATGCGAAGCCCAGAAGACCGCTTCCTCCACCTCACGCTTGACCGTTGGTCTTGGCTTTCGCTTCCTCGTGGTACAACCTCGGTTACTACACATCGTGAACAATGCCACCGATGTCACCGCACCTTCACCACCGTCACCTCATCCCTGCCTTCAGCTCGATCGCCGGGGAGGAATTGCGCGACATATGCAAGTTCTTCAGACCCTCCCCCGAGCGGACCTGGTCAAGCTAGCAAAGCCAGCCTCCACGAACGAGATTCGTTGCTGTGGGGCAGTCACGGATGCTTGCCAATTTGCGACCGTAGCCACCTCGTTACTTTCTCTTTTGCCATATCTCCGGCAGCGACTTTCAAGGTGATGGTTTCGAGATCTGATGGAACCATGGTCAGTTCGACGCCATTTGCGGAGAGGAACGCCAACGCTGACATGACCGCCGCCCGTTTGTTCCCATCCACAAAAGGATGATTCTGAGCAATGTGAAACAGGTAGGCAGCCGCCATTGCGGCTATGTCTTTATGGAGATAGGCACCGTCAAACTGTTGGCGAGGCATCGCCACAGCCGCATCCAGCAATCCGTGGTCTCTGACTCCATGGCAGCCGCCGTCAACGTCGATGGTATCCCTGTGGAGTAACAACACATCCTCCACGCTGAGAAAGATGATCTCCTCCACCGATTAGTCCGCCAGACGCTTTAACATCGGTCCATAGCGTTTCCGGATATCCTTGATGATGGTTTTCATCCGCTCTGGACCGACGCCAACATTCGCCGGTGTGACAACAAGCGCATTCCCACTCACCGTGACTTGCAGAGGGGTCTCTTCCGTAATTCCCAAAGCCTGCATCACCGGCTTTTCAATAATCAGCGCCGCGCTGTTCCCATGCTTCTGCAATTTCTTGATCATTCCTCACCTCGCGTCCTTACAATGTTACAACGAGCTTTTCCTGGTGTCTACCGTACAGAAAGAATAAAAGCAGGGATCATTGACGAATCAAAGAATTACAAGGGGGCGCTCTTCGAAACCAACACGGGACCGCGTCTTGCAACGACACATTGCTCGATGAACTAAATTCAGACGGCAATCAATCAACCCCGCTTCCGAAAGAAACTATCCAGAAGTATTAGCCGTTATTTCAGTAGAGAGACCCGGTACGCTTGTCCTATCTCAAGCTCGCCACCGTCACTCCGTCGCCGCCTTCGGCGCGATCGCCGGAGCGAAAGTTTTCCACATAGGGCGAGTCTTTCAGATACTCGCGCAAGGCGGATTTGAGCCAAGCGCTACGAGGCTTTTGCATTCTGATGCAACTCAGCCTGCACCCGCTCGAGCAAAAATAGCTTCAGCAGCGTTTGATAGGGCACGTCGCGCTTATTCGCCAAGGTTTTGAGTTGCTCCAAGAGCGACTTCGGCAGCCGGAGAGAAATCGTTTCCGTTGACGGCTTGAGCTTGGGGAAAATCAACCGGCGGCTTTTCGAGTAATCAACATAATCCGTCGAGTTATGCGAAGCCCAAAACGCGACTTCTTTCTCTTGACTCCTAAACGTCGGTTTTGGCTTTCGCTTCCTCATAGTACAACCTCGGGTACTTATAGAACGAGAGTAATGATACCGAAGTTACCGCAGCTTCGCCACCGTCACTCCGTCCCCGCCTTCAGCGCGGTCGCCTGGGCGGAAGGTTTCCACATAGGGCGAGTCTTTCAGGTACTCGCGCAAGGCGGATTTGAGCCGGCCGGTGCCGTGGCCGTGGATGATGCGTAAGAACGGCGCGCCATCCAGCACCGCCCGGTCCAATGCCGCCACCACCTGATCGAGCGCGTCGTCCACCGCCTGGCCCCGCACGTCCACCACCGTCTGTTCATCAAGACCCAACCCTCCACCGGGGGGAAATCGACGGGTGCTTTTCGATGGTGCGGCAGGCGGAGGAGCGATCGATTCACGCGCCAATCCGATCAGGTTTGCAACGGTCGCCATCACTTCCCCTTCTCCCACTTTGACCCGCACCCGCTTCTTCCCCTGCGGCATTTCCAACAAACTACCCGTCATGCCAAGACCGCCAATCTCAACCATATCGCCGACGCCAAGTTGCTCGACCGGAATCGGTTTGCCGGTCGGCGCGAGTTCCTGCCGCGTCTGCACCTCCATCTCACTGAGCCGTTGCTTGGCCTCNNGCCTTGATGAGCTTCTGCTCGCGCTTGACGGCATCCACAGTGGCCTGGACCTCGGCGCGGGCTCGCTGGAACTGCTCGCCCAATTTCTTTTTGAGCCCCTTGCGGGCTTCTTGTTCAGCCTGCTCCATCTGCGCGTGCAGCGCGTTCGCTTCAGCAGCCGCCCGTTCCGCTTCGACTCTCGCTCGTTGCGCCCGTTCCACATCCTCATCCAACTGCCGCTGCTTGACCTGCAAGTCCGCCATCAGCTGNNCATTGGCAAACCCCGCTGTCGTCTGCGCCAATTCTTTGAGCGGCCCATAATGCGTCGTGACCACGACTTTCATATTGAGAGCCGCCAATCGGCACAACAGTGCTTCCGCCAATGCCGCGCCTTCCTGTGGGTCGGTCGAGGTGACCGGCTCATCGAGCAACACCAACAATCGGGGCCCACACGGCTCTCCCTCCTCGGACCGAGCGGCGGTGTCGGAGAGAAGCTGAACCATCTGTGTCATGTGCGCGGAAAAGCTGGAGAGGTCCCGGCTCAAGTCTTGCGCGTCGCCGATGTCGGCATAGCACTGCGTGAACAGCGCCATCTCGGATTCCGGTGCGCAAGGAAGGTGCAACCCGGCTCTCACCATGAGTGCATAGAGCCCCACGATTTTGAGCGTGACGGTTTTCCCCCCGGTATTGGGCCCGGAAATCACCAGCACCAGGGTCGCCTCGTCCAATACGATGTCGTTCGGTACCACCTGTTCTTTGGCCAGCATGAGCAACGGATGCCGCGCCCGTTTCAAGACCACGCGGCCTTGCTCGTTCAATCCGACGGGGTTGCATTTCAACCGGCGGCTCAACTCGGCTTTCGCGGTGATGCAGTCGAATGAAGCCAAGATGTCCACTCCTTCGACGATCGGTTCGGCCTTCGCCGCTACCAACGCCGTGAGCTCGCGCAAAATGCGGCGAACCTCCCGCTCGATCTCCAAATCGGCCACTTTGATGGAATTGTTCAATTCGACCAGTTCACGCGGTTCGAGAAAGACGGTTGCCCCGCTGACCGAAACGTCGTGTACAATGCCGGGAATCCTTCCCCTCATATCGGCCTTCACCGGCAACACATAGCGACCCTCACGCTGAGCAAAATAGGTCTCTTGCAGAATCTCCTCGTACCGGCGGGAATGCAGAATACGGTCGAGATGCTCCCGCATCTCCCGTTTCAACTCCTGGGCGTGATGCATGAGCCTCCGCAATTCTGGCGTGGCCGACTCNNTGATTGCGCCGTCCGGTTGAATCGCCGCTTCGATGGCTGACCGGATCGACCGCAGTCCCTTCACGACATGAAGCGGCTCAGCAACCTGAACCAGCGCCGGCGCCCGAGTCGAATGCCGGGCCATATACCGCTCGATGTCCTCCATCAGCGCCAAAACCACGGCGCAATCCCTCAGCTCATGGGTCTCCAGCTCGCCTCCTTTTCCAGCCCGAGTCAGCACCTCGCGGATATCCGGAAACGTCAGAGTCGGCACCGGTTCGTCGCCTCCCAGTAACCTGACCATCTCGGTCGTTTCCTGCTGGCGCAGACACGCCACGGCCACCTCGCTCGAAAGCGGCAGGGACCGGCATCTCGCCGCGCCCATCGCCGACTGCGCATGCTGCGCCAGCACCTCAAGCAGACGGGGCCACTCCAGGGCCTGTGCGGCTTTTAACAGGGTTTCATCCATAAGAAACTCGTGTGGCCATGGTTGGCCGGTCTTGAACTGTAGCCAAGAGCCTGACCGACAAGCAAGACGGATGACTCCTCGTTCGACGGGCTGTATTTCATATCCGCAGGGCAAAGTGTGACGACCGCCACAGGTTGCGCTTCGTCCATAAAACCGTCGCCCATAAAACTTGACATTGGTGAAATGGCCTGGCTACTATTCTCGTCTACACAGCTGTCCATCCCTATAGGATTAGGATTCTCATTTTTCTCATGTAATGTAAGGGACTCATAATTATGGCTATTCGCATCGGCATCAACGGATTTGGCCGGATCGGGCGTAACGTGCTGCGCGCCTCTCTGGGCGATCCCGGCCTCGACATCGTCGCCATCAACGATTTGACGGACGCTAAGACTCTCGCCTATCTGCTGAAGTACGACTCTGTGCACGGCACCCTAAAGGAAAGCGTCGAGGCCACCGACGACCAGATTGTCGTCGACGGAAAACCCATCAAGGTACTGGCCGTCAAGGATCCTAAGGAATTACCTTGGAAATCCTTGAACGTTGACGTCGTCATTGAGTCCACCGGCCGATTTACCGACCGGGAAAGCGCAGGAAAACACCTCTCTGCGGGAGCCAAACAAGTCATTATTTCGGCGCCGGCCAAAGATCCCGATGTGACGCTCGTGCTTGGTGTCAACGAAGACAAGTTTGACCCTAAGGCGCATCATATCGTCTCCAATGCCTCCTGCACGACGAACTGTCTGGCACCGGTCGCCAAGGTTTTGCTGGAAAACTTCGGCATCAAACACGGGATCATGACGACCATTCATTCCTATACCAACGACCAGCAGTTGTTGGATCTGCCTCACAAAGATCTCCGTCGCGCACGCGCCGCGGGCATGTCCATGATTCCGACGAGCACCGGAGCGGCCAAAGCCCTGCATCTGGTTATTCCCGAACTCAAAGGTAAATTGGACGGCCTTGCTATCCGCGTCCCGACCCCGAACGTGTCCTTGGTCGATCTCACCGTGGAAACCGAAAAAGATTGCGACATCGCAGCGGTCAACAGTGCGTTCAAGAAAGCCGCGGACGGTCCACTCAAAGGCATCCTCAAGTACTCCGAAGATCCCATCGTCTCGGTCGACCAAAAAGGTGACGACCACTCCGCCACCGTCGATGCCCCATTAACCAACGTCGTCGATAAGCGCTTGGTCAAGGTCACAGCCTGGTACGACAACGAGTGGGGCTATTCATGCCGTCTCCGCGACCTCATCAAGGTGTTGGCCAGCAAGGGGGCAAACCGCTGAACTCCGCCAGCCTGGAGATCCGGTCGGCTCTACTTTCGACCGCAACTCCTCATCAGATGTCACAGACCTCGCGAAGGAACGTCCATGAACCTGCATAAAAAAACCATCGATGACGTGCCGCTTCGCGGGAAACGGGTGATCATCCGCGCGGATTTCAACGTGCCGCTCGACGAAGCCCTTCAGATTACCGACGATACCCGCATTCGGTCTACGCTGCCGACCATCAATCGGGTGGTGGACGAGGGTGCAAAAGTCATCCTCTGTTCCCACCTCGGACGGCCGAAGGGCGCCTTCGATCCCAAATACAGCCTGGCGCCGGTTGCCAAGCGGTTGAGAAGGCTCCTGGGAAAGGATGTGATCTTTGCGCCGGATTGCATCGGTCCGGCCGTAGAAAAACTGGTCGACAAGATGAATCCCGGCGACGTGCTGCTGTTGGAAAACCTCCGCTTCCATGCGGAAGAAGAAAAAAACGACGAGTCCTTCTCAAAAGCCCTCGCGTCGCTAGCCGATGTCTTCATCAACGACGCGTTCGGCGCCGCGCATCGCGCCCACGCCTCTACTGTCGGCATTACCAAATTCATCAAGGAGGCTGCGGCAGGCGCCCTGCTCAAGAAGGAAATCGAGTATCTTGAAGGGGCGGTCGCCAATCCGGTCCGGCCGTTCGTGGCGGTGCTCGGCGGCGCAAAGGTGTCCGGGAAAATCGGAGTGATCGAAAATCTGGGGAAAAAGGTCGACAAGGTCATCATCGGCGGCGGTATGGCCTTTACGTTTTTGAAAGCCAAGGGGATGGAGATCGGCAACTCGCTGGTCGAAAACGACATGCTGGACTTCGCCCGAGGTATCGAGGACCACGCCTTGTCCAGCGGGGTCAAATTCTACCTGCCGGTCGATTGCGTCGTCGCGGCCAGCCGCGACCCCGGGGCTGAATCGAAAATCCTTCCGGTTCAGGAAATTCCGAAGGGATGGTACGCGCTCGACATTGGTCCCGCGTCCGTCAAACTGTTCACGGAAGCCGTCCAAAACGCAAAAACGATACTCTGGAATGGGCCAATGGGGGTGTTTGAAATCGATGCCTACGCCAGGGGAACGCTCGCAATGGCCCACGCGATCGCCGACGCCTACGCCCTGACGATCGTGGGAGGCGGTGAAACGGCACTGGCCGTCCACCGAGCCGGGGAATCGGAAAGCATCTCTTTCATCTCGACCGGCGGAGGCGCCGCGTTGGAACTACTCGAGGGGAAGAAACTTCCCGGCCTGGCTGCATTGCCTGATCGCGAAAACTAGCCGTCTTTCCTCACGTTCCAGAGAGACCAGTCCAATGGGCAACGTGGTGCGTAGAATCCTCATCGTCGGCAATTGGAAAATGAACAAGACCGCATCTGAAGCGGCGGTCTTCATTCGCGAGATTGCACCCAGGCTTCCCGCAGCACCGGCGATCGACATCGTGGTCGCCCCCCCCTTCACCGCATTGGAATCGGTCCGCGCGGCGCTCGGCCCCTCGTCTTCCATTCAGCTCGGCGCGCAAAACGTATTTTGGGAAAGCCACGGGGCCTACACGGGTGAGATTTCGGCCCCCATGCTCAGCGATCTCGGCTGCCGCTACGTCATCATCGGCCACTCGGAACGGCGCACGCTGTTCGGCGAGCAGGATGAGGGGATTCGG
The DNA here is from genome assembly GCA_002451055.1 of Nitrospira sp. UBA6909. GTDB lineage: Bacteria > Nitrospirota > Nitrospiria > Nitrospirales > Nitrospiraceae > Nitrospira_D. The sequence continues at coordinate 11,731 of DKBD01000091.1, read as the reverse complement.
AAAAAAATCCGCGCGGCCCTTGCTCACGATCTCAAGCCGATTCTGTGCATCGGAGAATCGTTATCCCAGCGGGAGCGTGGACAGACGGACGACGTGCTTCGGCAACAACTGAAAGGAGGCTTGGCAGACCTTTCCCTTCAGGCCATGGCTGCCATCACAATCGCCTATGAACCGGTATGGGCTATTGGCACAGGAAAAGCGGCCACGACGGAACAAGCTATCGCGGCTCACAGGACAATACGGACATTTCTCTCCGATACATGGTCCGCAGAAATCGCAAACGCAACAAGGATTTTGTATGGGGGCAGCGTGACGCCTCAGAACATCGATGCTTTATTGCAGTCGGACCAGATCGACGGCGCATTGATCGGCGGGGCTTGCCTACAAGTCGAATCTTTTGCTAGAATCACCACCTTTGCCGAATCGATTGGAGCCTGTGGATAGATGCTCTATACATTAATCGTTATCCTTCACGTGTTTATCTGTTTCCTCATGATCGGAGCCATCCTTCTCCAGTCCGGCAAGGGAGCGGAGATCGGTGCCGCGTTCGGCGGATCAAGCCAAACCGTCTTCGGCAGCCGAGGCCCGGCCAATTTCCTCAGCAAACTGACCGTCACAGTGGCTGCGGTGTTCATGCTGACCTCGCTCACCCTAGCGATTTTAGCCAAAGAACGAAACCTTGCGTCGACCGTTATCGATCTGAACAAGAAAACCGAAACAGCCGCTCCGGAAGCTCCGGCAGCCACGGCCGCTCCGGAGACATCGGCGCAACCCGCAACGGAATCCACGCCATCCACCAACGAAGCCGCTCCAGCAGACAACTAACTGCGTGTTGGCGCATGCCTGCTCGCCGCACGATCGCTGGAATACTTGCCCCCCCCGAAGCACCGATTGGGCGAAAGAACCTGTGGCGCATGGGGTACTGGCAGGGGAGCAGACCAAGTCACGTAAGACCTGCGCTCAGCCGATTACGTGCGCTGGGCCATCACCTCTGAGTTCTTTTCCCTCAGACGCGGGTGAGCCAAGATTCATGCGCGGGATCTTCTCCTCGTACGATTGAAAAGAAGGCGTTCTGGAGCGCAAGGGTAATCGGTCCGGGCTTGCCGTTTCCGATCCGGCGATTGTCGATTTCCCGAACAGGGGTCAATTCGGCCGCGGTTCCGGTGACAAAGACTTCATCAGCGACATACATTTCATCCCGCGTGAACCGCTCCTCCTCCACGGCCAGCTTTCGTTCCTGGGCGAGTTCAATCACGGAGTTTCTCGTAATGCCTTCAAGAATCGACGTGAGCGGCGTCGTTTTCAACTTTCCCCGACGAACGATGAACACGTTCTCTCCCGTCCCTTCGGAGACATACCCTTCGGCATCGAGCAAAATGGCCTCGTCGTATCCGGCAATCTTGGCTTCGCGCTTGGCCATGATCGAGTTCACATAGTACCCGGAAATCTTACCTTTCGTCATCGACACATTGACATGATGCCGGGTAAATGAAGAGACGCAGGCTCGCATGCCGTTCACCAAGGCGTCATCGCCCAAATACGCGCCCCACTTCCATGCCGCGATGGCAACACGGATCGGGTTATCGCCGGGATGCACCCCCATCGCCCCATACCCGATATAGACGAGCGGGCGGATATAACAGGCATCTAACCGATTGACACGGACGGTTTCGACGATCGCGTCAGCGATCTGCTTTTTATCGTAGGGCATCACCATCATGCCGATGTGAGCGGAGTCAAACAGCCGATCGACATGTTCTTGAAGCCTGAAGATGGCGGATCCGGATGTACCCTTATAGCAGCGAATGCCTTCAAATGCCGCCAAACCGTAATGGAGCGAGTGAGTCAGGATATGGACATTGGCATCAGCCCACGCCACAAACTTGCCGTCCATCCAGATTTTTTCGACCGGTTCGAGCATGGAACACAACTCCTTCGCATCACGGCAGCCAAGAAACTTCCGTTCAATACGCGCAAACTATAGCGTGGGGCTGGACAAGGGTCAAGCAAGCAAATATCCCGGCTCGCGGCGTCGCAGCCATCCGGGCTCATGTCGGCAGGAAAACGATTATCGCAAGGCGCAATGACTGCGCAGGCGAGCGCTCAAGAATGTTCCGATCCGATCCTTGTCGTCCAGTTTGAGCATCTCCATTTTGGCTCCAAACAACAGCCCGCGAACCCAGCGAACTACGGCCCGCCGAATTTCAATCGGACCACCTTCCTCGTCGGGAAGGGATAGCCGCACGGCGAGTTCCATTCCCGGCAGCACTTGGTAATCGCCGAGTACCCGAAACCCATTGCGAGATAAATTTATGACGGTCCCCTTGCCAAGAAACTCCTCGCCCATGTAATACATCTCGCAGCGGACTGGAGTCCGATGATAGGTGCGAATGACAAATCGGGTTGAAGGCATGGTTCCTCCCTTTCGAAAAATCGACAAACCCAGCCCCTAGACAGTGTTCACGGCATGATGCCAAGATACTTCCTCACCCCCTCTTCTCCTAGCCCTCCAGAAGTGGGGGGAAATTCGAGTCGACCTCGCTCATTTATTCGAGCGCGGCGGACCAGAAAGAAGAGCCGTTCTCTTGACACTTTATAAAATCGTATGTTAGATATTTCGGTCCCTTAGGGAGAAAAGAGATATGTACGCAATCATAGAAACAGGTGGAAAACAGTATCGAGTTGAAGCCGGGTCCACGATCCAGGTCGAAAAGTTGCCCGGCGATGTCGGTGCCGTGGTTGAATTGGATCAGGTGCGTTTGCTTCATGGCGATGCCGGCCTGGTCATCGGACAACCGCTCGTACAGGGCGCGAAGGTCACGGCCGAGATCGTGCGGCAGGGCCGCACCAGATCCATTATCGTGTTCAAGAAGAAACGCCGAAAAAACTATCGCCGAACGCGCGGGCACAGGCAGAGCTTTACCAAGCTCCTTGTGACAGGCATTGCGACGGCATAGCAGGCAGAAAAAGGACACCCCATGGCAACAAACAAAGGCGGCGGGTCATCACGTAACGGCCGGGACAGCAATCCCCAATATTTGGGGGTGAAAGCCTATGGTGGCGAAACCGTCACGGCAGGCAGCATCATCGTCCGCCAGCGCGGCACGAAGTTCTTTCCCGGCTTCAATGTCGATCTCGGACGGGATCATACGTTGTTTGCGCGGGTGACCGGCACAGTGAAGTTTGAAGGCGGGCGCGCCAGACGGAAAGTCAGCGTGTACCCCATTCCCGCCAAATCCTGACTCCCCTCCCACTCGCTCAGGTCGACAGACGGAGCAGGGTGGGATTCTCCCCTTCTTCAGGAAAGGTGGGTCCGGTATGCTCCGGATCGGCCAGCCCCTGTTTTCTTGAGCCTCTTATCCAACTAGATTATGTTCATCGATGAAGCGCAGATCACGGTCAGAGCCGGTCGTGGGGGAGACGGTATCTGCAGTTTCCGACGGGAAATGTTCGTGCCCCGTGGAGGACCCGATGGAGGAGACGGAGGACACGGCGGCAACGTCATCGTGACGGCTTCTCACCGGCTCACGACCCTCCTCGATTTCCGCTATCAGAAGCATTATCAGGCTGAAAGCGGAAAGCCCGGCGGCGGCTCCAATTGCACCGGACGCACAGGAGCGGACGTCGTCGTCACGCTCCCGGTCGGGACCGTCGTCTACGATGACGCCACCGGCGACATGCTGGCCGATCTGGTCGCCGACGGGGAAACGGTTGTCATTGCGCGGGGCGGCCGCGGCGGGCGAGGCAACAGCAACTTCGCCACCTCCACCAATCGGACACCGACACGATGCACCCTGGGAACCGACGGAGAAGAGCGAACGCTGCGGCTTGAGCTCAAACTGCTCGCCGACGTCGGTCTGGTCGGTTTCCCAAACGCGGGAAAATCGACACTCATTGCAGCAATTTCGTCGGCCCGGCCGAAGATCGCCGATTACCCGTTTACCACACTGACCCCTCATCTCGGCGTCGTGCGCTGGGGGTCGGACCGCCATTTCGTCGTCGCCGACATTCCGGGCCTTATCGAGGGCGCTCATCACGGAAAGGGACTGGGGTTTCAATTTCTTCGGCATATCGAACGTACGGCCTTCTTGCTCCACCTGATCGATGTCTCGGAGTGGGCGCCTGAAGAGCCGGTTGTCAGCTTCGAGGTCATGCGGAAAGAGTTGGAGGCTTATGACGACGCACTGAACGACCGCCCGTTCGCCGTCGTCGCCACAAAGATCGATATCAGCGGAGCGTGCGACCGGCTCGCGCAGCTTCAAGCCTACTGCCGTCGACACAAATACAGGTGTTTTCCCGTATCGTCCGCGACCAGGGAAGGCCTCGACGACCTGATCGCCTTCGTCGGCAAGCAGGTGGACAGCATCAGAAACACGCCATGCGAGACGAAATCTTAGCGCGCGCCAAACGCATCGTCGTCAAGATCGGCAGCAGTCTGATCGCCTCCCGTGCCACAGGATTGCGTCCCGATCAAATCGACCGCCTGGCTGATGAGATCGCCATGCTCCGCGCAGGCGGACGGGAAGTGCTGGTCGTGTCTTCGGGCGCTATTGTGTCCGGCATCAGAAAATTGCAGCTCAAGGAGTACCCGAAGAACCTGCCGGTCAAGCAGGCCGCCGCGGCCGTCGGGCAAAGCCGGCTCATATGGGCCTATGAAAAGGCATTCGAGCGGAATGGCATTCAGGTCGCTCAAATTCTCCTCACGCATCAAGATCTCGCGGATCGCCGTCGGTTCTTAAACGCGCGCTACACCCTTGCGGCGCTGATCGGATTCGGAGTCCTCCCGATCATCAACGAGAACGACACCGTAGCCGTAGAGGAAATCCGGGTCGGCGACAACGACACCCTCGCGAGCGAGGTGGCCCATCTGGTCGATGCGGACTTGCTGGTCATTCTGTCGGATGTCGATGGGCTCTACACGGAAGATCCGCGGAAGAATCCAGCCGCTGCGCTGATTGCCCTCATTCCCGATATTACCGAAGACGTCGAACGCCGGGCCGGAGCCTCCAGCACCTTCGAAGGCACCGGAGGAATGGCCACAAAAATCCGCGCCGCCAAGAAAGTCGGCGAGTACGGCATCCCCACCNNCCTTGACCAGGGCGCGGTCGACGCATTGATCAAGCGAGGCAAGAGCCTCCTGGCTTCCGGCATTGTCGAGGTCACCGGAAGCTTTGAAGCGGGAGATCCGGTGGGCTGCCTCGATTCCGATGGAAAAGAATTCGCCAAAGGCCTCGTGAATTTTTCCTCCGACCTTCTCAAGCGCATGAAAGGCCTCAAGACCCAGGACATTCATCACCAAATCGGGCCGCAGGAATACGAGGAAGTGATCCACCGGGACAACCTAGTCATTCTCTAGTGCTCAGCCGTGAGTGCTAAGTCATGGGTACGTCTAACTCCGAATCTCAGCACTCAGCACGTAGCACTCTGCACTCTGCACTGAAGTTGGGCCTGCTCGGCGGCAGCTTCAATCCCATTCACAACGGCCACTTGACCATTGCAAGCGCGGTCCGAGACACACTTCAGCTTGACCAAGTGCTCTTTATTCCCACCGGCGACCCACCCCACAAGCGGGACGGGTCGCTTGCCCCGGCAAAGGACCGCTATGAAATGGTGCGACTTGCCATCGCCGACACTCCGTCTTTTGATCTCTCGGATATTGAAATCACACGGACAGGGAAATCCTACTCCATTGATACGATTCGAGTTTTGGAGCGGCAATTCGGCCCCTCGACAGAATTGTACTTCATCATCGGACTCGATGCGTTCCTCGATTTCCACAATTGGAAGGCCCCCTTGGAGTTGCTACAAACCTGCCAATTTGTTGTCGTTCCACGGCCTGGACAATCCTTCCGGTCATTGGCGAAGGTACCGCTGCTGCCGCAACTCGACTCCCATGCGCTGGCCCGGCTCGATGCCGGGCAACTGGCCCAACTGACTATCGTGACGCCGTCGTGCCGAGGCATCATCTGCCTGCCCATCCCGCTCTGCTCCATTTCTGCGTCCGACATCCGGCAACGGATCAGACGCAAGGTGGCGCTGGCAAATATGTTGCCGCCCCCTGTCGAATCCTATATACTGCATCATTGCCTGTATCAGGAGGATCACGATCCGACAAACATCTAAGGCCACCGCCCTCGCGATCGGCAAAGCGATGCTCGATAAGAAGGCCCTCGATGTCCAGGTACTTCACGTCGCCCCGCTTACCTCTGTAGCCGATTACCTGGTGATCGGAACGGCGGAGTCAGATCGGCAAACTCGCGCCATCGCCGACTCGATCGACGAGACGCTCTCCCGCATGGGGCAGCGGCCACTCAGCATCGAGGGAACCGCTTCGGGACAATGGGTCTTGCTCGACTTCGGCGACGTGGTCGCTCATATATTCAGACAGGACATCCGATCGCACTATGCCCTTGAGCGACTGTGGAGCGACGCGAAGCAGATTCCGATCCCCGTCGACGCGCCCGCTCCTGTCACTGTGGTAAAACAGCGCATCGTATCGCGGAAAACATCCGCGCAAAAAACGGTCTAAGCCATGCTCAGACTGCTGATCACGATCTTCTTCATCAGTGCCGGCGTTTTTCTCTACAGCTATTTCCGTGAACTCAATCCCGGCACGGTCGTCATCCATGCCAATTCGACCACCGAGTTTGAACTCAGCCCCGTCACTCTCGTCCTAATCTCCATGGCCGCCGGCTCGGTTTTCGTTGCGTTCGTCGTCGGCCTGCAACAAACAGCGCATGCGATCGTGAACTGGCGCAGCAATCGGCAGGTGCGCCGCAAAGAGAAAGTCGATGCCCTGCATCGTGACGGAACCCATGCCTTCATGTCGAAACGCACAATGGAAGCGATCACGCTCTTCGAAAAAGCCCTGGCCATCGACCCCAATAGGGCCGATTCCCTTCTGTGGCTGGGAAACGTGTATCGGTCTGAGGGGAATTTCCCTGAAGCGATCCAGCTGCACCAGCGCGCCCATCGTGTAGACGATCGGAACATTGAGATCTTGCTGGAATTGGGTACGGATCTCGAAGAGGCCAAACGCTACGAAGAAGCCCTTCAGTCGTTCCAAAGGATCCTGGCCATCGAGCCGGACAACTTGACAGCGCTCATCCGCAAACGGGAGCTGAACATTCGTTTGGAACGGTGGAGCGAGGCGCTGGAGATCCAACATCGCCTCCTCAAAGCTCACTTGCCTACCCAGGAAAAGCTCGCGGAGTCGGAGCTGTTGGTCGGATGCATGTACGAAGTCGGCCGCCAGCTTCTCGAACGGGGACATCCGGACAAAGCACGCCGCTATTTTCGAGGCGCCATCAAGAAAGATCGCGGGTTCCTACCGGCTTATATCGGGCTGGGCGAAATCCTGATCCATGAAGGCAAAACCAAAGACGCCGTTGAAGTCCTCAAGAAGGTCTATGCAAGAACACGAAGCGTGATCATCCTTCACCGCCTTGAGGAACTGTTCCTGGACCAAGGAGAGCCTGGCGAAATCATCCGTGTCTATCAGGAGGCCCTGCAGCAAAACCCGCAAAATCCCGTGCTGCAATTCTATCTGGGCAAGCTCTATTACCGGCTTGAAATGGTCGACGAAGCCTTCGATATCCTTTCAACGATCGAGGGCCCGCAGGACTACCTGCTGGATTACCACAAGATCATGGCCAATCTCTATTTGCGCAAACAACAATTCGAGCAGGCTATTGTCGAACTCCACAAAGCGCTCGGCTTCAAAAAGCGCGTGGTGGTTCCCTATATCTGCACCCAGTGCCGGCAAGAATCCGTCGAATGGTCTGGCCGCTGTCACCGCTGCGCCCGCTGGAACACGCTCACCGCGCTTCCCTGGCTCGAAGCCCACCAATCGGTGGCCAACTCAGACGGGGACCCTTCGCCTGTCCGCACCATCCCCTATCAGGGCATTGCTTCTCCGTTTGAAACCGTGTAGGGTTTCCCACTCATAATCACAGTACCGTTGTTCACGACGCGTACTCATCCTGCGCGGGGCAAGGGGTCTACCGGCGAGGCCTCGCCGTTCACGCGCTATTTCGACAGAAGGAATTTGAGATGATCGACTACATGATGTTCGCGCAGAAAGCCCTCAATAACGAACCGCTCACGAAAGCCGAATCACGCGCTGTGTTGAATACGCCGGATAACGAGCTCTTGTCGCTGCTCCAAGCCGCGTTTCTCGTACGCTCCAAGTATTTCGGCCGTACGGTCCGCCTTCAGATGCTGCAGAACGCCAAGAGCGGCGCCTGCCAGGAGGACTGCCACTACTGCTCCCAATCTGCCGTCTCCAACGCGCCGATCGAGCGCTATAATTTGCTGCCGCAGGAGCGGATGGTTGAGGGGGCACGGCAGGCCGCCGCCTCAAAAGCTCAGCGCTATTGCATCGTCATCAGCGGCAGGAATCCGTTGGACCGGGAGATTGAAGAGATCGCCGGAGCCGTGCGCTCCATCAAGCAGGAAATTCCTATTCAGATCTGCTGCTCGCTCGGCTTGATGAATGAGGCTCAGGCCAAACAGTTGAAAGCCGCAGGCGTGGATCGAGTCAATCACAATCTNNCTGATCGAGTTGGCCATGGCGTTGCGGGACGTCAAACCAGATTCGATTCCGCTCAACACCTTGCATCCCGTCGCAGGGACACCCCTTGAGCACTGTGACCAGCTCACTCCTCAACGCTGTCTGAAGGTGCTCTGTCTATTCCGTTTTCTCCATCCAAAAACCGAGATCCGCGTCGCGGGCGGAAGGGAGCACAACCTCCGTAGCCTCCAACCGTTGGCGCTCTACCCTGCCGACTCCCTGTTCGTGAACGGCTACCTCACGACTCCCGGCTCCCAGGCTCCAGAAGTGTGGGGCATGATCCAAGATCTCGGCTTCACGGTCGAAGTGGATTACCGGCAGCCGGCACTGAGTTCGTAACGTTGTTACACAGGCTTCATGCGCACGGAGCCGAATTGTCGAGTGGTCACTAACCTCGAGTAAGGCGCATCATGGGATGCTCGGGCGATGCCGTGTAAAACAACCGCCATCCGAGCTCTGAGAGTTGCCCCCGCGCGCGTCAGACACCTCCACACCGTTTGGCGAAAGGCTGTGATCGGTTTTCTGGTTGGCGCATGTATCACCATGCTCCATACCGCGCCTACACCGGCTCAGATGCAATTTGCGCAAACGCCGGTCGCAAAGGGTGTGCTCTTGGTTTCGCATCCCGCGATGGAAGATCCCAACTTCCGTCAAACCGTCGTACTGATCGTTGAACATGGACAGGAAGGAACGGTCGGATTCGTCTTGAATCGTCCCACGGACATTCCACTGTCCAATGCATTGCCTGACCTTGCCGCACTCAAAGGCACCGGCTACCACTTGTTTGTAGGCGGGCCCGTCGCGCCAAACCGCATGACGATGTTGGTTCGCTTGAAAGAGCCGCAACCCGGCGTCGCATCGGTATTTGACGGGATTTATGTCGGCGGCTCGCCGGAAATGTTGGAACGGGTGATTTCTCGACCCAAACCAACTGAAGCCTTCCGAGTGTTCGCGGGAATGGCCGGATGGGCGCCAGGCCAGCTGGCATTTGAACTACGCCAGGGGGCGTGGGGGACGTTGCCTCCTGACCCACTTGCCATCTTCGACACAGACCCGGCGAGCCTCTGGTCTGACAGCCTCCGCCGCCTCCAATCCCCTCTGATCATCTCCAATTAGAGAAGAGCGAGTGCCTTAGCTGGCAGATNNACAGCAACATTCAGGCCGATCGATCACCGGATCTGATCGCACAATGGGAGACTCAATGAGAACGACTACCTTGATTTGTCTGTTCGTATTCACTGCGTTTTCGGCCATTGGCATGCCCGCCCTTGCGTCGGCCCAATCAGACTCTGCCTCACCAGCCCCCGATATCGTCACGCTCAAGGACGGCAGTGTTCTCTACGGCGAACTCATTGAAATGGCGGGCGGTGTCCTGCTCATCAAGATGGCATCCAGTTCCGACAACATGATCAAAATCAAATGGGATGAGGTCACGAAGCTGGAGGTCCACCATCCGATCCCATTCCACCTCAAGGAAGGGACCACCCTCAAAGGCACGGCTACGTCTGGTCCTGAGGGGACCTTGAATATCCAAGCCGAACCGCTCGAAGGATCGATCACCGTGCCGCTGGCGTCCGTGACGTCAATCAATCCTCTGATTCAGCCGCCCGTTGTGTACATCGGGAGTTTGAACGCCGGGTTCTCGCATTCAACCGGCAACAGCAAGCTCCGTAACGTCAGTGTGCTCGGAGACTTTGTGGCTCGCAGTGAACAACTCCGGCTGACCATGTTGGGCCGCTACGTCTATGGCGACAATGCCGGGGAGCTCATCACACGCAACGCCCGAGGCACCATCAAGCTGGACTTCTTCATTACCAAGCGGCTGTTCTGGTTCGCATCGGCCTACTTCGAAAATGATCGATTTCAAGATCTGAAACTGCGAACTGCGATCTCCAGCGGACCGGGGTTCCAATGGGTCGAGCGCGGGGACTTTGATGGCTTACTGAAAGACATGACGTTCTATACGGAAGCGGGTTTAGCCTATTTCAACGAGGATTTCCGCACCGCCGAGGACAAGGCGAGTTTCCGCGCACGCGTGTCCATGAAACTGGATTGGCCGCTGTTCGACGGCCTCATCACGCTGTACCATTACGATGAAATATTCCCGTCCTTCCAAGACGCATCGGATTTCTTCTTCACCATGGATAACGGAATTCGCCTGAAGATTGCGGTAGGTCTCACGAGTGGGTTCCAAGTCACCACACGCTACAACAATCAGCCGCCTGCCGGCAGGAGCGATACCGACAACTTATATCTGTTTACGTTGGGCTATGGCTTCGACACAACCCGCAAACGATAACATGCTCAGATATTGCATCGAACCCTGTTCGTAGAGGAGGAGCGCCATGCTGAAAGAGTTCAAGGAATTCGCCATGAAGGGCAACGTGCTCGATATGGCAATCGGTGTGATCATGGGTGGGGCCTTCGGCAAAATCGTCTCATCACTCGTGAGCGATGTACTCATGCCGCCGATCGGCTTGCTGATGGGCAGAGTGGATTTTTCAAGCCTGTTCATCAATTTATCCGATACATCCCACCCGTCTTTGGTGGCGGCAAAAGCCGCCGGAGCGCCGACGCTCAACTACGGAGTCTTTCTCCAAAGCGTGTTCGACTTTCTCATTATTGCATTCGCAATCTTCATCTTGGTCAAGCAGGTCAATCGGTTTCGACGAGAAGCCCCTGCGCCACCGCCGGCTGCTCTACCGGAGCCCACCAATGAAGAGAAGTTACTGATGGAAATCCGTGATTTACTTAGAGGCCGTCAGTAAAGCCATGATCATCGTTGACCAATGCCGGGCGGGGGAATGGAATGATTCCGCTCCGCGAACAATCTGGTTTAGCCTCGCGCCCCAACAATTGATGCGGCGTCAGGTGTCGTAGGAAACTGGATCATGGTGACTGCTGGAATCAGCCGGCAGAATGCCGAGATGAGGCCATCTTCACAGACTGTATCACACTGCTGGCGAAGAAATGCGCGATGGGCTCCTCATCTCGGCTCCCCATTTTGGACTCTACCGCGAGCTCTCAATCCGTAGCGAGTGTGATTCTCAACGTATCCTTGGCCGGATCGAAGGGGCGCTTCAGGAGTTGGTTGTACATCGGTAACACAGGAATGACTTTTTCGCTCAGAAGCGCGTCCAGATCCTGCCATCGTTTCCA
>DKBD01000020.1 GCA_002451055.1 Nitrospira sp. UBA6909 | reverse complement strand
CGATGACCCGCCTTCTGTTCATCGTAATCGCAGGACTCCTGAATGCGTGCGGCGTCGTGGGGGCGCCGGTTGCACCCGAGCTTGTCGGAGTTGCGCCCACGGTTGAACGCCAACAGCGGCAACATGAGGCTATCAAGACGCAGCAGCGGGAAACGACTGGCGACACTGAAACCGAAGAGTTGGACTTTGAGCCGATGGGGCAAGATGAAGACCTGCCCCCCTTGAGGCCAGTGGGCACAAGGTAAGGCATGCGGCTCACGGTCTCTTGCAAAACCGCACACATGGATATTGGGCACCTGATCGAGGATCAATGACATGAACTATTTCGAGTACCGCCACGGCGAACTGTATTGCGAAGACGTGCCGATCAGCCGGATCGCGAAAGAGCTCGGTACACCTTGTTATGTGTACAGCCATGCGACGCTCGTTCGCCATTTTCGAGCGTATGAGAGCGCCTTCGCACACATTCCACACGTGATTGCATTTGCGATGAAAGCCAATTCCAATCTTGCCATCCTGCGCGTGATGGCGAGGGAAGGCAGCGGTGCGGACATCGTGTCGGGCGGCGAGCTGTTTCGGTCCCTGAAAGCCGGTGTGCCGGTCTCCAAGATCGTCTTTGCCGGCGTCGGCAAATCGCCGGACGAAATCCGCGATGCGCTGAAGGCCGATATCCTCATGTTCAATGTCGAATCTGCGGCGGAGATCCGTGCGATCGACGAGGTAGCGGCCTCGGTCGGCAAAAAGGCGCGGATCGCGTTACGGATCAATCCGGACGTGGATCCCAAAACACATCCCTACATCTCGACGGGGATGAAGAAAAGCAAGTTCGGTATCGCGGCGGATCGCGCGCTGGAAGAATACAAAATGGCGTCCTCGTTGGGCCATACCGACGTCGTCGGTGTACATGCCCACATCGGGTCCCAGCTGACGGATGTGACGCCGTTCGTCGATTCACTGAAGAAGGTCGTCGGGCTCATTGATACGCTGAAAAGCCAGGGCATCAACATCCGCTACCTGAATATAGGGGGCGGGCTCGGTATCACCTATGCCGAGGAGAAACCGCCATTACCGCAAGACCTGGCTGATGCGATTTTGCCGCTCGTCAAAGATTTGGGGCTAACGCTGGTGATGGAGCCCGGTCGCGTCATCGTCGGCAACGCCGGCATCCTGGTAACAAGGGCGCTGTACGAGAAGGCCGGTGAAACGAAGCATTTCATCATCGTCGACGCGGCAATGAACGATTTGATCCGTCCCAGCCTCTATGGCGCCTACCACGAAATCCGCCCCATCAATGAAGAGGCTGGCCATCGAGCCAAGCAACAAGTGGACATCGTCGGTCCGGTTTGCGAGTCAGGTGATTTCTTGGCCAAAGATCGGCTGCTGGCGGCCGTGAAGCCCGGTGAACTGATGGCCGTGATGAGCGCGGGCGCCTATGGATTCGTCATGGCGTCGAATTACAATTCCCGGCCCCGTGTCCCCGAGGTGCTCGTCAAAGGCGGAGAAATCCATGTCATTCGTGCGCGTGAAACATACGACGACTTGATCAAGGGCGAAACTATTCCGGCATTTTTGCAGTAAGAGGGCATCATGATGTTTACCGGTTCACTTGTCGCCATCGTCACGCCTTTTCGCAAAGGACGCGTCGATGAGCGGGCGCTTGGGGAGCTGATCGAGTGGCAGATCGCCAAGGGTACCGACGGCATTGTGCCCTGCGGCACCACCGGTGAGTCGGCCACTCTGTCCCATGAAGAACACAACCGGGTCATCGAGTTGACGGTAGAGGTGGTCAATCGGCGTATTCCGGTGATAGCCGGCACCGGCTCGAACAGCACGGAAGAGGCCATCGCACTGACCAAACATGCGAAGCAGGCCGGAGCCGACGGTGCGCTGCTGATCACGCCCTATTACAATAAGCCGACCCAGGAAGGGCTCTACCGCCATTACAAAGCGGTGGCTGAGGCGGTCGATCTTCCACTGGTTCTGTACAACATCCCTGGGCGAACCGGTGTAAACATGCTACCCTCGACCATAGCCCGGCTTTCAGCAATTAAAACGGTCGTCGGGGTCAAGGAAGGAAGCGGCTCGGTTCAACAGGCATCGGATATCGTACAGATGTGCGGCAATAGGCTCACGGTCTTGGCCGGCGACGACTCCTTGACGCTGCCGATGATGGCGGTCGGGGGAAAGGGTGTTATTACTGTGACCGCCAACATTATGCCGGCCGAGATGGCTGAGTTGGTCAAAACATTTTCCGCTGGTAAGATCGCCGAATCCAGACAGATTCACTTCAAGCTGTCGCCATTGTTTGCGGCCCTATTCTTGGAGACCAATCCGATTCCGGTGAAAGAGGCGCTCGGAATGATGGGCAAGATTGATCCTGAATTGCGCTTGCCGCTTTGCCCAATGGCTCAGGACACACGGGAGAAGCTATCTCGGGTCCTGAAAGAGATGGACCTGATTTCATAGGGCATACGATGATCAAGGTCATTGTCGCAGGTGCGGCCGGACGAATGGGCTGCCGGCTGGTATCGTTGGTCAGGGACTCGACGGCCTTAACATTGGCTGGAGCCTTGGAGCACAAAGGGCACCACGCGTTGGGAGATGATGCCGGAGAAACGGCCGGCGCGGGGCACGCCGGTATCACCATCGCGGATAATCTGGCCGCACTGTTGGAACGGGGCGAAGTCGTCATCGATTTCTCCGCTCCCAAGGCGACGCTGGAACATCTGCGGATCGTCGCTCAGCATCGGCGGGCGATGGTCATTGGAACCACCGGTTTTTCCGCCTCGGAACTCGATGAACTCAAATCCCTTGGACGGCAGATCCCCTGCGTGTTCTCTCCCAACATGAGCATCGGCGTGAACTTGATTTACAAGGTTATCGGCGAAATGGCCAAGACGCTCGGCGACGAGTACGACATTGAGGTGATCGAAGCTCATCACCGTCTCAAGAAAGACGCGCCCAGCGGAACGGCTCTCAAGATAGCTGAAATTCTCGCCGACGCGGTCAATCGGGATTTGGATCAGGTCGGCGTCTATACACGCAAAGGGTTGATCGGAGAGCGATCCAGAGGCGAAATTGGGATTCAGACGATCCGCGCCGGCGATATCGTAGGCGACCATACGATTCTGTTCGGCGGTATGGGTGAGCGAATTGAGGTGACCCACCGCGCCAGCAGCCGTGACACGTTTGCCCGCGGGGCATTGCGCGCGGCACAGTGGGTGGTTCGTCAACAACCAGGCCTCTATGACATGATGGATGTCTTAGGCCTTCGCTGACCGTCGCGTTCGCTCAGACGACTCGCCCCGAAACCGCTCTGGTTCCTGTCGATCCTTGCNNGAGTCAGCTGGCAAGTCCTGTCACAAAAGAACTTCAGGAGCTGGACGCACTCGCTTGATCAGAAGCGAGATACTCTTAATGGCCCACAGGACGTGCTTGCACTCCTATCGCCATTTCGGACTTGTCAACGGCCACTGCACAAGCCCATCCGCTGCTGCTCCCACAGCCTTCTGATCGTCGCCGGTCAGATGTATTGGTTCTGCCAACAAGCGGCTTAATGTCGCGCCGTGATCGGCCGAGGTTCCTGGTCTGCTGCTTTCCGGCGACCACAATTCAGACAAGCAAACACCGTGATCGCAAGCCCAGCATCCAAATCCACCGCCCGCTCCGGTAACATCGCGCCGTGGCACTTATCGCATGTCTTCATGGGTCGGAATCTAGCATTTCCATATGGCAAAGCATATCCTCCGGAAGTACTGGGTGGAGGAGTGAACGGCGCTCATATCCGCCACACCTAGCTGGTCCACATCCGCAGGAGTTGTTCCATGTTTTCATGGTATAAACGGTGAGCCACTCTTGACAGGTCTCAGCCCCTCCCATAGGATTGTGGATCTCTAGCGGGCAAACCACTATGTATAGGCTTCTTCTCGTTATTGCGCTTCTAGTTGTGCTCTACTTCTTGCTGCGGAGGGCATTTCAGGGGTTCAAGAACGGGTATATGGACGGCCGTGGGACATCGGTCGATCAAGATCAGATGGTTGAAGATCCGGTATGTCATACATTCGTGCCGCGCCGAGCTGCCATGATCGAGAAGGTTGGAGGTCAGACGTACTATTTCTGCAGCAAGCAATGCGCCGCTGCATTCAGAAACCGACAGGCAGGCTAGCGCACTAGCACCCTGAATAGCCGTAATCGGAAAGTTTGTCTTCTTTGTCGAACTTCAGCGTGATTTGGCACTCATTGGGAGAGAAATTGAACAGTGGCGGGCCTGATTTTCCTCCGGCGATGCGATAATACGTCCAGGTTTCACCGCCGAAGAATCGGGCGGCTTTGCCGTCCGGAGCGCCCCAGTTCTTCTCAAACCAGGCTTTGTCCTTTCCCTGCAGTTCTGCCGGTTTGAGCGAAGCTTCAAGATAAGGATTGCCCCCACTGCAAGCTGCGACCACGAGACAAAACGAGAGCATCAAGATAGAGCGTCGCATCATGAGATAAGGCCTCTCACTACGGGCAAGAGAAACAACTCGGGCAAGATTGAAATTCAACGGATTGTATCCCTCGTTCAGAGGCCTGTCAAACAGATGGTTCGATTCGTTGCACTGCGATCGAGTTCATTCAGAGAAGAACCGATAATAAAAGAATACAATCGATCACCCCTTTGATATCATCTGCCATGAAAGGAGTCCGCCATGCAATTCTTCCTCGACACCGCCAATGTGAAGGAAATATATGAAGCGAACAATCTCGGCATCCTGGATGGCGTCACAACCAACCCCTCGCTGGTCGTCAAGGAGGGCCGCAGCTTCAAAGACATGCTGCAGGAGATCTGCAAGATCGTGGACGGCCCGATCAGCGCCGAAGTCGTCAGCGTAGAAGCGGATGCCATGGTCAAGGAGGGGAAGGAACTGGCCAAGATCCACAAGAATATCGTGGTCAAGTGTCCCCTCATCCCTGAAGGCATCAAAGCTACAAAGAGACTCTCGGCGGAAGGCATCCGCGTAAACGTGACGCTCTGTTTTTCTCCAACACAAGCCATCCTGGCAGCCAAGGCCGGTGCCTGGTGCGTATCGCCGTTTATCGGCCGACTGGACGACGTCAGCTCTGACGGAATGGCGCTGATCCGCCAAATTGTCACGATCTACAAGAACTACGACTATAAGACCATGGTGCTCGTCGCCAGCGTCCGCCACCCGCAGCATGTGGTGGAGGCCGCGCTGGCCGGCGGCCACATTTGCACGATGCCCTACGGCGTCTTCCAGTCGCTTTTCAAACACCCGCTGACCGAGGTCGGTCTGAAGAAGTTCCTCGATGACTGGAAAACACAAGGGCAGCAATAACGAACGACATTATGATCTGCGGACCGGAAGGGTGGGCCGTTTACCAGCGCGATGCAAGGACCTGTCGAAGCGGAAGATTCAGGTGGAATCCACGGCTTTCCTGGCTCTACGAAAGACCGCGTGGAACATCTGACGGGTTAATTTTCCCGTAAACGTGTTCTGCTGGCTGGGATGATACGAACCAAGCAGCCGTATACCCCAGGGCAGGCGATAGGATGCCCCATGTCCAAACGTGGGGGCGGGAACGGGAACGTCCAGCCCTTCCGCTCGACAAGCTTTGAGATAATGGTCGAAGGCAATTTTCCCTAGCGCGACGACGACATGGGTGTTCGTGAGGAGCCGTATTTCATCCCGCAAAAACCGGCGACACCGCTCAAACTCATCAGGCGCCGGTTTATTCCCCGGCGGCGCGCACCGCACCGCGGCACCGATATAACAATCAGACAGCACGAGGCCATCTTCGCGATGAGTTGACGAAGCCTGGTTGGCAAATCCATGGAGATATAACGCTTCATAGAGCCAATCCCCGCTTCGATCACCGGTGAACACCCGTCCCGTTCTGTTTCCGCCGTGGGCTGCCGGAGCAAGCCCCAGCACATAGAGCCGCGCGTGCTGGTCCCCGAAACCAGGGACGGGTCGCCCCCAATAGGTCCAGCTCATGAACTGGCGCCGTTTTGTTTTCGCGATCATGCGCCGATAGGTTACAAGTCGTGGGCAGTCCGTACAGTCGGCAATGGTTTTGTTGAGAATAGCTAAGGTCTGCATGATAAGTGAATGTCGGCAGTGTAGCACGAACGGGAAATTCATTCCGCTTGCCGGTGATCTGGCCTACTGCTAGCATGAGCGCTTGTTACGTACCCCATGACGCCCTGGCCCTTATTACTGGAGGAGTCTTTGAATGATCGCGAAGCATATAGGCACCTTCTTGCTCGCTGCAGTGCTGAGCGGTTCCCCCCCTCTCATCGNNTGCCGGAGATCCAGCGAGAGGATGAGCGGTATTTCCTGAGCTCGTTCAAGCTGCCAGACACGATTACCTTCGCCGGAATGCCGGTGCCTCTGGATAACTGGCAGGTCAGGGAACGCATCGAATACGAGTTCTATCAATTCTTGGAGAGTCAGGGGGAAAGCATTATCCTCGCCAAACGCACCGGGCGTTGCTTCCCCCCGGCCGAGAGGCAGTTGGCCGAGGCCGGCCTCCCTGACGATTTGAAATACATGCTGCTTGTCGAAAGTAAATGCATCTCGGCGGCTTACTCCAAAGCCAAAGCTTCCGGCCCCTGGCAATTCATCCCTTCCACCGGCCGCCGTTACAGGCTGAAGAGCGATGCCGTCCGAGACGAACGCCGGAATCTTGAAATGTCGACCGAGGCGGCGGTCAAATACTTGAAGTATCTTAAAGACTTCCAGCAGAATGATTGGTTCCTGGCCATGGCGTCCTATAATGCCGGCGAAGAGCGAATCCGCAAACTGCTGAAAGAACAGAAGATCAACGACTACTGGAAAATGCACGGCCCACGCGAAACCATGCGGTACGTGCCGCGAATCATCGCCGCCAAAGAAATTTATTCACAGCCGGAGAAATATTTGGGTTTGAGCAAAAAGGATCTTTACCTTCCGCTGGAGACGGAAACCATCACGGTGAACGTGAAGGAGTCGAACCGGGCGCTGAGTACGATCGCCGAGGAATTCGGCACCTACTTGCTGGAACTCAAGTTGCTCAATCCAGAGTTCAAGAAAGATGTGCTTCCTCGCGGAACCTATCACATCCGAGTTCCCCGTCAGACGTGTCCAAACCGTTGCTTCAAACAAGACAAGATGCCCTAGCCTTTATCATGACTAGACCGATCCACCTGCCCGCCTCTCCAACCAGACCGTTGATTCGGAAGTTGCTGGCCGCTGGGTTGGACGCGGCCGACCCCTACCGTGCGATTATCAAAGCCGTCTCTCTTCGAGGGCGATCCTTGAGGGTGGGAGACAAGGCGTATGACCTCTCTCGGTTTGACCGTCTACTCGTCGTCGGTGCCGGCAAAGCATCCGCGCGGATGGCTCAGGCGATTGAATCGGTTCTAGGTTCACGGCTGGAAGGGGGATTCGTCGTGGTCAAGACCGGCCACCGGGTCCCCACCAAACGAATTACGGTCGCTGAAGCAAGCCACCCCATACCAGATAGTGCAGGCCTGTGCGCAGCCGAACACATCCGGACATTAGTCCGTGACCTCACGCCTCGCGATCTGGCGTTCGTACTGCTGTCGGGAGGCGCATCGAGCCTCTTGCCTGCTCCTGTGCNNAAGGCGACCATGGTCACACTCATTCTTTCGGATGTCATCGGCGATGATATCGCCACGATCGGGTCCGGGCCGACGGCCCCCGACCCCACTACCTTTGCCGATGCAATCAAAGTGTTACAACGATACAGGATTTGGCGTGCCGTGCCCGGCTCCGTACGCCGTCACCTGCTTCAAGGGAGAAAAGGAACCGTACCGGAAACGCTGAAGCCTGGCTCACGGCGCCTACGCAAAGTGCGCCACACATTCGTCGGCAACAATCGCGGGATGCTCGATGCCGTCGTTCATGCCGCCAAACGGGCTGGACTGCACCCTCTCCTCCTTTCAGCAGCCATCACGGGAGAGGCGCGTACTGCGGGGGAGGAGTTCGTCGCGTTTGCCAGGCATCTTCTAGACAAACCAGGCAGATTGCGTCGTCCCACTTGCATCATTGCAGGAGGCGAACCGACGGTAACCGTCACGGGACGGGGAAAAGGAGGGCGGGCGCAGGAATTCGCGGTGGCCGCGGCCCTCCAGCTTGACGGCCTTTCCAATATCTGGCTGGCGGCAATGGGAAGCGACGGGACCGACGGACCCACCGACGCCGCCGGCGCAGTCGTCCACGGGTCAACCGCCGCGCAGGCCCGAAAGCTCGGGATCGACCTCCGCTCGGTGTTAACGCGGCATGACTCGTTTCCTGCCTTACAAACCCTCGGGTGTCACATCCACACCGGCCCGACCGGAACCAACGTCAATGATCTTTACCTTCTTCTCCTGCTGTAGGTACTATCCGTACTGATGACCCGGCCATTCGTTCTTCCTTTATCCCAATGCACCGAACTCGAACTCGTCGGAGGCAAAGCGCTGGGCCTAGCCAGACTCTTGGCGTCCGGATTTCCCGTTCCCCACGGCATCTGTGTGACGACCGAAGCCTACGCTCATAGTGTGCGGCAGTCAGGGATCGTGTTGGAAGAGAGCTGGTGGAAGGCTTCTCGTCTGTCGGGAGCAGAACGAGAATCGGTGCTGTCCGGTTGCCAGATTCGTATCAGACAGATGGACACCTCTCTCCTCGCCGTTCAGTGGCTGGATGCGCTCACGGCGCTCGATGTTCCGCCCACCNNGATCAGATCGACGCCGCCATCAAGGATCTCTGGGCCTCGCTGTGGCAAGAACGGGTGGTCCAGTACATGATCGAACGAGGAATCAATCGGGCGGCTCCATCTATGGCCGTCGTGATTCAGCCCATGCTCGATGCTGTGGCTTCCGGAGTAGCCTATTCGATCCATCCGGTGACAGGGCGATCCTTCCATGTGACCGTGAATGCGGTGCCAGGGTTGGCCGCACCGCTGGTCGACGGACAAGTCGCACCAGACCACTATGTCGTGGAAATGAGCGCCGATCAGCAGCCAGTCTGGGTTCGACGACGGGCCCTCGTTTACAAGTCAAGCCGGTTGACGGTCACAGATGAGGGGCTGTGCCACAAAACGATCCCGGAACCGGCGCGGTTGCAGTCGTCACTTTCCGACGAACAACTGTTCGACCTGGGACGCACGGCGAAGAAGATCGAAGAGGCTTTCGGCTATCCGATCGATCTGGAATGGGCGATCGACTCCCTGCGGCTCTGGACGCTACAAGCACGGCCCATCACCGGTGTTCGTCCTTCCTCGGAATTGACCGATGATGATTGCGAGTGGTCCCGCGCCAATTTCAAAGAGACGATGCCGGAATTGCCGAGCCCGCTTGGGCTCTCCTTCCTCGAACGTTTCATGGATGACCACATCATCGCGCCCTATCGCAGGCTTGGTTGCCGCATTCCAGACGGGCTGTCGTCTACACGCGTGCTCCATGGACGCCCTTACCTGAATGTGACTCTCTTCCATTTGCTCGTCGCGCAACTGCGTGGCGATCCCTCCTTGCTGCCAGAACAGATGGGCGGGGAACCGATTGCAGCCATCCATAAGGTACGGCCTCTCGGCTGGCTCGCGTTCATACGGGCGGGAATCCTGATGCTGATCGAGATGAGGCGCGCAACCGTCCATGGAACTGCGTGGTTTGCCGACATGAAAGAATTCGCCGATCGATCTGATCCACAGCATGTCAATTCGTTGTCCTTCCAAGACACGATCCAGCGGCTGGATCAGCTTGATCGATGGCTTCATACGCACGAACTGACCTTCGGCATCACAGGTGGGGTGGCCCAATGTCTCCAAGCACTGAATATGCTTCTCCCCCGATGGCTGGGACCTGACTGGAGAGCCCTCTCGAATGCCGCGCTACAGGGTCAGGGGACGGTCATCAGCGCGCAACAGATCCTCCGTCTCGCAGAAATCGCCGACATCGGGCGGCACGAACCGGCGGCTGAAACGTTTCTCAGAGCGGACCCCTGGAACCCGTCCGGCTTTCGCACCCGCCTCAAGGGCACGGCATTCCTGCAGGCCTTCGATGCGTATCTGGAAGACTATGGCCACCGCGGCATGGGCGAATCGGATGTGATGTCTCAGCGTCTGGTAGACAATCCAGAGGCGATTCTGGCCGTCCTTCGGGCGCACCTTGGGTCATCTTCCGGGGGGCAAGAAGCCATTCGGTGCCGCCAGGACCACGCCCGTGCAGAAGCGTTCACAGAAATCAAGCGGCGCATGGGGTGGCGATTGTATCGGTGGTGGACATACCTGTGGTTATATCGTCGGCTTTGCCGTTTTTTCGCGCTGCGTGAAGCAAACCGGCATCATTTGATGTATCTGACCGCTGCGACACGCAATCTCCTGCTGCACCTCGGCGATCTGCTGGTTGCGCAAGGGGTGTGCGAGTCGCGCGACGACATTTTCTTCCTGACACTCACCGACCGCGCCGAATTGCTGGCGCGAGAGAACCGCGACTGGCGGACCGTGATCCGCGCGCGGCGAGTCGAGCGGGAGCGAAACGCCGTCATCGATCCTCCCGATACGATTCGCGATTGGGAAACTGCCCGTACAGGGAGTACGCCAGCCGGTCGTCATGATAGATCCGGCCGATTGTCCGGCATCCCCATCAGCATTGGAACGGTGGCCGGCCCTGTGCGTCTTCTCCACTCCCCTACTGATTGGAGCAACGTAACCCCTGGAGACATTCTCGTCGCGCGGGTTATCGATCCCGGCATGGCTCCACTCTTCGGTATTGCCGGAGGATTGATCGTTGAAATGGGCGGCACACTCTCTCACGGCGCGATTATCGCCCGCGAATATGGGCTTCCGACAGTGGCCAACGTTGAGGGAGCGATGACGCGCCTGGTGGAGGGGCAATTCGTGAAGCTGGATGCCGGTGCGGGAACGATTTTCGTCGACGCATATGCACGCAGCTCTTCTGCCCTATGATCTAGGGCCGATCGCACCGAGAATTTCGGCTCCTTGACGTTTCATATGTGTTTACGTAGTCTCCCGGTCACGTCCGGCGCTTTTCGCGCATCACGACACATCAAGAAGCGCTACACGCAGGAGCTTGAAGCAACAACAGCTAATGAGCGAGATCATCCTCCTGGCATTCGGCCTCGCGATCGGACTGCTTCTCGGCGGCCTGCTCGCCGGGCTCTGGGTAGGAGGCCGTTCTCGGTCTCACGCTCAAAGGGCTGAGGCGACGGCTGAGGAATTAAGGAGGCAATTGGATCTTGAAAGACAGGAGGGAATGACGGCCCGCCAAGCGCTTGTCGAATCTCAACAAGCGCGAGCCTCCGCAGAAACCAGGATACAAGAGGCGAACAGACAGCTTGCTGATCAGAAGGCTTTGCTCGACCAGGCGCGGCAGGAACTCCTGAACTCTTTCCAGGCTCTTTCCGGAGAAGCACTCAAGCAAAATAACGAGGCCTTCCTCAAACTGGCCTCCGTCTCGTTCGAAGCACTTCATGTCAAGGCAGAAGGGACCCTGCAACAACGGCAGCAGGCGATCGACGGGTTGGTGCGCCCGCTGCAGGAATCGTTGCAGCGCTATGATGAGCAACTGCGCGTGCTGGAGCAATCCCGCCAGTCCGCTTATGGTGGATTGGACCAACATCTGAAATTGCTGGCGGAATCGCAGCAACGCCTGCAGCAAGAAACGGGTAACTTAGTCAAAGCCTTGCGCGCGCCGGCCGTGCGGGGCCAATGGGGCGAGATCACGCTGAAACGAGTCGCCGAACTCGCGGGAATGATCAGCCGCTGCGATTTTGCCGAACAACAATCCGTCACCGGTGAAGACGGTCGTTTCCGGCCCGACATGGTCGTACTGCTGCCGGGCGGGCGCCGGATCATTGTAGATGCCAAGACGGTTCTCTCGGCCTACCTCGACGCGCACGAGGCGCGCGACGATGCGCAACGGGCAGAGGCTCTGAGCCGTCACGCCGCGCAGGTGCGAAAACGCATGGATGAATTATCGCTGAAGGCCTACTGGTCACAGTTCGAGCAAGCGCCGGAATTCGTCGTATTGTTTCTCCCTGGTGAACAGTTTCTCGGCGCCGCGCTGGATCAAGACCCCCGTCTCATCGAAGAAGGATTTGCTCGTGGCGTGGTTCTGGCTACGCCGGCGACGCTCGTCGCACTGCTGCGAGCAGTGGCCTACGGTTGGCAGCAACAGCAGCTGAATGCGCACGCCGAAATAGCCGGCCGTTTGGGGAAAGAACTCTATGAGCGCATGGCGGTGTTCGCAGAACATGTGAACGACGTGGGGGAGGCGCTCGGCAAGAGCATCACGGCCTACAACCGAGCAGTGGGTTCGCTGGAAACCCGCGTTCTTCCGACCGCGCGAAAGTTTCGAGAACTGGGCGTCTCATCGGACAAGGAAATCCCGCTGCTCGAACCGGCGGAGGTCGTTCCACGCAAAACCTTGCCGTTCGAGACCGAATAAAGGAGACCGCGTGACCGACGAACAATCAATGGTGGAGGAGTTTCATCGCACATTCGAGATTGTGACCCAAACCGTCCCCACCGATCTGACCGATGAAACCAAACGGCTTCGCGTTCAACTCATTCAGGAAGAGTTTGATGAATTGAAAGAATCCATGGCTGGCGGGAATCTGGCATTGGTGGCCAAAGAACTGGCGGACTTACTGTATGTGGTCTATGGCACTGCCGTCTCCTATGGAATCGACATGGAACCGGTATTTCGGGAAGTCCATCGGTCAAATCTCAGTAAGGTGGGGGGACACAAGCGGGCCGACGGGAAGTGGGTGAAGCCGGCGACCTATTCGCCGGCCAGCTTGGAACCGATTCTGAAGGCACAACGAGAAGACCTGTCGGCGGAGGGTTTCTCCGCCGGTCGCATCTCACGAGAACCACACTCGAGATCATGAAACACCTGCACTGTCCAGGTTGTGGGACATCATTCATCCGCATGACGTATCGCGAAGGAACCGTCGAGAGATTTCTCCATCGACTCCACATTATTTCATTCCGGTGCCAACTCTGCATGACTGGGTTCCACACATATTCGTCAGAAACTCCCAATCCCTCACAGGGGATGGACCGCCGGGAGTACACACGCTTGTCCTCGTCCTTTCAGGCTCATCTGCTCGACAACAATGCCACCCGAGTGGATGGCCGAGTCACGGAAATTTCCATGGGCGGGTGCACGTTTGAAACATCCAATAGGCTACCGAACGGCAGTTTTCTCGAACTGATGATCAAGCCAGCCTCGTACGAGGACATTATCAAGGTCGAGGCCGCTACAGTCTGTTCTGTGCGAAACGAGTCGCTGGGGATCCGCTTCCTTGACCTTCGGCCGAACGACAAGCAGCGCCTCAGCCAAGTCATTCTCAATTTGCTTGTCGGGCAGGGCATCCGCCCGAACCTCCAGTACTAAACGCCCTCTCCGCGAGGAAGCCTTTCGCTGAGCTTTCGTTGCATCCGCTTGGATCCCGCCGTCACGATGAGATTGTCGATGAGGCGGACGGAGCCAAGACGCACCGCGCCGAGGAGGACGGCTTTCGAAGTCACTGATGAGAGCAGCTCCAGCGTCAACGGATCACACACAGCCAGATAATCGATCGTCAAGCCCCGCTCCCTGTCAATAACCTTTGCCATAGCCGCCTGAACATCCGAAGCCTTGGTCTTCCCCTTTGCAACGGCTTCAGCACCGGCCTGAAGCCCCTTGTACAACGTGGGGGCAACGATCCGCTCACCCGACGAGAAATACACATTGCGCGAGCTCATGGCCAGGCCATCCCGCTCACGCACTGTCGGACGGACGATAATCTCCACACCCAGGCTCAGATCCTCCACCAGCCTCCGCACCAGCGCCGACTGTTGATAATCTTTCTGTCCGAAAAGGGCGAGATGGGGTCTGACAGTGCCGAAGAGTTTCGTCACCACGGTCGCGACACCGGGGAAATGGTGAGGACGCACTTCCCCTTCCCACCTTCGGCCAATCTCCGGGACCGTCACCACGGTCTCAAATCCTTCCGGATACATGGCGGCCGCGGTGGGCTCGAAACACACGTCAACACCTTCCTCTCGACACAACGCACGGTCCCTTTCCAGAGGGCGGGGATATCTGGCCAGATCCTCCGTGGGACTGAATTGAGTCGGGTTCACGAAGATGCTGACCACGAGCGCATCACATCGCAGACGCGCGGCCCGGATCAGTGCCCGGTGGCCGTCGTGCAGGGCGCCCATCGTGGGTACGAATCCGATCGTGACGCCCTCGCGACGGAGCCTCTCACTCCAAGCCGTCATAGCGGTAAGGCTGCGAATGATTTTCATGAGTTCGAGATGGGGTTGCACGCCGCACGCAAGCCGTAGCGGAGCGACGGCTGTGGGGAGAGCAGCCTGACCTCCGACCGATCCTCAATCTCAGCCAGCATCTCTTCCACCGACCGGTGGGTGACCGGATGCGTTAACAGCGGGGCCAATTCCCTCAAGGGCATGAGCACGAAGCGGCGCTGATGCACCCGCGGATGGGGCACAACCAAGCCGGGCTCATCAATGGCCCGATCGCCGTAGAAGAGGAGGTCCAGGTCGATGGTCCTGGGACCGGATCTGTTGTCCTGATCGCGTCCGAGCGCCCGTTCGATCTCTCGTAATACCGTCAAGAGGCTCTTGGGGGTCACCTCAGTTTGGAGTTGCACCACACCGTTCAGAAACCACCCGTCTCCTGGATCGGATCCGTCTTTGACCGGCTCTGTTTCGTAGAGCGATGACACACCCGTGATTTGCGAATGAGGCAGCAAACTCAACAGCGTCACTGCCCGGTCGCAGAAATCGATCCGATCGCCGACGTTGGATCCGAAACCGATGTAGGCCGTCTCCATAAGCAGTTGGGGATGAGGGGTAAGGAGTGAGGGGACAGCTCCCTGAATTTCCGCCTAACCCTTTACTCTTCGCCCCTCACCGTTTCAAAATCCAGCCTTCTTGATTCGCTCCACCGCTTCCGCCAATCGTTCCTTCGACGTGCATACAGTCATGCGGATATACCCTTCACCCGGCGCGCCAAACCCGTTGCCGGGCGTGGTCACGATGCCGGCCTTTTCCAACAAATGCGCCGTAAACGACGCGGACGTGTATCCCTTGGGTACCGTCACCCACACATAAAATGCAGCGGGGGGCGGATCCACTTCGAGCCCGAGCTGTTTCAAACCTGGCACGAGCGTGTCGCGCCGCTCTTGGTAGATCTTCCTGATGCCGTCCGTAACCGACTCGTCCAGACCCAGCGCGGTAATCCCCGCGGCTTGCACCGCCTCGAACACGCCGGAGTCCAAATTGCTCTTCACCTTGCCGAGACCGGCCAAGACCTCTCTATGACCGACGGCAAACCCGATCCGCCAGCCGGTCATGTTGTAGGTCTTTGACAATGAGTGAAACTCAATTCCGACGTCCTTGGCGCCGTCGACTTCGAGAAAGCTTGTCGGCCGTTTTCCATCGTAATAAATTTCTGAATATGCGGCGTCATGGCAAACGATCACCTGATGCTCCTGCGCAAACTCGACCACGCGCTTGAAGTATTCCTTGGTCATAATGACCGAAGTCGGATTATTCGGTGAATTCAGCCACATCAGCTTGGCCTTTTTCGCGACATCTTTCGGAATTGCATGCAGGTCCGGCAAAAAGCCATTGGCTTTGGTCAGCGGCATGATGTGCGTGACACCGCCCGAGAAACCCGTCCCGACCGGATAAACCGGGTAGCCTGGGCTCGGCACCAAAACGACATCGCCCGGATCGACGAACGCCAGGTGAATGTGGCCAATCCCTTCCTTCGAGCCGATCAGCGTCAACACTTCATCGGCCGGGTTCAACGTAACATTAAAGCGGCGCTTGTACCAGTCGGCGACCGCGGTGCGAAAGGCCAACATGCCCTCATATGAAGGATATTGGTGGTGTTTGGAGTTCTTGGCAGCCTGTGCCAAGCTGTCGATGATCGGAGACGGCGTCGGCAAATCAGGATCGCCGATGCCAAGGTTGATGATGTCCACTCCGCGCGCGATCGCTTCCTGCTTCATCTTGTCGATCGCGGCAAACAAGTAAGGAGGCAGCGTCTTGATGCGGGTTGCAACTTCGATGGGGAAACCGCCCATATGGTTTCTTCTCCTTTTTCTAGAGTGATGCCATTCCAGTGGCTTGAACGGAGCCATTAAGCTACTGCAGGATTGGGGCAGTAATCAACGCTGAGAGACGAGCAGATGGCCCATCAGTCGATCTGCCATGTGGTGGAGCTGGGGGAGCTGGGGTAAGGCCGTCGCTTTGACCTGTTGCGCAGAAAGACGCGCTTTTTCCAGGTCCGGCGCACATTCGCGGCACAAATTCTCGATTCCGGCCTCTTCCATTTCCAAATGGAACAAGACTCCATACGCATGGGCGCCGTAGCGGAACGCCTGTACAGGGGCGATGTCGGAACCGACCAACGGCACACAATCTTTCGGCAGGTCGAAGATCTCCCCGTGCCATTCAAACACCTCGAACGTCTCGGGGCAGGACCCGAACACCGGATCGCCCCTCCCCTCATCGGTAAGCCGAACTGGTGTCATACCGATTTCGAGTGCCCTTCCAGGCTCCACAGCTGCGCCCAACGCCTTGGCCATGAACTGGCTACCAAGACAGACCCCGACCACCGGCTTGCCGGCCGACAACGCCGCGCGGATGAAGTCGGTCTCCTCCGCAATCCACGGATCGGGATCATTCACCGACATCGGCCCACCCATCACGATCAGTAAGTCGCCAGGATCCTTTGGCAAACCCTTCTCCGGCACCAGGTAGCACTCAAGGGGCACACCTCTATCTGATAAGGCAGTCGCGAAGGCGCCTGGTCCTTCAAAGGGAACATGTTGGAGACAGACGGCTCTTGGCATTTTCCAACTTGATACGTGAAGAACCGAAAAGGTTCCAATCTGGACTTTTGTTCGAAGGATACATACACTGTCCATGACTCAGTCGGCAAGCGGGGTCGAGCGCTCTGCGAATAATGGTGGGGAATGATCCATGAAATATCGTATTGCCCTGCAAAAATCTGAAGAAGGTTATGCGGTGTCCGTACCAGGATTGCCTGGATGTTGGTCTCAAGGCGCGACGGAGCAGGAAGCCATTCAGAACATTCAGGATGCCATCCGCGAATACTTGGCTGTCGTCGAGGATGAGATTCGAGGCCAGGACGTGCGAGAAATCGAAGTTGCGGTGTAGCATTGCCGAAGATCCCCGATGTCAATCACCTTGCTGCTGTGCGAGCGCTGGAAAAGGCGGGCTTTCGTGTTATCCGTCAAGGCAAGCATATCGTGATGAGCAACGGCCAGCGCATTCTGACCATCCCACGACACAATCCAGTCAACGCCATCACCATGGGCGGTATCGCCCGTGATGCCGGTCTGACCGTTGATGAATTCCGAGCCTTGCTATAAGTTGTGGCTTGTCTCAACGCCTGCTTC
>DKBD01000271.1 GCA_002451055.1 Nitrospira sp. UBA6909 | reverse complement strand
GTATCGGTGGGCCGATGGTAGTGGGGGTTGCGGAAGTTGGCCGTGTCGGTGACCATGACGGCGGGGAAGCCCTGCTCCCAGAATGCCGTATGGTCGCTGCGTCTGGTGTCCGGTAACAATTCGCCGTTGCCTGGTACGACGAGGGGCACAACCGGCACGTGCTGGTTCATGGCTTGGCTCACGGTATGTGTAAACCCTGCTGAGGGCTGATTTCCGATCACGGCCAGGAAATTCCCAACGGTCGGGACGGCTACTGGAATGCCAGGCGGAATCTTCTGTGATCCTTCCTCACTCCGCGCATAGCCGACGCACTCCAGCACGATCGCCCCATGTACGGCCTTGCGCGCGGCGACGAGATCCGCAACATAGGCGCGGCTTCCCGAGAGATTCTCTTCTTCCAGCGAGAAGGCGATGAACTGAACCGGCCGTTCCAGTGAGATCTCTTTGAGTCGCTGTGCCACCTCAAGCAGGACCGCCAGGGCGCTTGCGTTGTCGTCGGCTCCCGGCGAACCGAATACGGTGTCGTAGTGGGCGGCGAGAATGAGCGGAGCTTGCGACTGTGCTTCGTCCCCTCTCGTGCCGATGACATTTGCAAAGGTCCCTCCCCAGGCCGCAAACGCATGGTTGGAGCTAGCGAGGCCGAGACTCGTGAATTGCGCTCGCAGGTAGGAAGCCGTGCGTTGAAGAGCGCTGGGTGAGGAGTCCGGATGTCGCTCCCCAACCAAGGCGCGAAGATGCATCAGCAGCCGGGATCTCACAAGCGTCGTGTCGTGGCTCAAGAAAGACCAGAAGCCCTACGCTACTATTTCGGTTCCAATGCCTTTGCGCGTGAAGATCTCGAGCAGAATCGCATGAGGAATCCGCCCGTCAATGATGTGGGCTTTTCCGACACCGGCATCCAGCGCGTCGAGGCAGGCGTGCACTTTCGGCAACATGCCTTCCGTGATCGTCCCTTTTTTCACCATGCGCTTGACGTCTTTGCGTGAGACGGTCGAAAGATGGCGGCCATTGGCGTCGCGGATGCCTTTGATGTCCGTCATCATGACGAGCTTTTCTGCCCGCAAGGCTCCGGCCACGGCGCCTGCCACGAGATCGGCGTTGATGTTGTACGTATTCCCTTCGCGATCGGACCCGATCGGAGCGATGATGGGGATGTAGTGATCTTCTTGGAGTCTGTGCAGCAGACTGGGGTCGACCCTCTCGATATCGCCGACGAGACCGAAGTCCCCATCCTCCCCGTCCAAATCGCGCTCCAGACTTTCAGCCCACGCCTTGGCCGTGAGCGGCTTGCTCCGGATCAGACCGCCGTCTTTTCCGCTCAGGCCGACGGCGCTGCCGCCGTGGCGGTTGATGAGGTCGGTGATCTCCATGTTGATTTGGCCGGCCAAGACCATTTCCACGATTTCCATCGTGGTTTTGTCGGTGATCCGTACGCCGTGGCGGAATTTGGCCTCGATGCCAAGTCGATGCAGCATCTTGTCGATCTGGGGGCCGCCTCCGTGAACGATGACCGGGTTGATCCCGACGTATTTCAACAACACCACGTTCTGAGCGAAAAGTTCTTTTAAGGAGGCATCCGTCATGGCATGGCCGCCGTACTTCACCACCACCGTCTTCCCTCGGAATGTTCGAATGTAGGGTAGGGCCTCGATCAGAACGTTGGCTTTCTTGATGAGTTTGTTCATGCGTGCGCTCTCGCTGCGGGAAATGCGAGAAAGGCGAGGCTTACGCGAGGGCGAAGAGTGTCTCGCGGGTCACGCTCGTCTTGCCCGTTTCGTCTATAAAATATAGCGGCTCAGATCCTGGTCCTTCACGACATCTTTCAGCCGCTCACGGACGTAGTCGGCCGTAATGTTCACGGCTTTGTCGGGCCACTCTGGCCCTTCGAAGGAAATCTGTTCCAGGAGCCGTTCCATGATGGTGAACAGTCGGCGTGCGCCGATGTTCTCCGTCCGCTCGTTGACTTGGACCGCGATGTCGGCGATCTCCTCCAGCCCGTCCTTCGTGAAGTGAACGGTGAGGCCTTCCGTCGCCAGCAAGGCCTGGTACTGCCGGACGAGGGCTCCTTTCGGCTCCGTGAGGATACGCACAAAATCATCTTTCGACAAGGGGCTGAGTTCCACGCGAATCGGAAATCGCCCTTGCAGCTCAGGAATCAGGTCTGATGGCTTGGCCACATGAAACGCTCCCGCTGCGATGAAGAGGACATGGTCCGTCAGAACCGGCCCATGTTTGGTATTGACCGTGCAGCCTTCGACAATGGGAAGCAGGTCGCGCTGCACGCCTTCCCGGGAAACGTCGGGCCCCATGGTCCGTTCCCGTCCTGCGATTTTATCGATTTCGTCAAGGAACACGATTCCGGTTTGCTCGACCTTGGTGACGGCTTCACGAACGACGTCGTCCATGTCGATGAGTTTCTGTGCCTCTTCCTGAGTGAGAAGTTTCAGGGCCTCCGGGACCTTCATCAGCCGCTTTTTGTTCTTGCCCTGGAACATCCCCCCCAACATGTCACGGAGGTTTCCTTCCAGGTCATCGAGGCCGCCTATATTAGAAATGACGCCGACCGGCAGACTTCGCTCCTTGACTTCGATCTCGACGGTCCGTTCGTCAAGCTTGCCCTCGCGAAGTTTAAGCCGCAGTTTCGACTTCGTGGTTTCGTAGGAATCGGGGGGCGTCGGAGCGGCCGACTCGTCCGGGCCCTCTGTATACCCTGGTCGAGGCGGCGGTGGAGGCAACAGCAGGTCGAGCAGACGTTCTTCGGCATGCTGCTCGGCCTTTTGTTGAACCGCGTCCAGGCGTCGGGTTTTTACCATATTGATGGCCAATTCAGTCAGATCACGGACGATGGATTCCACATCGCGCCCGACATAGCCGACTTCCGTGAATTTCGACGCTTCGACCTTGATGAACGGAGCCTCGGCCAGCTTGGCAAGCCGTCTGGCGATTTCTGTTTTACCCACGCCGGTCGGACCGATCATGATGATGTTCTTCGGCATCACCTCGTCGCGTAAATCGGGAGACAACTGTTGGCGGCGCCATCGGTTGCGGAGTGCGATAGCCACCATGCGTTTAGCGTCCTTTTGCCCGATCACGTAGCGATTCAGCTCTTCCACGATCTGGCGCGGTGTGAGATTGTTCAGGTTCAGTGGTTCGTTGTCACGTGTCTGATGCGTCATATGTGCATTTATCCTTGTAGTTCCTCGACGACGATCTGCTGGTTGGTATAGATGTCGATGGCGCCGGCGATCTTCATCGCTTCCGCCACAATGGCCGCGGCTTCTAGTTGTGAGTGCCCCAGAAGCGCTCTGGCAGCCGCCAAAGCGTAGGCCCCTCCCGATCCGATCGCCAGGATGCCGTCTTCCGGCTCAACGACGTCGCCGGTCCCTGAAATGATGAAGGACTGATCCCGGCCGGCGACCGCCAGGAGCGCCTCCAAGCGGCGCAGCACCCGATCGGTCCGCCAGTCCTTGGCAAGTTCGACCGCCGCCCTCGTGAGATTGCCCCGATGCTCCTCCAGCTTGCCTTCGAACTTTTCAAAGAGCGTGAAGGCATCGGCGGTGGCTCCGGCAAAGCCAGCGAGCACCTGATCGTGATGGAGGCGCCGCAGCTTTCTGGCGTTGTGTTTCATCACCGTGGTCCCGACGGTCACTTGGCCGTCGCAACCCATGGCGACTCGTCCCGCGCGGCGGACGCACAAGATGGTGGTGGATCGAATAATCATGACGGCTCCTGATCCTTGTGTGCCGTGGCGCCTTTGGACGGGCGCGCCCGTGGGTGGGCGCGGTCGTAGACCGCGGCAAGTTTATCGGAGGCTAAGTGCGTATACTTTTGTGTGGTGCTCAGGGATGCGTGCCCGAGCATTTCCTGGATGGACCGGAGATCCGCGCCCTCATCGAGCAGATGCGTGGCATACGAATGCCGTAATGCATGGGGATTGATGGCTCCACCGGCGAGGCGGTCTGAGTATTGGGCCACGATCCGAGCCACGCTTCGTGTCGTGAGCCGGCCGCCGCGATGATTCAAGAAAAGCGGCGCCGAGAGTCCGCGTCGTTCGGCCGTCATCGGTAATGAATCGCGGTACTTCCGGATCGCTCGAATGGCGACATCACCGATCGGGACCACCCGCTCCTTGCGTCCCTTGCCTCTTAGACGGACAAATCCCTCCGCCTGATCGAGATCGCCGAGGTTGATCCCGACCGCTTCACTCACTCGTGCGCCGGTGGAATACAAGGTTTCGAGCAGGGCGCGATCGCGCAACGACAGTAACGACCGGCCGTCAGGAAATTCCATCAAGGCTCCGGCGTCGTCCTTCGTCAGCACGCGGGGAAGGGGTTTGGGCTGCTTGGGGCTTCGGATATCGTCCGTCGGATTCTTCGGCACCGCGTGTTCATGTACGAGGAAACGATAGAAACTCCGAATAGAGGCCAGTTTCCGCGCGAGCGACGAAGCTTTCTCGCCCTTTCGGTCCAGCCAGTGGAGATAGGCCCGGATATCGTCGGCTGTGACATGGCTCGGGTGAATCGAACGCGAGGTATTGCCTGCTGCGTGAAGTAGAAAGGACGACAACTGCCGGAGATCCGACCGGTAGTTGCGGATGGTCTCGTGCGACGCATTCCGCTCGCCCTCGAGGAATCTTACGAAAGCTCGGATCTCGTCTTCCATGACTCGAAATCCTCAAGAGCCCGCCGGGCGATTAATTGCCGTTTCTTCTCTTTGTCTCTCGGCGCGCTCGGCAAGGGAGGAAAGAGGCCGAAATTCGTGTTCATCGGCTGGAAATGACACGGGTCGGACAGCGCAATATGAGAAACCAGACATCCGTGAGCGGTTGTGGGCGGCGGCGTCAC
Source organism: Nitrospira sp. UBA6909 (assembly GCA_002451055.1). GTDB lineage: Bacteria > Nitrospirota > Nitrospiria > Nitrospirales > Nitrospiraceae > Nitrospira_D. Next base: position 3,246 of record DKBD01000271.1, on the reverse strand, counting down.
CGGCGGCGCTCCCGTCAAGAGGCGTGCCGCATTGATACCGGCCAGCCCTCCCATGGCCGCGGACTCGGTATAGCCCTCCACTCCGACCAATTGCCCGGCGAAGAACAAGGTGCCGCGGGCCTTAAATTGCAGCGTGGTCGTGAGCAATCGAGGTGAATTAATGAATGTGTTGCGGTGCAGGCTGCCGTATCGAAAGAATTCGGCCCGTTCCAATCCGGGAATCATGCGGAAGACACGTTTTTGCTCCGGATAGGTGAGCTTGGTCTGAAATCCTACCATGTTGTAGCAGGTGCGATGAACGTTCTCGGTTCGCAGTTGAACCACGGCGGCAGGACGAAGGCCGGTTCGCGGATCTTCCAGGCCAACCGGTTTGAGCGGTCCGAACTGCATCGTGCGACGGCCGCGTTCCGCCATGACCTCGATGGGAATGCAGGCCTCGAAGTACGGCGTCTTCTCGAAATCCTTCGGTTGCACCTTCTCGGCGGCGACGAGCGCTTCATAGAATGCGTCGTACTGTGCCTCCGTCATGGGGCAGTTGAGATAATCGTCCGAGTTTTTGTCGTAGCGGGAGGCACGGAAGACGATGTTCATGTCGATCGAGTCCGCGTCGATGATCGGGGAGATTGCGTCGAAGAAATAGAGATGCTGCGATTGGGTCACGGCCCGGATGGATTGGGACAGTTTGTCCGAGGTCAACGGCCCGGTCGCCACGATACAGACACAGTCGGTAGGAATCTCGGCGATCTCCTCGTGGAGAATTCTGACGTTCGGATGGCCTTCCAGCGCTTGCGTGATCGATGAAGAGAATTGATCACGATCGACCGCCAGTGCGGATCCGGCCGGGACCTTCGCTCGTTCGGCGGAGGCGATCACCAACGAGCCCAGGCGGCGCATTTCTTCCTTGAGAATGCCCGGGGCATTTTGCAGGTCGGTGGACCCCAGCGAATTGGAACAGACCAGCTCGGCCAAACCGCCGGTCTTGTGCGCCTTTGTCATTTCTTTGGGGCGCATCTCATAGAGCGTAACCCTAGCGCCGCGATTGGCGGCCTGCCAGGCGGCTTCCGATCCAGCCAGACCACCGCCCACGATGACCACGTCATCTCTCATGCAATTGACCATCCTTATCCGGGAAAGGGTGCCATTCTAGAAACCGTGTTTTACCGAAGTCAAGGCAGTTGGTATACGGAACGGCAATGCGACGAATGAAAGGGGAGAACCGCCGAGATTGAACCTCACAGAAAGCCCGTGCTAGACTCCTGCCCAATGGGCGATTAGCTCAGTGGTAGAGCGCTTCCTTCACACGGAAGAGGCCACAGGTTCGATACCTGTATCGCCCACCATGTCTCTCCTTCTTCTCTTATAACCAACCATATCCATGATCCGTGGCGGGGATGAGGACGCCGTGATCGTCAGGAACGGCAAAGTCTCCTCAATTCTGGACAGAACAGACCCTGTCGGCTACACTTTCACTACATTTAGCAACGACCAGGCCGAGCATCCGGCTGGGGAGTGAAACAAGCGAGGTTACACTATGAGGGCAATGTCATGGGCCATTGGTATTGCGATACTCACAATGGTCGCCGCCGGTTGCGCAGCAACTAACCAGCAGGCCGCAACCGACAGTGAGAGCTACGCCGAAAAGGAGTACGCCCCTCCTACAAGCATTTTCACCATTTTAGATGCGACTGCGTTGGTCTATACCGACCCAGCAGGCGGATCAACAGTCAATGATCATCCCCTTCGCTGGCTGGGATTCCTTGGTCACCCATTCGGTCATGCGTTCGATTACGGAATTAATCGGCCGATGTATACCCTAGGCGACAGCAATCACTATCTCTTCGGCTACACGGCCGAAGATGCGATGCAGGACTCCCTGCGCCGCTAGATTGCGCGGATCACTTTGTAAGATGGAGGCCTGCGCCTTTCCGAAGGCGCAGGCCTTTTTACACTTCGCCAAGTCCCTCCAAATCGTGTATTGTCTACCGAAGGAATGTGTGTCTCAGGAGAATGTCTTCCATGGGTGTCTCCGGCCGGCATATCTCTCTGACCGGTTGTTTGCTGGTCGTCAGCGTCATCATCGGGTGTGGCCAGAGCGGATCCGTGCGGCCTAGCCTGCCGCCGTCTGCAACCGATCTCATCCTTCTTGGGTCGACGGCTCTCTGCGAGCGGAAACCAGAATTCCTCGCGAAACACCCTTTGGCGGATCCCAAACCGAATGCGTGGGGAAGCGGGAAGGAGCTCGTGATTGCAGAAGCCCACAGCGCTTCTCGCAGTGATGAGTCGTATTTTTTCGATGAGGACGGGGTTCTCGTCGGAGCCCTCTTCACCTTTCCGAGAGGGCTGAATCTTTCCCCTTATTCAGTGCTGCGAGACACGCTTTCTCGGCTGAAACCGTCGCTCGAGTTTTATTTGAACGTGTCTCAATTAGAGACAGCAGGGAACATGGAGGCCAGCGCCATTTTCGAAACGGGGGATGAGAAGAGCACCACACAATATTTGGTAACGGGCTCACAAGATCGCCCGATCCTGCTTCAGGCGTCATTTACCATTGACCCTTATGTCCGACTGTTTTCTCCGTACCGTCGGGAATTTCTGGAACGGCTCAGGACCCCCAAAGGCGGGACAAGCGGCCAAAGAATCGAGAGCCAGGGGAGCGAGGACAAAGAACCATTTGTTTCACTTCAACAATTTGCCCGTGGCCAGGCCGCGCAGCTTGCCTACTGCGGAGAGAAAAACTACGACATCGCCGCCGATGCCTATCAAAAAGCCATTGCCACTGGATTTAGTAACAAGGTCTGGCTGGCTGAAGCGCATCATAAGCTGGGTCTTTCATGGGCAGCCCAAAGCCAATTCGACAAGGCAAAAGCTGAGATACTACGATCGCTCACCATTCGGCCGAATATTCCGGAAGTCCTGAACAATCTGGGCGCAGTGCATATGAAATTGGGCGAACGGGACGCGGCGTTAAACGTGTTTGAACGGGCCGTCACGTTGCGTCCCAACTACGCCATGGCTCGTTATAACCTTGCGGAAGCGTTCGAAGAGACTAATCCCAAGCGTGCGGTGGCGGAATATGAAACCTTCCTCGCCTTGGTCGAAGGCATCCCTGAAGAGGAGGCCCGGGCAGCCCACGCAGAAGAGCGCGTGAAAGCCTTGAAACGGTAACCTGCCCGCCGGTTCCCCAAACTGACCTACTGATTTGTGCATTTATGCCAATGACGGGATTAGGTCTATCTGGGGAACCGG
>DKBD01000172.1 GCA_002451055.1 Nitrospira sp. UBA6909 | reverse complement strand
GCCTGCACGGGCCGCGAGCCGCTAACCGGTTCCGCCAGTGCGGTCATTGGCAGGAGGGTCACAATGGCCAATACCAGAGCGATCATGAAGGATGCTCCTTTCACGTTGGGTGGCGGACGGCGCCCACAGTAGCAATCTCCTGCTTATTTTTCAAAATAGATAAAACGGATTGGAGTTATCGGCTAATCCGATGTATAGTGCTATCCCTAACTCGGCACCTAGAGCCATATGGATTGGCTGAACTATCACCATCTGCTGTATTTCTGGTCCGTGGCCAAGCACGGCACGGTGACGAAAGCCTGCGAGGAACTCCGCCTCGCCCAGCCTACAGTCAGCGGGCAAATCCGCATGCTGGAGGACACGCTGGGCGAAAAGTTGTTCGTCCGGGTGGGACGCCGCCTCGTTATGACAGAGATGGGACAGGTGGTGTTCAAGTACGCGGAGGACATTTTCGCAACCGGACAAGAGTTGATGCGCGCGGTGAAGGGACACGGGACGAAAGGGTACCCCTCCCGATTGGTCGTCGGCATGGTGGATGTTGTGTCGAAACCGATCGCCACTCAATTCCTGAAATCAGCCTTGAAGGTGGATCAGCAGACACTCTTAGTGTGCCGGGAGGATAAACTGCCGTTTTTGTTGACGGATCTGGTCATTCACCAGTTGGATCTGGTTATCGCTGACTGCCCGGCCCCGCCAAACAACAAAGTTCGAATGTATAACCACCTCTTGGGTGAGTCGGGAGTGACCCTGTTCGCGACAGCTAAGCTGGCGGCCCAGTATGGTCGCGGCTTTCCCCAATCGTTACAGGGCGCACCGCTACTTCTGCCAACATCCGATTCGCCGCTCCGACAGCTGCTGGACCCATGGCTGGCTCATCGTCAACTGTCTCCCAACATCGTCGGCGAATTCGATGACAGCTTGACGCTCAAGGCGTTCGGGCAGGATGGCTACGGGATTTTCCCCGGCGCCACGGCAATAGAGAGAGAAATCTGCCGTCAATACCGGGTGCAGGTCGTTGGACGCCTAGACTCGCCAAAACTGTATTTCTATGCGATCACCGTCGAGCGGCGGCTCAAACATCCTGCGGTGCTTGCGATCGTCCGCGCAGCCAGGCGAGAATTGCACAGTTAACGTCTCGTCAGACCCTCCTCAAGAAAGCGCGGCGCACTCCCGGTTACGTTCGAATACGGCCCACGGCTTCCCAGAGTTGCTCCCGCTCCTGTTCGGTCAGTTCTTTCCACTCTCCCACCCCCAGCTCCTTGACGGTAATGTGCATGATCCTGGTGCGGTGCAGGCCGGTGACCCGATAGCCGAGGGCCCGGCACATACGCCTGATTTGCCGATTGCGGCCTTCAGTCAGAATGATACGAAACCGTTTAGGCCCGACACGGACCATTCGGCAGGGTTTCGTCTTGCTTCCGAGAACCACGACGCCGCTCGACATCCGGTCCAAAAACGACTGGTCGAACGGCTGATCGACTTCGACAAGATATTCCCGCTCGTGCCCGAATTCAGTCCGCAGAACTTCGTTCACGATATTCCCGTCGTTCGTCAGGAGAATCAGGCCGGAAGAATCCTTGTCCAACCGTCCGATCGGGAAGATCCGCTCAGGGTGCCCGATTTCCGCGATGATGTTCCGCGCCACATGCGCTTCGCTCGTCGTCGTGACCCCGACTGGCTTGTAGTATTTGATGTAAATGGGAGCCTTGCACCAGGGAATTACCCGCCCGTCTCGGGCAATGACGTCCGTGGGGCTCACCCGATCCCCTAGTTTCGCCACATGGCCGTTGACCGTGACGGCTCCCGATTCGATCAAACGATCCGCCTCGCGCCGAGAACAGATCCCATGCTCCGTAAAAAACTTATTGAGGCGAATCGGGGTGGTCACAGGCAAGCCGACGGGTGCATGATATGCAATGGATTGCTCTTAGGTGCTGCTCAGTACACTCGGCGTCCAGCCTTGATACGGCCGAGCATACGATAGATCAAACGGGCGATGGTAAATTGTGGTGCAACAAACCCCTCAATGGGGGCGATTTCGCTCACATCCATGCCGACAATACCGGGGCCGTTGGCAAGAGCCGCGACCAGATTGAGGGCATCGTACCAGCCCAGACCACCTGGCTCAGGAGTTCCCAGGGCGGGAATCATCGATGCGTCCAGCCCGTCACAGTCGAACGTCAAATAGACCGGTCCTCGGCAGGCGGCCACGATGTCGGGAATCCACCTGGAGGCTTTCCCTTCATAGGGACCGGATGGATCCAGGATATTCGCGGCAAAGAACGTTGTGATCCGATCCGTCTTTTCGATACGGGCGATCTCTTCCTGACTGATCGACCGGATGCCGACCTGCACCAACGATTGCCCGCCCTCCACCACCCGTGCCATCACGCTGGCATGGCTGAACGGGTTCCCTTGGTAGGCCTCGCGCAAATCGCCGTGCGCATCGATCTGCACCACGCACATGTCCGGATAACGTTTGGCATGGGCGCGGATCGCTCCCAGCGCTCCGGTATGCTCCCCTGTCAGCGTCACCAGAAACCGTCCGGTCCCGACATACGGGGAAACGAATTGCTCGATCGCATCGACGGCGGCGCGATCAACTTTCTCTCCCAGATCCAAAGCCGTTGCAGTGGCAATGCCGCCCCATTCCCGAAAGGGCTCGCACTTGAGCTGCTCGTCATAGAACTCCACCTGGCAGGAGGCATCGAGAATAGCGGAGGGACCGCGATCCGATCCGCGGATATAGCTGGAGGTATGTTCGTACGGAGCCGGCAAGACATACACGCCGGCCTGATCCGGATGGCACCACGGCTCGTCGATGCCGAGAAAGTTATGGTCCGGCCCTTCCCAGCCGGCTGGAAGCGTCATGGCATGCGTCGATCACATGAGCCTATTCGGCCCGAAGAAGTGAAGATCACAGGTGCTAGCGGCGAGAGCGTTTCGGCACATTTTCCCCAGGGATGAAGACCGCCAAGGCAATGACCGTGGTCCACTTGCCAGGCTTGCCAATGGCCGACTGTGTGATATTGAGCGTTTTCACTATTTTTCCGCCCATCTTGAACACTTGCTCACGCTCCTTCCAAGCGACATTTGGATCGAATTCGACGCCTAAGGTCGTCGCGAGCATCTGCGCCGCCAGATCTTCCGTATACTCTCCCGTTTCCTCATCCGTCTCACCATGGGCATGGTGCTCCGATAGATAGCCGTACGTACCGAGGTCAGTGGGTTTCGCCAGACCGACCGACGCCGAGACCAGTTGGTTTCGTTCATTGGTTTCAGAACGGGCCATGACGCAAAACGTAATTTCTCCCGGTTTCAACAGTTTCTCCCCACGCTTCCGCGGGATGATCTTACAGTGGGGTGGGAGGATCGAAGATACACTCACGAGATTACAGTAGGCCACGCCGGCGCTGCGTAACGCCTCCTCGAAGGACGCCAGCTTTTCCTTGTGCACTCCCACTCCTCTCGTCAAGAACATGTGCGTCGGTACCATCGCTTTCCCTTTCCTCTAATTATTTCGGTCTATCTGGTTTTCTGGTTTGTTTGGGGAGACTTGCGGGAGCACACGCCAGACAAACGAACTGACCAGATTGATTTCACATATAGGGGGGCTGTTGTATCAAGATTGATTCCGCTTCGCAATATCTTCGGAAGATTTTTCAGGACGAGCCAGCCGGTTCCTTTAAGTTCAAAACCAGCAATCTAGGCTCCGTCATATCTTCAATTGCAGCCCGAACTCCCTCGCGCCCCAGACCGGAATCCTTCACGCCGCCATAGGGCATATGATCGGCGCGAAAGGTGGGAATCTCGTTCGCCAACACGGCCCCCACTTCCAGATGACGGAAGGCGTAGAAGATTTTATTGATGTCCTGCGTAAACACGCCGGCCTGGAGCCCATAGTCCGATTGGTTGAGCAACGCAATCGCGTCGCTGAGCTGGCGGTAAGGAGTCACCGTCACAACCGGCCCAAAAACTTCCTGACAGGACACCTTCATGTCCGGATTCACATTCGACAAGACGGTGGCCTCGACGACCGATCCCATCCGTTTCCCCCCCAACAGCACGCGCGCGCCATCCGTCACAGCCTCACCGATCCAACTCTCGATGCGGTTGGCGGCGGCCTGATCGATCACAGGGCCGATGGTGGTCGACTCGTCGGTGGGATCCCCCGTCTTCAATCGCGCGACATGCATCAGCAGCTTCGTCGTAAACAGATCCGCCACCGAATGGTGAACGAACACCCGCTGCACGGAAATACAGGTCTGCCCGGCATAGCCGAACCCGCCCGCAGCGCAGCGCTGGGCCGCCAGATCGAGGTCGGCGTCCGGCTCGATCACCACCCCCGCATTGCCACCGAGTTCCAGAGTGACCTTTTTCTTTCCGCATTTGGCTTTCAGCATCCATCCCACCGCGGCGCTGCCGGTAAAACTCAACAGCTTGAACCGCGCATCCATGACCAACCGCTCTGCCAACGCGTTGGTGCACGGCACCACATTAAGCCCGCCAGGAGGAAGCCCCGCCTCCAAGGCGACTTCGCCAAGCAGCAATGCGGTCAACGGCGTTTGCGGGGCCGGCTTGATCAAAATCGGGTTGCCCGCGGCGAGCGCAGGCGCCACCTTGTGGGTGACCAGATTCAGCGGAAAATTAAAGGGCGTGATGCCGAGTATGGGACCGATGGGAACACGCCGGAGAATGCCCAGATGGGAATCGGATCCCGGCGTCCAATCCAGCGGCACCAACTCGCCGGGAATTCGCCGAGCTTCTTCGGCCGCCACAGTGAAAGTTTGCACGGCCCGGCTGACTTCCCGTTTCGCGTCGGTGATCGGCTTCCCAGCCTCGGCAGTGATCGTCGACGCGAACTCATCCCGCCGCCGATGGATGAGCCCGGCGATCTGTTGAAGGATATTGTAACGGGCGTGCGATGGAAGCCCTGCCATTGCCGTGGCCGCGCCTGCCGCAGAAGCAGCGGCTTCCTCGACATCGGTCTCCGAAGCCTGGCCCACGTCGGCGATTGTATGCCCATTGAACGGATTGACGACACGCGCTGTGCGCTCGCCTTGCTTCCATTGGCCATGAACGAGAAATGGGCGCGGTTCCTGCACGGAGATACTCGCAGAAGTTCGGACCGACTAGTCCGTCGCCTCAACCGACGCGGTGGATTCGACGGCTGGTTGAGCGACGGCCGCTGCCTGCTGCGCCGCCACGGCCTTTGCAATCAGGTCTTCCGTTCCCCAATCACGAATGGCCTCAAGAGTGAATCCTTCGTAGGTTGAGACGCCGTGACATGAAGGACACTCGGGCATAGGAACCTTCCGATAATACACTTCCCCGAGGCATGACATGCACACCCAAAAATCGTCGTCCCGATGGGAAACGGGCCAGAAAGACTGTGTTGACGTCATAGAGACATTCCTACCTTAGTTGCGCACATGACTGATGCAGCCGGATCACCTGCCCAAACCTGACCAGCGAACCCATTTCCACTCAGTGCCATCTCGTCAACGCGCACCGCTGGCAAGAAGCCGGTCGATTTCGTCAGCAAACATCTCGAACGGGAACGCCCCAGGAATCGCGACCGCAGGATCTTTCTCCGTCGGTTCGGTGCGAGTCCGAATGAGAATGAAGCCGGGAGTACCATGAAATCCCCAACGATTGGCCTCCTGCCGATCCTCGAAGATCGACTTGGCGTATCGTCCATCTTTGACACATCCTTCAAATGCAGGCTGGTCAAGTCCAATCGCAGCCGCGTGGCCGAGATAGACGGCCTTGTCGAGCCGACCTCCCTCCGCAAACAGACGATCGTGCATCGCCCAATACTTGCCTTGTTCACCGGCGCATCGCGCCGCCATGGCCGCTTCAAGTCCGGGGCCTTGATCGGCGCGTGGATAGTCCCGGTAGAGGAATCTCACCTTGCCGGTGTCGACATAGCGGGCCTGAATGCGAGGCCAGGTCTCCTTGAAAAATTTCAGGCAGTACCCGCAGGTAAAGTCGGAATATTCGATCAACGTCACCGGCGCATTCGCTTGCCCCCTCGTCCGACCATCCTTCTCCGTTGAATCCCCGGCCCAAACCGGTTGCAGCCAGAAAAGGCTCCAGAGGAAGACAGCCGTCCCGAACCATGCATGCGGCTTTCTCATGGACGGCGCACACCCCCGGCTTTTTTCTTCCGCTCCATAAGCCCCATCATCAACAGAGGCCACACCACGGTGGCATCGCTCAGCACTTCGGAGAATCGTCCGCCGTCCTTGGGGCTGACAAACTTTCCCCATGAAAGTCCTTCCTGATAGGTACAGCCGCTGAGGCCTCCCCAATAGTCCGGCTCGGGGCAGATTCTGACTCCATAATGGAAGCGCGGAGGCTTCACGCTGAGACCCAGGCGAAGATTGCCGATTTCAATGTAGGGACCGACCTGTTGGGCCCAATTCCTCGGCACACCGCCTCCGATCGTAAAAATGCCGAGCCGCTTCGCCGAGAGCACGTGATCTGCATAACTGTTGAGGTCGAGATATGGATTAAACGACGGGTACGCCTGATGGATCGCCGTCAAGACGGCCAAGTCACCCTTCCCACCGGCATGGGAGCGGGCTCGATCGATTTCGTGCGCCATAGCCCAGGTCCCCACGTCGAGACCGACCTCGGAATCGGTGAAGGCCGGGATGAAGACCGGCACCTTCTTCAAGTAGGCGCTCTTCAAAATCCCCTCACCGGCATATTCCTCGGCCAACGTCTTTCCCAGTTCACGCGTCAGGACTTCCGAGCAGAGCGGCTGATCATGGCTGATCCGTTTCAACGTTTGCGACACCACATGCTCGACGTAATTCAAATTCGCTTCCATCTCGAGCGTGTCGTACACGCGGTTATACCCTTTACGAAAGAGCTCCTCGTCGCTCATCGAAGGATGATGCTGGTAATGCGTCTTGCCGATGGATTCAGTGAGGCCATGTGCGACCAGCGCTCCGGTGGAGACGATGCAATGAACCATTCCCTCATCCACCATCATGCTGACGATCTTGCCCATCTTGGCGATCGTCATGGCCCCAGAGAGAGTCAGGACGACCTTGCAGTCGGGATCGGACACCATCGCCCACAACACTTCGAAAGCCTCACCGAGCTTTCTGCCGCCGAAGGCGGTTTTACGCATCGCGACAAGCAAGTCATCGAACGAAGCGATCTTCTCAGGGTTGAGAGGCTCGAGCGCCTCCAATCCATCTTTTGCGCCATCATGAAATTCGCGTGCGTACATATCCATCACTCCAAGAAATAATGAGCAGGGAATGCATTTCTTATACACAACCGACGCCGGGGCGTCAACGAAGGCGCGGCACCGGAGGACAGATTCGCCGCTTCTCAACTTGCTCACCCGCATTATTCATGCGGGCCAGGAATGACGGAGCAGACCCACTTACGCGGAAGCCGTTTTCGAGGAAGACTCCTGAAGAATCTGATCGATATCTAATGCGTCCAGCACCTCTTTTTCCAACAACGCCTCGGCCAACGCTTTCAAGCTGGCATTCTCGTCGATGAGTAACCGCTTCGCCCGCTCGTAGCTTTCAGTGACAAACCGCTTAATTTCCAAGTCAATCTCGACTGCCACGTGTTCGCTGACATCTCGTTTGGTCGCGATGTCTCGGCCGAGGAACACTGCTTCATCTTTCTGGCCGAACGTCAACGGCCCCAATTTTTCACTCATCCCCCACTCACAGACCATCTTGCGGGCCAGATTCGTCGCTTGCTCCAGATCGTTCCCCGCACCGGTTGTGATGTGTTTGAACACAAGCTCTTCGGCCACTCGACCACCCATCATGATCGCCAGCCTGTGGCATAAAAACTCTTTCGAGTAGCTGTACCGGTCGTCGGTCGGCAACTGCATCGTGACACCCAGCGCCCGTCCACGGGGAATAATAGTGACTTTGTGCACTGGATCGGTCCCGGGTAAGAGCCTGGCTATCAGGGCGTGCCCCGCCTCATGATAGGCCGTCACCCGTTTCTCCTCCTCAGTGAGAATCATGCTCTTGCGTTCAGCCCCCATCAGAATCTTGTCTTTGGCCATTTCAAAATCAATGAGGTCCACTTCCGCCTTGTTTTGACGGGCTGCCCACAGCGCTGCTTCATTGACCAGATTTTCGAGGTCTGCTCCTGAGAACCCGGGTGTCCCCCGCGCAATCTTGTTGAACTCGACATTGGCCGCAACCGGCACCTTTTTGGTGTGGACTTTGAGAATCTCGGCCCGCCCGCGAAGGTCCGGTCGATCAACCACCACCTGGCGATCGAATCGCCCTGGCCGAAGTAAGGCCGGATCTAGAACATCCGGGCGGTTGGTGGCCGCCACAAGGATCACGCCCTCGGTGGTATCAAACCCATCCATCTGGACCAGCAGCTGGTTGAGGGTCTGCTCCCGTTCATCATGGCCACCCCCAAGCCCCGCTCCCCTGAGTCGACCGACGGCATCGATCTCATCAATGAAGATAATGCAGGGTGCATGCTTCTTCCCTTGCTCAAACAGGTCGCGCACCCGGGAGGCTCCGACCCCCACGAACATTTCTACGAAATCCGACCCGCTGATGCTGAAGAAGGGAACACCGGCTTCCCCGGCGACTGCCTTCGCCAGCAAGGTTTTTCCCGTTCCCGGAGGACCGACGATCAATACTCCTTTGGGGATCCGGCCACCGAGCTTCTGAAATTTGCGAGGATCCTTCAAGAACTCGATGATCTCCTGAACATCATGCTTCGCCTCCTCGACTCCGGCCACGTCCGCAAAGGTGACCTTCTTGTGCTCCTCCGTGAGCATCCGGGCCCGACTTTTGCCAAAGGACATCGCGCTATTGCCCCCCATCTGCATTCGACGCATGAGGAACAACCACAGCCCTATGAACAGGATTAAAGGCCCCCAGGTTAGAAGAAAGGTGAAATACCACGGGCTTTCATCGCGCGGCTTGGCCTCGATTTGGACCTTCTTCTCACGCAGGACGTTCACGAGATCGGGATAATCTGCCGCATAGGTACGGATTCGGGTGCTATCCTTGAGCACGGCATTGATATGATTCCCTTTAAGCAGCACTTTTTCGACATCGCCCTTGTCGAGCTTCGCCATGAATTCACTAAAAATGACCTCTTCGTGCGGCGCCTGTGTCGGCGGACTGAACAAATTGAAGAGGAAGATCATGAACACCCCGACGAGCACCCAGAACAGCAAGTTTTTGACTCTGACATTCATGGCTTTTATCACCCGGTTCGTTTGGGTCCGTTGAGTACGTAGTCTCCTATGACCTCTCTTGCACTTTCACAATTTTCTTCCCAACCACTGCTTTCGAAACTTCAACCCCCCGTGTCCCTCATCCACCTCAAACCTCTGCACTTAACCTACCATTGGCCAGCCTATTGAGCAATGCAGTTCGTCTAAAAGTCGAACCTGTTGATCGCGTTTATGGTTTCTACCTGGATCACGTTGAGCCAGCGGAACGAGCGGAAGTAGGAGAAGAAATTACACAGGCGTCTATTCGGCGCCGCCAATTACGATACTAAGATAATGGGTCGGCGGGACGCGCAAGCTGGCCCAACGGAAACAGAATCCCTGGAGGACTCTATCCGCCGCCAACAATTACGATAAGGCGATGAAGAGGCGGCGGTACACACGAAGTGCGGTTTGGTGGTCCCAACGGGATTCGAACCCGTGTTTCAATTCGACTATGACTTCGCCCTTTATTATCGAGAGCTTCGATGATTTTCGTCAAGTCAGAAACGGGTACGACTAAAACATGCAGTGAAATCAGTGGCCTGGGAGGAATATTGGAAAACGACCGGCAACGATGCTGCGATGCGACAACATCAAAGCGACGATCTGGCAGAAGGTCAGCGAGAACGGACCGTTCTGCGCGACAACCTTTTTACGTCCGTTCAAGGATCAGTCCGGCGCATAGCACAACGGCACCTCGTTCGGGCTCAACGACCTGGAGTCCCTCATGAATGTCGCCTTCGAGGCG
>DKBD01000135.1 GCA_002451055.1 Nitrospira sp. UBA6909 | reverse complement strand
CCTCTCTTTCGCTTTCTGCTGTGGAAACATGAACTCTCGCCCGCCCACCCGCGCGAAGCCAACCGGAAATATCTTGCGCATCTCCTGAGAGAACTCCAGGCCTCACGGTATGTGCGGAAAGCCGTGCTGCTCGGCATGGATGGATGTTACGATCAGACCGGTCTGCTCAATCAACAGCACACGGACTTTCTCGTCAGCAATGCCTACGTCTTCAAGACTGTGCGCGCCCATCCAGATGTCTTTTTGCCCGGTCCGTCGATCAATCCTCAGCGTGAAGATGCGCTGGACGAAATCCATCGTTGTGCCGATGCCGGCGCTGTCTTGATCAAAGTCCTCCCGAACGCCCAGCACTTTGACCCGGCTGACAGGACCTATAGGCCCTTCTACCGTGCGCTGGCCCAACGGAACTTGCCCCTTCTCAGTCATGTCGGCTACGAATTCAGCTTGATCGGCAAAGACCAATCACTCGGAAATCCTGACCGGCTCCGTCCGGCATTGGACGAAGGCGTGACCGTGATTGCCGCGCACGCCTGCAGCTATGGCCTCATGTTTTACGAGAAGTTCCTTCCAACGCTCGTGGACTTGTGTACGCATTATCCGAACTTTTTCGCGGATGTTTCCGCCCTCACCCAGCCCCATCGATTGAGGATGCTGCTGCATCTCAGGCGTCGCCAAGAGTTGCATTCCCGTCTGCTCTTTGGAACAGATTATCCCCTGTCCGTTTTCCACTTGGCCGCCTGGGGACGCGTAGGGCTGCGTACGTTGGGACGGATGATCCGCACCAAGAACCGTTTTGATCGGCAAGTCGAAGTCTGCCGCGGGTTGCAACTCGGCTTCCGTTCGCTGGCCGATGTGGCCCTTAACCCCGCGTCCCAGGGCCTTTGATCCTCCATGAACCGCGACCACATACTGGCTTGCCTTCGCGAAAGGATCCTTGCGTTCGCGACATCACGTGTATCGAGGGACCATGCAGAGGATCTCACGCAGGAAGTTCTGGCCCTCTTGCACGAAAAATACGCTCGCGTGACCGAGCTCACCGAACTCGTTCCCCTTGCGTTTCAAATTCTTCGATTCAAGATGCTGGATGCCCATCGGAAGGCCTTTCGTCGAGGCGAGTATAATCAGGAGTCGATCGACACATTGCCGCTGACCGATCCGGCTGATGATCCGCCGACACAGCTCGATCAGAAGCAACGGGTGGATCGGTTGCTTGCCGCGATCGCACAACTTGGGGAGCGTTGCCGTGAGCTATTCAAGTGGAAGCTGGAGGGAAAGAGTTTCCCGCAGATTCAAAAGATTATGGGGCAACCGTCGGTCAATACGATCTATACCTGGGACCTGCGATGCAGGAAACAACTTCTGAGTTTGATGGGCGGGAGTTGGGAGTGACCCGTGCAGTGCTGAGTGCTGAGTTGTAGACTCCGAGTCATTCACGAGATACGAACGACGAAGCCCATGCCTGACCAGGACCTTGAAAAACTGCTTGGCGGATTCGCAGCGGACCAGCTGACGCCGGAAGAAAAGCAGCGTCTCTACAGCGCCGCATTGCAAGATCAGCAGCTGTTCAACGCGCTGGCCGATGAACAGGCGCTGAAGGAATTGCTGGCCGATCCGACCGTTCGGAACCGGGTACTGCAAGTCCTCCATCAAACCGGCACATCCCACACAGCCACGTGGGTCGATTGGTTCCGGCGACCGTCAGGACTCGCCTGGGCCGGCGGGCTCGCTGCGGCACTGTTCGCTGTCATACTCGGCACCAAAATCTATCAAGACAGCCTCAAACAAGCAGCACAATCGGTAGCGACCGAAGAGACAAGACCGGCTGCTCCGACAATTCAAGCTCCTCCGGCACCACGACCGGAATCGTCATCAGTCCCCGAGCGGCCGCCGGAAGAAAAGACACCTGAGGCGCCCGCAAAAGGCGCGGTGAGAAACGATGCCTTGCCGGACAACATTATGAAACGAGAACGGGCTGCGATGCCTACTCCTCAAGAGCGCCGAGCATCCGATGCCGTTCGAGACTCGGACAAAGAGCATCTTGAGCAGGATGAAGCGAGTCCGAAACCCAATGCGCGTGCGGACGAGCTCGGCGAGGTCTCGAAAAGCACCAGCCCGTCGGCCGACCAGAAACTTGCCGCTGCACCACCGGCCTCCGCGCCAGCGCCGGCCCACATGGAAGCCAAATCCGAAGCAGGGACAAGCCGTACCACTCTGCCTGCCGTCAGTGCTCGCGCGCTGTTCTACGGAGACGGAGCCGCCGTCACTTCACCCGGCATAATCGAGAAGGCCCAGGAACAATCAATGCGGTCGACGACCGAATCGGCACCTCAAGCCGCCGAGCNNTTTCTCAATTCGGCAGGGGGAAGGGAGGCATTGCTTCGGCCAAACCGCTTGGATTGCGCTATAGCTTCACGATCCCCGGAGCAGACGGCCAAGACTCTGAAGTGAGTACGACCGCTGCCTCAGAACATGGGGGGGCGGCACGCTTGACGCTCGAATCGAACCAGGAAGTCTATCTCCAACTCTGGACCACACGTGGCTCCCGCCCGCCGCAACTCTTGTTTCCTGAGAAAAACAGCGGCCGGACTCAGCTGAAACTGTTTGCCGGTCAGAGACAGTCCACCTTCTTGCCGACCACGGACGAGCCGATCACCATTACGGTCCGTTTGTCTCGGATACCCCTTGGCCCAGACTTTGACATGGACACATCGGTCATGACCCCTCGGACTCTCGACCTGCTTCAGGAGTCGGTAACCGCCGAAGCTGGAGCCTCTCAACAGGAGGAGGCCATCTACGTCGTCAACCACGAGGCTTCCGTGGACCAACTCACGGTCACATTCCCCTTTCCCTCCCCCTAGGTCCCCGCGAGAGGCATTCTATGCGGCATGAAAAGCCAAAAGGGCCGTTCTCCACATGGAGAACGGCCCTTGCTCAATGCCATGAGACCGCTCGGTCACTCTACTGACTGACGGTAATGCGATCCTTGATCATGTCGAACGTTTCCTTCGGCACAACGTTCTTGGCCACCAACTCTCCCTTCACGCGGTAGGGTCGATTATTCACGATCCTGTCGGCTTCCGCCTGGCTTAATCCCAAGAAGAGCACAAGATCGCTCGCCGACGCCTTGTTGACATTCACCACGCCTGGAGCGGCCGCCGGAGCCGACTGCGCCGCAGACGGTGGAGTCTCCGACGGAGACAACGTCGCTGCCGGCGCATGAGACCTGTCTTTCAATTCCTTCTGATATCGTGCCACCATCGACTTGAGCGTCTCATTATGACGCTTCACATCCTTCAATTCCTGCCGCACATTTCGATTCTGGACCGAGAGCGCCTTGATTTTCTCCTCCAGCTCACTTGTCCGTCCCTCGACCGCCCCCCGCTCCTTGTCGCGGCTATGCTGGATCCGTTGCAGTTCATCGCGAGCCGCATTCGTCTCATTGCCGAACTTCACGTTCAGTTCCTTCAAGGTGCGAATCTGCTGCTCCATGGCGACCTTTTGCTCCCGGACCTTCCCCAATTCTTCTCTGGCGATATCAGCCTCCGTCAAGGCCTCTTGATACTTGGAGCTAGACACACATCCTGTCGTCAGCAGCACACCGGCCACCATTACCGTTACCGTCATCCACTCCTGCTTCATAGGAACCTCCCCTCTCTCAACTGCTCTGCAAAATCGCATACTCACGTATTTCTGCTCGATTCATGTTTGAAACGGCCACACGCGAATCCTCGATCTTTTCGAATTGTGTGTATGCCAACATCCGACCTTTGTCAACACATTTACGCTTGCCGCGCCGGCCACGTGCCGGACCGCGTCAATTAATCCTCCGCTTGACGGATCATCACCGCTCTGTGATGATCGCTCGTCAACGATTGCACGTCGGCATAATGCTCTATTGAAAGGTACGCACGTGAACGAATGGGGCCCCGCGCTAGCCGTCATCCTCGGCATTGTCGAAGGTTTGACGGAATTTCTTCCCGTCTCGTCGACCGGGCATCTGATCCTGGTCGGTCATGCTCTCGGCTTCACCGGCGATGTGGCGGCAAATGCCGAGATCGCCATCCAACTGGGAGCCATCCTGGCCGTGATCGTCTTCGAGCGGGAAAAGATCGGGCGGCTCGTCTCCGGCGCCTGGGAGGAACGGGTTGCGCTCCGATCGTTTATGGGAAACGGGCAACATCCGACCTGGACCGCATGCCTCAAAGCTTCAGCGCAGGCTCATCCTCATTTCTGGTTCATCGTGGGCCTGGGCATCGCCTTTCTACCGGCCGCCTTGGTGGGTTTGCTGACGCATGGCTGGATCAAATCCCATCTGTTCACGCCTCACACCGTTGCCGCGACATCCATTTTCGGCGGGATCGTCATCCTCATTGTCGAAGCGTTGAAACGGACCGATCGGGTGCTGCGCCTCGAACAGGTCTCTCCGATCCACGCCCTCTACATCGGCCTGGCGCAATGCGCCTCTCTGATTCCCGGCATGTCCCGATCCGGCTCGACCATTATCGGCGGCTTGCTCGCAGGGCTTGACCGGAAAGTCGCCACGGAATACTCGTTCTTCCTTGCTCTCCCGACCATCATCGCCGCGACGGTGTACGAAACCTGGAAAGCCAGGGGGACATTTACAGACGAAGACTTTCTGGCGCTGGCCGTCGGCATGGCCGTCTCGTTCCTGGTGGCATGGGCCGTGATCGCCGCCTTTTTGGCATATGTCAAACGGCACACCTTGCGAGTCTTTGCCTACTACCGTATTATGCTCGGGTTTGTCGTCTTATTGGTCTTCCATTGAAAGGAGTCTCCGGAATGGCTTCGGATACGATTCATGTGTACGACACCTGGGTGCGGGGTAAGAACGGCCGCATTCACTTTGACGTCATGACCACGGATGAAACCACCGCACTGAAGCTGGCCAAAGAGTATCTCGTCAGCATCGGGGAGCCTGATGCCTCAATCACGACGAAAGAATGCCAGTTTTGCCACAGTGAGCCGCTCTTTATGTTCTCGGCTGAACAACAGAAGCAAGTGAAGGAAAAAGGCGGGTTTATCGTTCCTATGCCGGCATAGTTTCCTCGTATCTCGCTTCCAATCCCAACGCTTCACGAACGACCTCGTTCGCCTCGCGGCGAAACCGAGAGCCTCGCTGAGTCGAAACGGGCTGAGCTGGCGAATCGCGCTTCACGAGATACGCGTCTCGGTTCACGACGCGTAAGGTGTTTCCGAGGCGAGAGGAGGATCTTCCTTCTTTTCAAACGTAAAGTGGATGATCAGAAAGATCACGCCGACGGTAATGGCGGAGTCCGCCACATTGAACGCCGGCCAATGGTAGTTCTCGATATAGACGTCGAGAAAGTCGATCACTTCCCCGTAACGCAGCCGATCGATCAGATTTCCTATCGCGCCGCCCAAAATCCCCGACACGCTGAGACGGCCCATCCAATCACGCTCCGGCATCCGCACAAGGATAGTGCCCAACAAGACGAGCGCAAACAGCGACGTCAGCCCGAAAAAGACCATGCGGAACGTGGGGCCGCTGCCGGCCAGGAGGCCGAAAGCCGCGCCTGGATTCCGGATGTACGTCAAACTGAAGAAATTGGGAATGATGGGAATGGACTCATGCAAACGCATCGTCTGCATAATGTAGAGCTTGGTGAGCTGGTCCGCCACAATGACGACGCCGGTGAGGGAAGCCAGCAGAAAATTGCGCAACGTGGAGCTGTTCAACGAATGGCCTCCAGACACCGATCGCACAACGTCGGGTGCGCGGCATCCGTGCCCACAGCCTCCCGATAGTTCCAGCACCGCTCGCACTTCCCCGCCTGTGATTTCGACACCGTCACACGAACCGGTTCTCGACCGCCGACGCTTTGCACCAACGTCACCTTCGAGACGATGAAGATCGTACTGAGATCGGGCTCATACCGTTGTAGAAAGCGAAACGTCTCGGCATCGGCTTCGATGCGCACATGCGCTTCCAACGACGATCCGATCGTCTTCTCCCGCCGGCTTTCCTCTAACACCCCCTGCACCCGGCTCCGATGAGCCAACAGTTCTTCCCACCGCGCCGTCAACTCCGGATTCCGCCATGACGGATCAGACTCCGGAAACGCTGCCAGATGTACGCTCTTGGCCGCCGACAACCCAGGCATTTGCGTGGAAAGCGTTCGCCAGACTTCCTCGGCGGTAAAGCTCAGCACCGGCGCCATCAACTTGGTCATCGCCACCAGCACATCATACAACACGGTCTGAGAACTGCGCCGCTCATGCGCATCCTTGTGAAAAGTATAGAGCCGATCCTTCAGAATATCGAGATAGACCGC
The DNA here is from genome assembly GCA_002451055.1 of Nitrospira sp. UBA6909. Taxonomy (GTDB): domain Bacteria; phylum Nitrospirota; class Nitrospiria; order Nitrospirales; family Nitrospiraceae; genus Nitrospira_D. The sequence continues at coordinate 15,709 of DKBD01000135.1, read as the reverse complement.
ACTCAAATCCACTGAACAGAAATTGTTCAAGGCATGGAAGATGGTGTGAAATTCAAAATCTTCGTAGGCCTGTCTCACTCTTGGAATAAGTTCTCCCAGACGAGTCAACGCCCACCGGTCGAGCTCCGGCAGTTGGTCGTAAGGAACACGGTGCTGCACCGCATCGAAGTCGTAGAGGTTGCTCAGAAGGAACCGGCAGGTGTTGCGGATCTTCCGATAGGCCTCGATCAGATGGGTCAGGATCTCTTGCGAGATCCGAAGATCTTCGCGATAGTCCTGAGCCGCCACCCAGAGCCGGAGAATTTCGGCCCCCGACTGTTTGATGACATCCTGCGGCGCCACCACATTGCCGGCCGACTTGGACATCTTCTTGCCCTGTCCGTCGACCACGAACCCGTGCGTCAGCACGGCCTTGTAGGGTGCACGCCGGTCCGTCGTAACACCGGCCAGCAGCGCGCTGTGGAACCAGCCTCGATGCTGATCGGATCCTTCGAGATAGAGGTCGGCTGGCCACCACTTCCTGGGCTTCAACACCGCCGCATAGCTCACTCCGGACTCGAACCACACATCGAGAATGTCCCGCTCCTTCTCAAACACCGTCCCACCGCACCCCGAACACACCGTTCCGGCTGGAAGCAGTTCCGACGCCGATCGTTCGAACCACACACCGGCCCCCTTCGATTCGACCAGATCGGCCACATACTCGATAATGTTGGGATCAACCAGCACGGTACGGCACGTCACACACGTGAAGCCAGGAATCGGCACACCCCAGACACGCTGGCGCGAGAGACACCAGTCCGGCCGATTCTCGATCATGCCGTTGATCCGGTCCCGACCATACGCCGGTATCCACTGCACCCGCTCGATTTCCGCCAGCGCCTCGCGACGCAGCTCGTTCGTCTCCATCGACACGAACCACTGTTCGGTGGCGCGGAAAATGACGGGGCTCTTGCATCGCCAGCAATGGGGATAGGAATGGCTCAACGAGCCCTGCCCCAGCAATCGCCCATTGGCCTGGAGAAAGTCCACGATCTTCGGATTCGCTTTGAACACATGCTGGCCAGCAAATTCCTTCACGATCTCCGTGAAGCGCCCACCGTTGTCGACCGGCGCGAGAATCTCCAGTCGTTCTCCGGCGGAGGCTTTGGCATTGTGATCGAGAACCAGCACATAGTCCTCCATGCCGTGGCCGGGCGCGATGTGCACACAGCCGGTACCCTGATCGAGCGTCACAAAATCGCCGAGCAGAACCGGCGACAATCCGGTGGACAGGGGACGTTGCGTTTCCAATCCCTCGAACCCCGCCGCGCCCTTCTTGGCCCCAACTACGCGATACCCCTCAAGCCGGCAAGCTTTCGCAACGCTCTCAAGAAGTTTCTCCGCCACAACCAGCAACTCGTCACCGATGTGCACAAAGGCATAGTCGATATCCGGGTGGAGGCAGACCGCTTGATTGGCCGGGAGCGTCCAGGGCGTGGTCGTCCAGATGACGACGGACACCGACTTGATATCCTCAGGGAACACGATGTCGGGGAACGTGCGGCTGAGCCCAGCCGGAGAAGTGACGACCGGAAACTTTACATAGATGGACGGCGACGTGTGATGGTCATACTCGACTTCGGCTTCAGCCAGCGCCGTCTGGTCCTGTGTGCACCATAAGACCGGCTTGAGGCCTTTATAGACGCCGCCCCGCTCCACGAATTTGCCGAACTCACGGATGATGGCCGCTTCGTAGGCGGGCGTCATCGTGAGATACGGCTGCTGCCATTCGCCGAGCACGCCGAGGCGCTGGAATTCCTCACGCTGGATCTTCACGTACTTTTCCGCGTAGTCNNTCCTTCATCACCTGATGTTCGATGGGCAGGCCGTGGCAATCCCATCCCGGCACATAGGGCGCATGGAACCCAGCCATCGTTTTGGATTTCACGATGATGTCTTTGAGAATCTTGTTCAGCGCATGGCCGATGTGGATGCGGCCGTTGGCGTAAGGAGGGCCGTCGTGCAACACATACCGGGGCCGCCCCTTGCCGGCCTCCTGGATCTGTTCATAGAGCTTCTGTTCCGCCCACGAGGCAAGCAGCTCAGGTTCCCGCTGCGGCAGATTCGCCTTCATCGGGAAGTCGGTCTTAGGCAGATTGAGGGTCGATTTGTAATCCATGTATGAGCTGGGGAGGATGAAGTTTTGAGTTTTCAGTTATGAGTTGTTTCGGACCTAACTCAGCACTTACAACTTATAACTCAAAACTGCTTGCGAGAGCTAGCTGACCGCCATCATGCGGTCCAGCGCGACCCTCGCCCACCGTTTGTCGTCCTCCGGCACGACGATGCGGTTGACGACTTGGCCGTCGGCCAGATTTTCCATGGCCCAGCAGAGATGCGCGGCGTCGATCCGAAACATCGTGGCGCACTGGCAAATCGTCGAAGACAGGAAGAAGACCTTCTTGTCGGTCATCTCGTGCTTGAGGCGATTGACCAGGTTCAATTCGGTCCCGACCGCCCAAATCGTCCCCGCTGGCGCGGCTGAGACGGTTCGGATGATGAACTCAGTCGATCCGACGAGGTCAGCCTTGTTGACCACATGTTCGTGACATTCGGGATGGACGATGACCTTGCCCTCAGGATACTGCTTGCGGAAATAATCCACGTGCGCCGGCTGAAACATCTGGTGCACGCTGCAATGGCCTTTCCAGAGAATTAACTTGGCGCGCGTGATGGCCTCTCTCGTATTCCCACCGTTCGGCTGGTAGGGATCCCACACGATCATCTCGTCACGAGGCACGCCCATCTTGTTTGCCGTGTTGCGCCCCAAATGTTCGTCCGGAAAAAACAGAATCTTCTCGCGCCTCGCCCAGCACCATTCGATGACCGCCTTCGCATTGGACGACGTGCAGGTAATTCCGCCATGTTCACCGCAAAAGGCCTTGAGTACCGCCGCGGAATTCACGTACACCGCCGGCGTCACGGTTTCCTCGACTGGAATGACGCGGCCCAAGGCTTCCCAACATTGATCGACTTGCTCGATCGCCGCCATGTCTGCCATTGAACAGCCGGCGGCCATATCGGGGAGAATGACCGTTTGATTGGACCGGCTGAGAATGTCTGCCGTTTCTGCCATGAAATGCACGCCGCAGAAGACAATGTAGGGCCGGTCCGACCGTTCGGCAGCAAGCTTGGAGAGGAGCAGAGAGTCGCCCCGGAAATCGGCATGCTGAATGACTTCATCCCGTTGATAGTTGTGACCGAGAATCATCACCCGCTCACCAAGCGCCTGCTTGGCCGCAACGGTCCGACTGAACAGCTCATCCGCCGGCAATGCCTGGTAGTCGGTGATCGGCCTCGGTAATGTCGTGCCGGTTCTCACAAGCCCCTCATCTCTAAATTGCGCTATTTTACAGACAGCACCCCCGTACATTCAACGAACAGCCTGAGAGGAGGACTCCTATTTCCTCTTTCTTCCGCGGAAGCCCTATACGCCACGGACTCTCATAGGGCCAAAGGGCCGATTGACTTCATTTGATGACAAAGCATATGATTATTTTTCATAGCTAGGGGAGCCCCGCGGCTGAGAGTCCGAATGATCGGACGACCCTCACAACCTGACCTGGGTAATACCAGCGTAGGGAAGCCGGAACACAGCGGATGATGTGAGGATTCAGCCGTACCTCCGCCGGGGGGTGCGGCTTTTTTATTGGGAGAACGGCCATCGGCAATCAGGTATCGGCTCCGACCGTTTGGAAGACTGAGCTGATCCTTGAATGGATGGTTTACTCCACAAGAAAGGAACTCCTTTATGGATGTCCATGCAAGCACGAAGGGATCGGGTAACGGAAAGGGACAGGGCGTCCCAACTTCCACATTGAGCACCACACCATTCCCCGCTTCTCGCAAAGTGTATGTCACCGGCGCCAATGAAGGGGTCCGTGTACCGATGCGGGAAATTACGCTCGCCCCCACCAAATCGGCGAATGGCGGACCACCTGCCCTCAACGAACCGGTGACAGTCTATGACACATCAGGCCCATACACCGACCCGTCCGTCACGATCGACGTGCGTCGGGGACTCATGCCCTTGCGGCGTCCCTGGGTCCTGATTCGGAAGGATGTCGACGAACTTCCGACCGTCACATCGATGTACGGGCGCACGCGCGCCGCCGATCCCGAATTGGCAGGACTCAGGTTCCAACATATCCGGAACCCCCTGCGGGCGAAACCCGGCAAGAACGTCACCCAGCTGCACTATGCACGCAAAGGAATCGTGACTCCAGAGATGGAATTCATCGCCATCCGCGAAAACCAATCACGCGAAGTCGCCCGCGAGCGAATTTCACGCACAGGCGATGGCAGCGGCATGGCGCAGCATCCGGGATTCGCCTGGGGCGCCAGCATTCCTTCAGTAATTACCCCGGAGTTCGTGCGAGACGAAGTCGCCCGCGGCCGCGCCATTATTCCATCGAACATCAATCACCCCGAAAGCGAGCCGATGATCATCGGTCGCAACTTCCTGGTCAAGATCAATTCGAACATCGGCAATTCCGCCGTTGCATCGTCCATTGAAGAAGAAGTCGAGAAGATGATCTGGTCGATCCGCTGGGGCGCCGATACCGTAATGGACCTCTCGACAGGCAAGAACATCCACGAAACGCGGGAATGGATCATCAGAAATTCGCCGGTCCCCATCGGCACCGTGCCGATCTATCAGGCATTGGAAAAGGTCAACGGGAAAGCCGAACACCTGACATGGGAGATCTTCCGCGACACCCTGATCGAACAGGCCGAGCAGGGCGTGGATTATTTCACCATCCATGCCGGCGTCCGCCTCGCCCACGTGCCCTTGACCGCCAAACGACTGACCGGCATCGTTTCCCGAGGCGGATCGATTCACGCCAAGTGGTGCCTGGCCCACCATCAGGAAAATTTCGCCTATACCCATTTTGAAGAAATCTGCGAGATCATGAAGGCCTATGACGTGGCCTTCAGCCTGGGCGACGGCCTCCGCCCCGGCTCGATCGCCGATGCGAACGACGAAGCGCAGTTTGCCGAACTCGACACGTTGGGCGAACTGACACAGATTGCCTGGCGCCACGACGTGCAGGTCATGATCGAAGGCCCCGGCCATGTTCCCATGCACATGATCCAAGTCAACATGGAAAAGCAGTTGAAGGCCTGTCATGAAGCGCCGTTCTACACACTGGGCCCTCTGACCACCGACATCGCGCCAGGCTACGACCACATTACGTCCGGTATCGGAGCCGCCATGATCGGCTGGTACGGCTGCGCGATGCTCTGTTACGTGACACCGAAGGAACATCTGGGCCTCCCGGATCGGGAAGACGTGAAGGCCGGCGTCATTGCCTATAAAATTGCCGCCCATGCCGCGGACTTGGCAAAGGGGCACCCTGGCGCGCAGATCCGCGATAACGCCCTGTCGAAGGCTCGGTTTGAGTTCCGCTGGGAGGATCAGTTCAACTTGTCGCTCGACCCGGATACCGCCATGCAGTTCCATGACGCAACGCTCCCAGACAATGCGGCGAAAGTCTCGCACTTCTGTTCGATGTGCGGCCCGCATTTCTGCTCCATGAAGATCACGCAGGACGTGCGGGACTATGCGGCCGGCAAGCACGTTGATGAACAACAAGCGATTCAAATCGGCATGAAGGAAAAAGCTGAAGAATTTAGAGAAACTGGATCGGAGATTTACCGTTAACCGTTATTTGTTCTACGTGCGTATCAGGTGTTCAGGCAGATAGCGAACAATTAACGGTTGACGATTCACGATTAACGAGGTTCACGATGGCTAAGCTCAAACCCGCCCCATTGCGCGAACGAGACATCACCAGACAGATCGCGCGGGAATACTACAAAGAGTTCGATCAATTGATCGAGAGCGACGTGATCATTGTGGGCGCCGGACCCTCCGGGCTTATTTGCGCACACGACCTCGCGACCATGGGGTTCCGCACCCTCGTCATTGAACAAAGCCTGGCGCTGGGCGGCGGATTTTGGTCCGGCGGCTATCTCATGAATAAGGCCACGATCTGCGAACCGGCCAATGAGATTCTCGAAGAGATCGGGGTCCCCTGCAAGAAGATCAAAGAATGCGACGGCATGTACATGGTCGACCCACCGCATGCTACCGGTGCGCTGATCGCCGCGGCTTACAAGGCCGGGGCCAGGATCATGAATCTGACGCGCGTGGTCGACCTGATTCTCCGCAAAGATGGGATTTTGGAAGGCGTGGTGGTCAACAATACGACCGCCGAAATGGCTGGGCATGATATCATTCATGTCGATCCCATCGCGTTGGAAAGCACAATCGTGGTCGACGCCACGGGCCATGACGCCGTGGTGGTCGAGTTGCTTCACAAGCGCAACCTGTACAAGCAGGTTCCGGGAAACGGCGCCATGTGGGTCTCGCGCTCCGAGGAAGAAGTCATGGACCGGACCGGCGAAGTGTATCCCAATTGTTTCGTGATCGGCTTGGCCGTCGCAGCCGTGTACGGCACACCCAGGATGGGACCGGCTTTCGGCTCCATGCTCCTGTCCGGTCGGTACGGCGCGGAATTGATCAAGAAAAAGTTGAAACAAGAATAGCGCTATTTCTCCTGCGGCTGCTTAAACAGCTCGACCGACACGGCCGCAGGGAGCATATCACCCCAGATGTACGTCTCTGGTACGTTGAGGCGTGCGAACGACCGAGAAGAAAGTCGGCGAGTTTTTTTCAGCAACTGCCATGGACGTGCAAGATTTTCTCGAACAGGGCGAAGGTCACGAAGAAGACAAGCGCGAGGCTTGGAGTCTTTTTCAGCAGGCCTATGAACGGCAGATGAAAGGCGAGTTGGAAGAAGCGGTCAACCTGTATAAACAGTCGCTGGCCACCCACCCGACCGCCGAGGCCTACACATTCTTGGGCTGGACCTACAGTTTCATGGGCCGACTCGACGAAGCCATCGAGGAATGCCACAACGCTATCGGGCAGGACCCGGACTTCGGCAATCCCTATAACGATATCGGTGCCTATCTGATTGAGAAGGGCGAGTTAGACGAAGCCATCGGCTGGTTTCAGAAAGCCATGAAGGCCAAGCGGTACGAAAGCCCCGCGTTCCCGCACCTGAATCTCGGCCGCGTCTATGAGCGAAAAGGGGAGTGGACGGAAGCCATCGACTCATACAAGCAAGCCCTCGCCCTCAACCCGGACTACGCGCTCGCGAGAAAAGCCTTAGGACGGCTGATTAGCTCGCTAAACTGAGAGGCTCGTTTAGTCTATCAGGTTCGTGTAGTTGAGCTGAACAATAGGTTTCAACAGGGAAAACGAGATGAACCAACCAAACCACAAGACCATTCTCGTCGCCATCAACGACATCTTCTTTTACACCAAAGTCCGTGACGCGCTGCTCCCTCAGGGGTACCGCTTGGAGAAAGTACGCGCACAGCAAGACATCGTGGAGAAAACGTCGGCCGCAAGCCCGGCCGCGGTGCTGCTCGACATGAACGACCGGGCCATCGACGCCTTTCAAGCGCTGGAGACCCTGAAAACTGATCCACGATTCAAGGGCATTCCGATTCTCGCGTACGCAAGCCATGAAGACGTGGACACATGGAACAGGGCCAGATCGCTCGGCGTCAACACGATCGTCACGCGCAATGAAATGTCGGCGCGAACACGCGAATTGGTCGAAGAGCTCTTGGCGTAGGAGGGTACGGTGTGAAAGGTTTCCGGAAATCCTGGATCACTCCCCTCACGCGTCACGTTTTACCTCTCACGGAGTTTCAATGAAACACTCCCTTCTCCACAACCACCACGCGCAGTTGGGCGCGTCGTTTGAAGAAGTAGCCGGCTGGGAAGTCGCCGCGCATTATGGCGATGTGGCGGCGGAGCATCGTGCTGTACGTCAGGCGGCAGGAATCGCCGATCTCTCCCATCGCGGCAAGATCAGAGTGACGGGCGAGGACCGCGTGAAGTGGCTGCAAAGCATCATCAGCAACGACATTCTGCCGCTCACACCGGGCCAAGGCCGGTATTCGAGCTTCCTGACCCATAAAGGGAAGATGCTCACGTATTTCCGCCTGTATATGCAGACGGACGCCGTCATGCTGGAAGACGTAGGCGAGATCGGCGAGATAACATTTCAAACCTTGCGCAAGTTCTTGCTGTACGGCACCAAAGCCAAGATGGAGAACTGCGCCGAGAGCTGGGGGCTGCTCCTGGTCAGCGGACCCAAGGCCGGCCAGGTGATTCAATCCGCCTTCGGCGTCGACGTCACCGACCTGAAGCCGCTGACCTTCGTCACGGCGCAAATCGGTGGGAACCACGCCTTGGTCATTCGCACTGAGGAAACAGGCGAAACTGACATGGAAATCCTCCTCCCTGCCGCCGGCCTCGTAGCGGCATGGACCAACCTGCTGGAGACAGGGGCCCAATATGGCCTCACAGCAATCGGCAGCCACGCATTGGAGGCCTTACGCATGGAAGCCGGCATTCCGAAAGCCGGTCCGGATCTGAACGAAGACATCGTCCCACCCGAGGCCCATCTGGAAGGAAAAGCGTTCAGCTTGAGCAAGGGCTGCTATCCGGGCCAGGAAGTCGTCGCACGGATGGATACCTACGGCAACGTGCGGCGGCATCTGGTGGGAATAGTGATGAAAGATTCCACAGTGCCTCCAAAAGGCGCAAAACTCTTCAGCGGAGACCGCGAGGTCGGCTGGATCAGCAGCGCCGTCCACTCACCGCAGCTCAATCACGTGATCGCCTTCGGATTCCCACTGCGGGATTTCTCCGCCCCCGGCACAGCACTCACGGTCGAAATCGACGGCACACGTCACGAAGCCACGGTCCACGCGCTGCCCTTCTATACCCAATCATAGACGCCATCTGAGAGATCTACGGTCATCGCGCTACTCCCAAGATCTCCGAGCCATCACCCACCGGCACAGCCACGGCACCCGTGGTGAGGAGACTTGACACGGCCCATAACCATAGGGATACTGAGACCGCATTCGCCACAACAGCCAAGTGGCCCCAAGGGCAATTACGTACCCCCTCTCTATATGATCATGTGGCTCGCGTGATAGTGAGCCGTTGCGGAACGTTATGAGCCATAATACATACTTCGTCCACACCAGGCGATTTTTGAGAACTGACTCATGTACCTCAACCCACACAAGGTCAACCTATGCTGAATAAATACCATAGCGTGGTCATTGTAACGTTGTTGTCTGTATTGGCGTTCTCCGCCTGTACGCAAAACTCCGCATACCGCACCAACTATGAATCTTGCGTGCACACTCAATCCGGCGATTGTGCGGATCATGCCATTCAGCACCATGCACCNNTGCTCAAGATTTATCAACCGATAGCCGGAGTCGACGACGTGTTGCTCGTTGCATTTATCCACGGCTGGCATCACAACGCTGCCCCCGAAGACGACAACATTAAGGAATTTCGTCAACTGCTCGCCAAACTGTCTCAGGCCGAATCCCATGGCGACACCCAACGTAAAGTGCTGGGGGTTTACATCGGCTGGCGAGGAGAATCTATTACCATTCCGGTGATTANNGTGAAAGCTGGCATGGATGCAGCAAAACCCCAACCGCTTAAGAGCCGTTTGGTGACCATTGGGCACAGCTTTGGCGGAGCCATACTCTATACTTCGTTACAGCAAATCCTTGAAGATCGCTTTTTCGATAGCCGCAAGAATAAAACATCTACCGGTGACGCTAACGGTTTGGGCGATCTGGTGGTATTAATGAACCCGGCATTTGAAGCACTACGATTTGCGACTCTGTACGACATTTCGCAGGACGATTGCCGCCGCTATTTTCCGACTCAATTACCAAAACTGGCTATTCTCACGTCAGAAACCGATCGAGCGACCGGTTGGGCGTTTCCTGCTGGACGGTTTTTTTCAACGTTTTTTGAAAATCACACGACCATTCAGCGGCATAATTGCACGGGAGAAAGCGGAGGGAGCGGCGTAAGTCCCATGGAAATTGAAATTTCAGAGGGCGAAGCCGATCGACATACCGTCGGCCACTTCCCCCCCTATCTCACGCACCGCCTCAATCCCTTATCAGCCGCTGAAGAGCGCCGCGCAGATTTCAGTTATCGGACGTTACAGAATCTCTGGTCACGGCAGAAGATGTCCGATTCATTTAGATTTGAGAATACAGAACTCATTCACCTGGGGAAAACTGTGCCCAACAACCCTTATCTCAATATCCAGGTGGATACGCGTTTAATTGAAGGGCACAACGATATTTGGCATGATCACGTTGTGAGCTTTGTGCGCGACTTGATTATGATTTCCACTACTCCGCTAGAACAATCGGCTGAATAGGTTGCATGTGAGGGCCGCACGGAGCGCAGCACTTTAGATTTGCGAGGCAGTTGCTGGTGCTGCGCATGCGCTTGGGTGGGACGAGAGATACAAGTTGGCTCTCTCAAATACGCTCACCCGCCGTTGCGCTTATGACCTGAACCCAGGCACACCAACATCCCTACGCATCTCTGGCAACACGACTCGTGCGTCCAGTGAGAGCCACGGCATGACGATCACGTATGTCTGTGATTGGTCACACCATAGGATCACACGGTTCGACAGTTAGAGCATCGTACATCCCTCGGAACGCCGACGCTTGACGCAACAAGACCACAGGCTTCCAAGCACAACCTCGCCATCGTCGCTGATTGAAAATAAAAACTTCACGGGGTTATCCTCTACGCAGTGCTCCGTTCAGAGTTTTTCAAATCGTCATCAAGGATTTATATGACCAGCAATGAGCAGGAAGACCGCGTCGAGATTACCCCCTACCAGGCAGCAGGCGGGCTTGAGGGCATCACCAAATTGGTGGATGAGTTTTACGTCAATATGGATACGTTACCGGAGGCGAAGGTCATTCGAAACATGCACCCTGAGGATCTTACCGAGTCACGAAGGAAACTGACCTATTTTCTCAGTGGCTGGCTGGGTGGCCCGAGGCTGTTTCAGCAACACTATGGTCCGATCAGTATTCCCGGTGCGCACAAACGTTTCCCGATTAGCTACGACGAACGCGATGCCTGGCTGCTATGCATGCAGCGTGCCCTTGCCGTCCAGCCATTCAGTACCGAATTGAAGGACTACCTCTTGGCCGCTCTCAGCATCCCGGCGGAACGGGTCAGACAAGTGAACGCAGGAGAAATTTGATTGTTGTGCGCGGCGACACATTTCGTTTACGATGACAAAAAAGGGAAATCGCATGAAAGCACACACCTTTCGTCCAATTCACTATTTGGCATTATTGACACTTCTTCTCACTCCAGCCGTGATGCAAGCCATGTCGGACATGGAGACGCCGGCCGACGAACACACGGAGGCGACGCCATCTCTCTCAAAGAGCATGGGTGAACCGATCAACTCCTCGGAATCAGAGATCGAGATCACCTACAGCGCCGATGGAAAGACCGCCATCTTCGTCTCAGGCCGCCAAGGGAGCATTCCATCACCAGGGGTTCCCTATAACTTCGACATCTGGATGTCCCACAATGTAAACGGTGCGTGGCAAACCCCGATTCATTTGGGACCGGGCATTGACCCGACCGTGGGGCCGAACATCAATACGTCCGCCTGGGAATTGGAGCCAAGCCTCTCGGATGACGGGAATGTCATCTATTTCACAAGATATGAGCCGGGCAACCTGTCCACCGGCGACCTCTATGTGACTCAGAAAGTCGATGGGGTCTGGCAACCGGCCAGAAACTGGAACGATGTGCCGGAACTTCCTCACATCAATACGCCGACCGGCGAGGAGCACTGTCCGATTATCGCCTCAGACAGCCTGATTTATTTCAGCTATCAGCAACCGGGAGTCACCCAAGACAGCGACATCTGGAAAGTCGAGAAAAAGAACGGCGTCTGGCAGAAACCGGAGAGCCTCGGGCCGCGCATCAACTCGCCCTACCGTGACCATATGCACTGGACGGGCCTGTCAAAGGACGGGAAGAGCCTGATCATCACGAGTACGCGTCCGGACATGGGTTCGCGGGGTGGCCACGACGAGTGGATTTCCTATCAGAATCCACAGGGGGAATGGCAAGAGCCGTTGAACCTCGGGGATACCATCAACACATCCGGTGAAGATATGTGCTGGACCTTGACGCCGGACGGCAAAACATTCACCGGCGGTTCAGGACCGCGAGACTCGTATAATCATGATGTGATGTGGGTGCACAAGGATGATGTGCCGTTGCTCAAGAATTTCGAGCCGATCGGACCGCCGCCTAATTTGCTGGCCGGCAGCACACTGAAGCCTGGCGTTGCCCAATAATTACGATTCGTTGGCGTGTCATCGCGCCAGGTGCTAGGCGTTCGCTCATGCAGTGTGAGAGCACCCCACAGCGGCCCTCTCACACTGCCTTCCACAAGATTACCGCTCAGGATTCCTCGCCGCAGCGACGCCCGCCGCAAACGCGAGGACACTCGCGCGTTCTTCATTATCCAGCGCCAGCAAGAGATGGGCTTCTTCACCGTGCATCAACCGCAGGCTCATGAACGGGTCTTCCCGCCGTTTTTCCCGGTTGTCCCACACCGCATCGATCAGTTGCACCTTATCCANNCACATCGTACCGGAAATATGAATCACCGATGACCAGGTCGAAGACAACATGGCCAGCCGTCAGTAGCAGCATGTTGAACCGGCCTTGTTCTTCATACCCCTCCGGCAAAAACTTGTTGATATGGCAGAGCGCGATTTTCCGATCTCCCAGCGCCGCCCGGATGTTGGCTTTCAATGCCGTATAATCGATCTGCAAGGCCTTTTCATCAGGCCCCGTGGCAGCCACCGCCGCCGCTTCCGCTTTCGAGAAAATATCATCAGCAGACATCAATCCTGACATGGTTTCTTCCCCTTTCGGCGTCAGAAAAAAGTGTACCGTAACCGGCAACCGGCGGAGATTGCAAGGGGATATGCGACTGGGAATGCTATTGCGCCAGGAGACGGTGTGAGAATCTGACCGTGCCCGCCTCGTCTACAATATTGACTTCCAAGGAGGAGGCGGTTACCCGGACCAGGCCGAAATTGTGGTACCCACCCTCGTTGATCAATCGCGTGGGATGCAACGTCTCATTGGCCGGCGTTTCCCGTCCCGGTCGAGCGGAGAGCGGCCCCGACACAAATTCATGGAAGTCGATCCCTCCATCGGCATCTGGATCATAGGCATTGGCCTGCGTGTAATGCACATCGCCCCCTAAGAACACGACGTTCTTCATGCGTCGTTGAACGATCGCTTCGACAAGCACCCGCCTTTCCCGTTCAAATCCTGGAGCGTTGGGCCCGGAAGCCCATCCGTCGCTATAACCTGCCCCCCCTTTGGGAATAGACAGTGGAACCGACGTTGCAATGATTTTCCAGACCGCCGAAGAGCGTGTGAGCCCCTCGATCAACCACTGCACTTGCTCGGCCCCCAACATCGTCTTGGCCGGTCCGTCCGGATCCGTGTTGCGGCTTCGATACTGCCTGGTATCCAGAATAAAGAGTTCCAGATCTGCGCCATACCGAACAGTCCTATAGAGACGATTCGGATCGTCAGGCGGCGACGCGATCGGCCAATAGTCTCGCAAGGCCTGCCGGCCATCCGTCATCCGGTCGTCAAATGGTCCGGCGAAATCGTTCCGCACTTCGTGATCGTCCCAGGTCACGAAGACCGGCACCGTTTCCAACAATCGGCGAAGCGATTCAGCTCCACGCTGATATCGATGCCGCGCACGATATTCGTCGATGGTTGTCGCGACAAAATCAGCGCCCGGCTCGTTCGGCGGCGAGGGGCAAGCGTTGTCGCTATAAATCGTATCCCCCAGGAATAGAAAGAAATCGAGATCCTGTTGCCGCATCACATCGAAAATCGGATAGCCCGCCGGCCCCTGCCGGCATCGCCCCTGCCCTCCAAGATCCGCGCTCCAGGCAAAGGTGACAGGAGCCGAAGTTGTTGCATCAGGCAGAGTGAAGAATTCGCCCCTCGCAGCGAGCCTCGTTTGGCTTTGATCCTCGAACTCCCCGCCTCGCCCGATCAAGACGTGGTACCGGTAGCGAGTTGCAGGGGCCAATCCTTCAAGCGGGACGGACAGCGTGTAATCAGTCTCTGCCGTCGCCGTCAGCGGCGCTGTTCTGGACACAGGAGTGCTCACCGTCCGCTGCTTTGAGACGTTCCCCCACAGAACATGCGGTGCCCATTCAATCCGCACCGTCGCCGGCCCATCGGTTCTTACCCACAACAAGGCACTGGTCGCACTGACATCGCCGATCGCGATACCCTGAGGCAAAAGGTCCTCGACCAGGACGACCGGTCCTCGAACCGTGCTCTCAGGAGAAAGCCCTTCCCGAGAGGGGAAGGCGCAGCCGATCGGACCGGAAACCAAAAGGCAAGAGAAGACCATGAGAAACAGGCCACGCATAAGGGGCAGTCCTATCCCATGTCTCATAGGTGAGAAAAGATTAAACATTCCGTCACGGTCGAGGCTTGAAAATCTGCGGAGGGGACCGGCATACTGATCGTCCTAGGGAGAAGATCGTGATGCAAGACATCAACTGCCGTGTACCCAATTGCCAATCCAAGCCCTATGCCCCTGCCGGCACGGAGTCTGTTTGCAAAGACCATTTTTTACACTTCCTCGCCTGGCGACGCCGCCGAGGCCCGCAGATGTTTCACAAATACGCCGGGATGACGATGGAAGAACGCGACGTGGTCGCAGCCGAATGGATCAAAACCATCCGCATCGACGAAGTCCCGGCTGCCTCACATTCCAATCCGTAATCGCATCACGATCCCAATCTATACGTTCCGCCGAGAAAGCCGCAGCGTAAGCGGTTTACCGCTTGCGACAACTTTCATTCAGTGCTTCCGATCTCAAATCGGCAAAACACAAACCATCGCGTGAGACCATTTCGCCAACATAAACAGGAATGGCATGGGCAAACATCGGTCCATCAAAACAAAACGTATGGAATTCACCGTGCTCACCGCAGGGATCGACAGTGGCAGGCAGCTCGGCCAACAACATGTCGTCATACAGCCGGCCGACGAACGAAGCCGCCAGCCGCTTCGGATCAACACAGGTCAGCACGGCCTTCAATCCACCCTGGATCATCTGCTTCGCCAACACCGCTGTCCCGCCAGCCGGTTTCCACAAAGGAAAGAGCGGCTCGATACCAGTCTCCGATAGCTGACGGATACGATACGCCCGTATGTCTTCAAGCACAAGATCGCCGAACGCCGTGTGCGTCACACCAGCCTGCTTTGCCTGGGCAATCACCGCCGACATCCGCCGCTCATATTCCTCATTAGAACAGGGCCAGGGCAGATACACAGGCCAGAAAGGAAGCCCCGCCGCCGATGCCTGTGCTTCCACCAGTGCCCTCCGCACGGCATGCATGGCCACACGATCTGCCGACTCATTCAACGTGGTCAACAGGCCGACGACTTCCACATCAGACTGTTGCCGCAAGACATGCAACGCCCACGCGCTATCCTTGCCGGAACTCCAAGAGAGTAACACGCGACGCTCAGACATGTTTCTCGGTCATTCACTTCGACAGTGTTTCAAGACCAGCTTCCGGCAGGCGATAGAACGGAGACAAGCCCTTCGGCAAGGGGTGCAGCGACGGGTAGAGTGCATGGGCCAAAAGTTCGAGGCTCTCAACAAGGCGGGGACCGGGCCGATTGAAATACTGTGAC
>DKBD01000196.1 GCA_002451055.1 Nitrospira sp. UBA6909 | reverse complement strand
GGGGCGCGGCATCAACTATCCGATTGCACTTGAAGGGTCGTTGAAGCTCAAGGAAATTTCCTATATCCATGCGGAAGGGTATGCGGCGGGGGAAATGAAACATGGTCCGATCGCGCTGATCGACAAGGATATGCCGGTGGTGGTGTTGGCCCCGCGCGATCGATTGTACGAAAAGACGGTCAGCAATCTCATGGAAGTCAAGGCACGGCGCGCCCCGGTCATCGCGTTTGTGGCCGAGGGAGAACGGGAGCTGGGAAAGATCGCCGACGCGGTCTTTACGATCCCCGACGTCCATCCGCTGATTTCTCCGATCCTGTTCACGATTCCGCTGCAGCTGTTGGCGTATCATATTTCCGTGCTGCGCGGAACGGATGTGGATCAGCCGAGAAATCTCGCGAAGAGTGTCACAGTGGAGTAAGAGGGGATGAGGCGCAAAGGGGGTCCCCGTGCTCGCTCAACGCGCGGCCTGCTGGGAGGGACGTCGTCTTGGAGCCGCCGGTGAGAATGTGAGCAGGCCCTCGTTGAATGCGCGCAATTGGGGACCCGCCTTCACGCCTCATGAGTAGGAGAAACAGAAAAGGGGAGAGGGATGCAGGTTACGAAGGAGGATGTGGAGAAAGTCGCGTTGTTGGCTCGGCTGCAGGTGACGGATGGCGAAAAGGATCTCTTTGCCAAGCAGCTGAGCCAGATCCTGACCCATGTCGAACAGCTGAACCGGTATGATACGGCAGGTGTCGAGCCGACCACCACCGTGATGGGACAGGTGAATGTGTTTCGAGAGGATGTCGTCCGTCCGTCGTTGCCGGCGGAAAAAGCCTTGGCGAATGCGCCGGAACGTGAAGGGGATGGGTTCGGTGTGCCCAAGATCATCGAATAATGTGAGGCGTGAGAAGTAAGGGGTAAGGGGCGAGACGAGACGAGAGACTCCGCTCATGGATTTGCACGCTTCTTCTATCTTGTAGAGGGACAGATGTTTCGACAAATGTTGCGTTCAAAAATTCATCGCGCCACGGTGACCGGCGCCCATCTTGAGTACGAAGGCAGTTTGACCATCGATCAAAATTTGATGGAGGCAGCCGGTATCCTGCCGTACGAAGCCATTGTCTGTTCCAATCTGAACAACGGCGAGCGGTTTATGACGTATGCGATCAACGGCAGGCGCGGCCAGGGAGAGATTATTTTAAACGGGCCTACGGCCAGAAAAGCCGCTGTCGGCGATCAAATCATCATTTTTTGTTACGAGTACTACGGGGATGAAGAAATCAAGAAGCATGTGCCCAAGATTGTGCGGGTTAATGAAAAGAACCGCCTCGTCGAAGTCGCGGATACACGGTAATGGCGTTGCATAAACTGTCTCTGTGCGATTTGCAGAAGAGGTTTGCCGCCGGCGAAGTCAGCGCCGCGGAGATCGTGCGCGCGTACGCTTTGCGCATCGGCCAGGTGGAATCAAAAGTAAAGGCGTTCGTTTCTCAGGTGAAGGAGTCCGCGTTGGCTCATGCGGAGGTGTTGGACGGACGGCTCAAACAATGGCGCAGGACGAAGCCGCTGACGGGGATGCCGCTTGCGATCAAGGACAACATCTGCACGGAGGGAACGCTGACGACGTGCAGCTCGCGCATGCTGCAAGACTTTGTGCCGCCGTATGACGCGACGGTGGTCGCGAAATTGCGTGAGCACGATTACATTTTGCTAGGCAAGACGAATCTGGATGAATTTGCGATGGGATCATCGACCGAGAATTCCGCCTTCGGTCCGAGTCGAAACCCGTGGAACCTTCAGTGCGTGCCAGGGGGGTCAAGCGGAGGGTCTGCGGCGGCGGTGGCGGCGGATGAGTGTGTCGCTGCGCTGGGGTCCGATACGGGAGGATCGATCCGCCAACCGGCGGCCTTCTGCGGAGTGGTCGGATTGAAACCGACATACGGGCGGGTGTCGCGATACGGCCTGGTCGCGTTCGCGTCATCGCTCGACCAAATCGGCCCCATCACGAAGGACGTCCGGGACGCCGCGTTTTTGCTCGGCGTGATCGCCGGCCACGATCCACTGGACTCCACGTCGGCGGACGTTCCCGTTCCCGACTACATGAAGGCACTCGCGAAGAAGGATCTGAAGAAATTGAGAGTCGGCGTGCCGCGGGAATTTTTCTCCGAAGGGCTCGATCAGGATGTGGAACAGGCGGTCAAGGCCGCCATCGTCGAGTTGAAGAACCTGGGGGCTGAGATCAAAGACATCCAACTGCCGAGAACGGATGCCGCCGTGGCCGTGTATTACGTGCTGGCGACGGCCGAGGCCAGTTCGAATCTCGCCCGTTTTGACGGCGTGAAATTCGGCTTGCGCGCGAAAGAGACCAAAGATCTATTGGATGTGTACATGAAGACGAGGCAAGAGGGATTTGGGCCCGAAGTGAAGCGCCGGATTATGTTGGGGACCTATGCGCTGAGCGCCGGCTACTATGACGCCTACTATGGGAAGGCTCAGGCCGTGAGGACNNTCCGACATCTTTACGATCTCGGTGAATCTGGCCGGGCTGCCGGCAATCGCTCTGCCTTGTGGTTTGAGCAAGGGCGGCTTGCCGATTGGGATGCAGCTGATCGGGCGGGCGTTCGAAGAAGAGACGGTTTTGCGGGCCGCGCATGCCTATGAGCAAGCCACGCAGTGGCATCTCAAAAGGCCCATCATTCGGTGAAGGGTGAGGAGTAAGAGGTACGGAGGTCGTTATGACATTCGTTGAAATCGCCGCGCTCATCGCGGCGGCGGCGTTTGCGTTGTTGGTCGGGTTTTTGGTGCCGGTGCTCATACAGGTTCGCAAGACGGTGGCTGAGTCCGAACAGCTGCTTGCAAAGATGAATGCCGATTTGCCGCCGCTGGTGAGTGAACTCCAGGCCATGAGCCGGAACTTAAATGATCTGTCGAGTCAGGCTCGGGACGGAATCGAGCATGCGGCGGTGCTGTTGCATGCGGTGGGCGAAGTCGGAGAATCCGTGCAACAAGTCCATAACGTTGTGCGGGGGTCGAGCGGTACCATGTTGACCAAGGTGGCCAGTCTCGTGGCGGGCATGAAAGCGGCGACGCATGTCATGCGCAACCGCTTCGGGAAGAAAGGAGAACCTCACAATGGCGGATGATCGCGGGTCTTCGGCAGCAGTGGTGTTGGCGTTTCTCAGCGGAGCGGTGCTGGGCGCCGTGGCGACATTGGTGTTGGCGCCCGAGTCGGGTTCTGACTCGCGCGAACAGTTGCGCCGGTATGCGCGCCGGGCGGAAGACAATCTCCGGGACCTGGCCGGCCGCGCGGGAGAAGTCTATGAAGAGGTTCTTGGCCAGGGCAAGGAGTTTGTTGAGTCCAGGAAGTCGGCACTCCGCGATGCGTTCGAGGCGGGACGCGAAGCAATGAGGCAAGAGCGGGATCGTCTGCACGACGAGGGATCGCACGAAGCATGACTTACGAAGTTGTCGTCGGTGTCGAGGTTCATGCGCAATTGCAGACCAAGTCCAAAATGTTCTGCGGCTGCGCGACCTTGTTCGGGGCGTCTCCCAACAGTCAAACGTGCCCGGTGTGTCTCGGGTTGCCGGGGAGCCTGCCCGTCATCAACCGGGCGGCGGTAGAGATGGCGGTGCGCGCGGGCTTGGCGTTGAACTGTGCGATCGATGCGCACAATCGCTTCGCCCGCAAGAATTACTTTTACCCGGATTTGCCGAAGGGCTATCAAATCTCGCAGTACGAGTCTCCGATTTGCGGGCAAGGCTGGATCGACATCGCCGCCGGCAGCGGCACAAAGCGGGTCCGGATCCGGCGCGCCCATCTGGAGGAAGACGCGGGGAAGAACGTGCACGAAACCGGCGCGAGTGGGAGCGTGGTAGATCTGAATCGTGCCGGAACTCCGTTGCTGGAAATCGTGACCGAACCGGACCTGCGGTCCGCGGATGAGGTGGTGGCCTATCTCAAGAGTCTCCGTGACATCTTGATGTATCTCGACGTGTGCGACGGCAACATGGAACAAGGCAGTTTCCGATGCGAGCCGAATCTGTCGCTGCGTCCTGCGGGCCGGGAAGAGTTCGGCACCAAAGTTGAGTTGAAGAACATCAACTCCTTCAAGTACGTGAAGGATGCGATGGAGTATGAGATCAAGCGCCAGACAAAAATCCTGAACGAAGGCGGAACGATCAGGCAGGAAACGCGCTTGTGGAACATCGACCGCGGCGAAACGGCGGTGATGCGTTCCAAAGAGGAGGCGCACGACTACCGTTATTTCCCCGATCCGGACTTGGTGCCGTTGACGTTGGATAAGGACTGGATCGAGGGGTTTCGCGCCGGCCTTCCGGAATTGCCTGCGGCGCGGACCGCGCGATTCATCAGCGAATACGGATTGCCAGAGTACGACGCCGGGGTGCTCACGGCGTCGAAAGGCATGGCGGATTATTATGAGCGCTGTGTGGCACTGTTCAATCAACCGAAGACGGTCAGCAATTGGGTCATGGGCGAACTGACCAGGGAACTGAACAATTCAGGGGTCGATGTGAGTGTGTCGCCTGTGTCGCCCGAGCGGCTTGTCAGTCTGTTGCAATTGGTCGAGAAAGGCGCGATCAGCCTCAAGGTTGCGCGGGAGATTTTCCCGGAACTCTATAAGAGCGACAAGCAACCTGAACAGATCGTTCAGGAGAAGGGGCTGACACAGGTTTCCGACGAGGGGGCGTTGGAAAAGATCATCGGCGAAGTCTTGGCCAAGAGTCCGGCGCAGGTGGCACAGTTCAAGGAAGGGAAACACCAAGTCCTGGGATTTTTGGTGGGACAGGTGATGAAGGCCAGCGGAGGCAAGGCGAATCCCGGCAAGGTGAATGA
>DKBD01000147.1 GCA_002451055.1 Nitrospira sp. UBA6909 | reverse complement strand
TTTATCCTCTATACGTCCGGTTCCACCGGCAAACCCAAAGGGCTCGTGCATACGACGGGCGGCTACCTGCTGTTTGCCGCCATCTCCCATCGGTATGCGTTCGACTACCATGAGGGCGAGGTCTATTGGTGTACCGCCGATATCGGCTGGGTGACCGGCCATACGTATATCGTCTATGGTCCGTTGGCCAACGGGGCGATCACATTGCTGTTCGAGGGGGTTCCCAATTACCCCGATTACTCCCGGCTGTGGCAACTCGTGGATAAACACCAGGTCAACATCTTCTATACGGCGCCCACCGCGATTCGGTCCTTGATGGCGCAAGGCGATGAACCGGTGAACAAGACCAGCCGGCGGAGCCTGCGTATGCTGGGCAGCGTCGGAGAACCGATCGATCCCAAGTCCTGGGAGTGGTTCCATCGCGTCGTCGGCGAGGAGCGTTGCCCCATTGCAGATACCTGGTGGCAGACGGAAACCGGTGGGCTGCTGTTGACTCCGTTGCCCGGCGCGATGGCATTGAAGCCTGGATCTGTCGCCAGGCCGTTCTTCGGCGTGGTTCCGGCCATCGTCGATGAGAAAGGAAACATCCTCGAAGGAGAAGCGGAGGGCCGGCTCGTCATCACCAAGCCGTGGCCTGCGCTGGCGCGCACGATCCATGGAAGCCATGAGCGGTATCTCAAGACCTATTTCAGCCGGTTTCCCGGTTTGTATGACACGGAGGACGGCGCTCGTCGCGATGCGGACGGGTATTACTGGATTACAGGACGAATCGACGATGTCTTGAACGTGTCCGGCCACCGCATGGGGACGGCCGAGTTGGAAAGCGCACTTGAGAAGCATCCGAATGTCGCCGAGGCCTCTGTCGTCGGATTCGCCCACGAAATCAAGGGGCAGGGGATCTATGCCTATGTGGTGCTGAAGAAGGGCGCTTCTCCCTCAGAGCAACTTCTCGGCGCGCTGGCCGAACAGATACGCCGGGAAATCGGTCCCATTGCAAAACCAGACCACATTCAATGGGCCGATGGCCTCCCCAAGACTCGTTCAGGAAAAGTCATGCGCCGCATCCTGCGCAAAATCGCGGCGGATGACGTGGACAACCTGGGCGATACCTCGACGCTTGCCGATCCCTCGGTGGTCGATGCCTTGATCGCGAACCGGAGGAAGTCATAACGTGCAGCATTCAAGCATGTGTCGACGTTGATGGCTGATGCACGGCTGCGCCTCAGGCGATCTGTCGAACCCCTTCCAGGTCCAATTTCAGCGTCAGCAATTTCATCAGGTCTTTGAGCGTCACGATGCCTGCCAGGCGCTCGCCGCTCCCATGCTAAGGCTGCGTGACAACGGCGACTCGGGAGTAGAGGCGCGGATGTTGCGCATGCGTTGGTAAAGGCCTCGGCTTCAATCTCGCGATTCAGCGAACGGAGTACTTCGACCAGGCTTTGCTGAGGCCAGAGGTTTTTGGAAAAACGCTTCAGATCTTCACCAAACACCTGCTCGGCGACGTTGGGGTGTCCCGCCTTACGCGGAATGGCACTGATACCCCGATTTCAGCCTGACCCGGTTGTGAATAGTTCAGGCTAGCGTTGTCGTTCAGCTCCAGCGGGATCAGCCTCGATGCAGCGGTGCGTCGAGGCCGGCCGTGTTTATGACCGCGGGTGTTTCGTTTTTGCGTTAGGCGAGACGCTTTGGGTAAACTGATTAAGTAAGGAAAGACGGGAGTGACTTGAGGCAGGGGCATGAGCGAGGATCATCGCACTCCGCGAGCCAAGACTGACACCGACCCGCAGGAAACCGCCGAGTGGCTGGATTCCTTGGAGTATGTGTTGGAGGCGAAAGGTCTCGATCGGGCGACGTACCTCTTCGAACGGCTCCGTGACCGTCTGGGCGCGCGCGGCGCCCGAGTTTCCGCCGCGCTCAACACGCCATATATCAATACCATCCCGGTCGCTGAAGAACCGCCCTACCCCGGTAACCTGGATATCGAACGACGGATTCGCAGCCTCATCCGCTGGAATGCCATGGCGATGGTCGTCAAAGGCAACAAGCAGCGTCCTGGCATCGGCGGACATATTTCGACCTTTGCCTCGGCAGCCACCTTGTACGAGGTCGCCTTTCACCACTTTCTGCATGGGAAAGATTCTCCGCATGGCGGAGATCACGTGTACTTCCAGGGCCATGCCGCACCTGGCATCTATGCACGCGCCTTCGTTGAGGGCCGACTGCCGGAGGAAGCGCTGCACCACTTCCGCGGCGAGCTCTCCGCGGGCGGTAAGGGCCTATCATCCTATCCCCATCCCTGGCTGTTGCCCGACTTCTGGGAATTTCCGACAGTCTCCATGGGGCTCGGCCCGATCATGTCGATCTACCAGGCGCGCTTCNNGGCGCCGGCTGGCAGGTCATCAAGGTGATCTGGGGCAGCGATTGGGATCCCTTGCTGGCTAAGGACAAGGAAGGCCTGCTGGTCAAGCGAATGGGCGAGGTTGTCGACGGCTGGTATCAAAAGTACACGGTCGAAGGCGGCGCCTTTGCCCGCCAACATTTTTTTGGCGCAGATCCCAGGCTCCTTAAGATGGTGGAGAGCTATTCGGATGAGCAGATCCACAAAATGTTGCGCGGAGGCCACGATCCGCGAAAAGTCTATGCCGCATACAAGGCTGCCGTGGAGCACCGGGGGCAGCCGACCGTGATCCTAGCTAAGACGATCAAAGGCTATGGCTTGGGCGAAGCGGGAGAGGGGCGTAATATTACGCACCAGCAGAAAAAACTGAACGAACAGGAGCTGCGCGAGTTCCGTACACGATTCAGCATACCGGTCTCCGATGAGCAGCTCGGCTCAACGCCCTTCTTCCGACCCCCCGTTGGGAGTCCGGAGGCTCACTACCTTACCGAGCGGATCAAGACAATGGGCGGCCATGTCCCGGAACGACGCACGAAGGTCGAGTCGCTCAAGACGCCGGGACTCGAACAATTCACGGAATTCATCGACGGGTCAGGCGATCGCGCGGTCTCGACGACGATGGGGTTCGCCCGCATGCTGGGACGCCTGCTCGGCCTCAAAGAATTCGGAAAACATCTCGTGCCGATCATACCCGACGAGGCGCGCACGTTCGGGCTCGAAGCACTTTTCCGACAGTATGGGATCTATTCCCATGTCGGCCAGCTCTACGAACCGGTCGACAAGAGCGCCCTGCTCTATTACTGTGAAGCGACAAACGGACAGATCCTCGAAGAAGGCATCACGGAAGCGGGGGCGATGTCGTCCTTCATCGCCGCCGGCACAGCGTACGCCACCCATGCCCTCAACACGATTCCCTTCTATATTTTTTACTCGATGTTTGGATTTCAACGGGTCGGCGATCTGATCTGGGCTGCCTCCGACATGCGCGCTCGCGGATTTCTGTTGGGTGCCACGGCGGGGCGCACCACGCTGGAAGGCGAAGGCTTGCAGCATCAGGATGGGCACAGTCACCTGCTCGCCAGCGCTTACCCGACGATGGTCGCATACGATCCGGTCTTTATGTTCGAGCTCGCGGTGATTCTCCAGGATGGGCTCACCCGCATGTATCAGCGTCAAGAAGAAGTCCTCTATTACATTACCCTCTACAACGAGTCCTATCCAATGCCACCCATGCCTGCCAATTCGGAAGAAGGGATCAGGGAAGGGATGTATCGATTTCGTCCGGCTCCCGAGCGCGCCAAACACCGGGCACATCTGTTAGCCAGCGGCCCGCTCGTCAATGAGGCGTTACGAGCGCAGGATCTGCTTCTCCAACGTTATGGGGTGGCAGCGGATGTCTGGAGCGTGACCAGTTATAAAATGCTGCGCGTCCGCACGCTCGAGGTTGAACGTTGGAACCTGCTGCATCCGGAAGAAAAGCCGCGTGCAAGCTACCTCCAAAAGACCGTGCGGGAACTCGACGGCCCTTGCGTGGCCGTGAGCGACTACGTGCGCCTGGTGAGTGAGCAAATCGCACCCTGGATTCCAGGCGGACTGCTCGCGCTGGGCACCGACGGATTCGGCCGGAGCGACACGCGGAAGGAGCTGCGGCGTTTTTTCGAAACTGATGCTGAGCATCTAGTCGTGGCGACGCTGTATGCACTGTACCGGCGGAATGGGACGGTCGAGGCGAAGACCGTGCGGCAAGCCATACAAGATCTCGGTGTTCGAACGGACGATGAGGCGCCCTGGCACCGGTGAGCCACTTTTGAAACGGGACGATGAGGGGTACGACCGATGAACGTTGAATTGCCGTTTCTCGCGGAAGGCATTGAAGGCGGCGACGTTGTCCAGCTGCTGGTTCGTGAGGGC
>DKBD01000010.1 GCA_002451055.1 Nitrospira sp. UBA6909 | reverse complement strand
ACGGACGCGAACGAGTTGCTTCATGGTGAGGGCATCGAAGAGTTTATGACCCAACGCTTGCAACAGGCTCAGCGCGGCGAAACTGGTATGCTCGTATTTGACAGAAGCATTCCGCTAGGTCTCTTCTCTCAAGAAGAGCGGCGTGAACAGGCAGAGGCACAGGTGAGACGTTGGTACTATATGGAAGGCATGAGGACCCGATATACGTTGGACCTTCGCTTTGACTCCCAGGATCGCCTGGAGTCAGCAGATTACACGCGTGAAGCAATCGAAAGTGGATCAGCGGTGCGGTGTGAAGTCATTTTCCAGCGGCCTGCAACCAACCCAGTCCCCTGTACCCCCACCTCCGACCAGAATATTTGACGACCAGCTCCAGAAGCGTTTCGCGTTCGTGGCGTTCAACCGCGGGGCGTCCATTCCAACCACGCTCGCTCGTGCTGCTGCCTCATCCGACGTCAGCCAGCCCCGTTGATCAATCGGATCGCATTTCCGAATCCATCGACACAAGAATTTGACCGTTGAAGTCCACCGCCAATCCATTTACTCTCACTCCCAACACCTAGCCGTAGCCAGGCGACCGGAGCAGCTTAGCCGAGGAGGCCCTGATGACACAGATGACATCCGTGCAAATTACCTCGCCGGGAGGCCCCTTCAAGATTGTTCATGGTCCGGTTCCCGAACCCCAGCCCAACACCGTCCGCGTCAAGGTGCAAGCCTGTGGGATTTGCCATAGCGACATGTTTGTCAAAGAGGGCTATTGGCCGGGACTCCACTATCCACGCGTTACGGGCCATGAGGTGGCGGGCGTGATCGATGCAGTCGGGGCCGGAGTGGTGGCCTGGGAGAAAGGCCAGCGCGTCGGCGTCGGATGGCACGGGGGCCATTGCGGCCAGTGCACGCCATGTCATCGAGGCGATTTTTTCGGTTGCCAGAAGTTCATCGTAACCGGGTTCCATGANNTTGGCGGACTCGGCCATCTTGGCGTGCAGTTTGCCAATAAGATGGGTTTTCGCGCTGTAGCCATTGGGCGGGGCCGCGACAAAGCCGATCTTGCCGTCCAACTGGGAGCCGAGCGTTATCTGGACGCAGACACGACCGATCCGGCAAAGGAGCTGAAGAGTCTCGGGGGCGCAGCCGTGATTCTTGCGACGGCTCCAAGCGGCAAGGCAATGGCAGACATGGTTGATGGTTTGGGAGTCGGCGGCAAACTCATTGTCCTGGGAGCTGGATCCGATCCCATCACCGTCACACCGATCCAGCTGATCGTCGGACGCCGGACGATTCAGGGATGGCCATCGGGCACCGCCCGCGATTCAGAAGATGCCCTCAACTTTTGCGCCCTGACCGGCATCCGTCCGCTTGTGGAAACATTCCCGCTGGAACAGGCCGCAGCCGCCTACGACCGCATGTTGAGCGGCAAGGCCCGTTGCCGTGTAGTGCTGACCATGCCGTAACGGCCATGATGGCCTCCTGTACTGCTTTCTAGGGTGGGGCCCCATGGCCTCACCGCTGTGGCTTCCTGGGTCGGCAGGTGAAGGGGTGACGCGTGATCGACTGACTGGTGTGATCGTCAAGATAGGTCTTGTCACCCATTCCTGCGTTTACTCAACATATCTATCTGGTGCTCCCCAGCCACCCGCGCAAGGTCGGACAACAACCGAGGCCAATTTTCCGTCCCGATCACATTCACGAAATTGGTTTGAGCTGACTCCCAGAGGGGGACCGCCTGCTCCAAAGCCGCCCACCCTCGTGACGTAAGAATCAGATTTTGTGCACGCTGGCCACGATTTCTACGGACACTGACTAAACCACGATGAATAAGCGGCTGAAGGTTGCGGGACACTGTCGATACTTCGGCCACCAAGCTCCGTGCCAGGCGCGGCACCGTCGTCTGCTCGCCGAGGGAGATCTCAAGAAGCATCGCCAACTGAGTGCCCCGTAATCCGCAAGGTTCCAGGGTTTCATCAAACAATCGAGTAACTACCCGAGCGGCTTTGCGCAAATTCGTGCATGCGCATATGCGCGCAGCCTCTGCAAGAGCAGCCCTGTCGGGCTGTTTCCGTTGCCTCTTCTTCAACATGTCAGTCACCTAGCCTTTCTTGAACCGGCTCGAACCCTCATAACATTCTCGCCGACTCCTGACAGACTGGCCATCATGCCCGCCTGACACGTTTTCGAACCACCCCAATCTCCATCGTATCAACAGCGAGGCATGTCGTTTCCCCCTTGCTTATTGCCTTGCGGGCCGGCCGTTTGACTATTCCGGAAGGGGACCTGCTGCCTAGCCTACCATGAAAACAGACATCTGATACAGCCAGGCACTTTGTCAATACCCTGTGTGTTCTTTTCACTCACCAGCCAACCCTACGCTGAGTGCCGAGACTGAATCCCCAGGCTGAGCACTTGACGTACTGCTGATACATTGCATATACAATGCATCATCTTTGCTATGTCCACGAATTGAGCTGTCGAGCATTTCTGCCTAGTCAAACGGTTTTCTGCAACCTGCCAATCCAGGGAAGATCAGACTCGTCTTTCCATTCATCAATCTTTTCACGACAAAGGAGGGCTCATGGGGGAATGCATCTGATGGAGGGCTTGGTACACAACCGCACTCGTGGAAAAGCCGGACTTTTTCAACGCGAGGGTTGCGGATTCCTGTTTACGATACGGCTGAAAGATCGTCCAACCGGTTTAAAAAGGAGGTATGCATGATGAAACATTGTCGTACAGCGTTACGCAGTGCTGGGTGGCTCGCCTTCGCGGGATGCCTGCTCGCTGCCACCATGGTCTCTGCCGGCGGCAACGAAGTCAACTTTTCACTCACCGATACGCCAGGCCGGTGGTTTGATACGGGAACTGATATCGCTGGGACCCGTTCCCTCGCCGTTGCCACCCCGGGCGTAAAAGTGAATTTCTCCGGCAACTCCAACACCGTCCATACCCGCACTAGCTTGATCTACCCGACCGGGGCGGTCGGCATGCCCTTTAACACCCCGCCCCGAAAGGGCGGCGACTCGGTCACCTTGACGACGCCGGGGCTGTACGTCTTTACCTGCAGCATCCATCCCTACATGTTCGGCGCGGTCATTGTTGACGATCCCAATACAACAGGATTGGACCTCGGGAACTCTATTACGATTGTGAACGGCATTACCGTTCCCACCAGCAGCGATTTGGCAACGCGCTTGCTAAGAACGTTCTTCATTGCCACCAACCCTGGAAACTGGCAGAACTATGCCTCCGGCGCACCTTGGCATATCACCTATCCGCCCGTCGATGTGCGGATCACCGGTGGAGCTGTTGTCAACCTGCCGAAGGTATTGAATGACCGCTACGGGAACGATACCGCGTTGCAAGCACCATTTAATCCTGCCACAGCCGGCGTGGGCGAAGTGTGGGTAGACACGCAGTTCGAAAAGACGTCCGGCAAGAGCAAGCCAGGCACCGCCACGGCGATCAGCGCCACGACCTGGCAGCCAACCAGAAAAGTCGCCCTGCCGTCAATCAACATGAACAATCCCCACAACATGTGGACGGATCGCAACCAGACCTTGATCTACCAGACTCAGTGGTTTGACAGTAAACTGACCGTCTTCAATCGGGAGACCGGCGCCCTGGTCCGGAACCTCTCGGTCGGGGAGTCCCCGGCGCACGTGATGACCCGGGTGGATACCGACCAATTGCATGTTACCAACAACGGCGACACGCGCCTTGATTCCGTCATGGAGATCGCCCCGTTGGGCACGGGAGTGGAGCGGCGCATCAATATCGGCCGAGGTAACCCGCATGCCCATTGGATGAGTCATGACGGCCAGAAGATGGTAACCCCGAATGTGATTACCGGGGATACCACCCAATTCAATTTCGGCACGAATACGATCGAGCACATCCTGCCGACCAGTAGTCCCTTAAGTCATCCGATTGCCACCGGCATGATGCCGGATGCGAGCAAGTATTACGTCGCCAATCTGCTCGACAGCACCATATCGGTCGTTAACATGAACACTCACGCGGTGATCGACACGATTAATTTGATCGCCAACTACGATCCTGTGTCCGGAGCAATTGCGACAGATGGGGATGGTAATCTGCTGCCGGTCGGGGCGTTACCCATTCAGACGCCTGTCAGCCCTGACGGAACCAATATGGT
>DKBD01000025.1:41761-47824 GCA_002451055.1 Nitrospira sp. UBA6909 | reverse complement strand
CGTGACGAACCGTAAAGATAAATTAGGAGAGGAGGACCCATGCATCTGACTCCGAGAGAGCAGGAAAAACTGTTGATTTATACAGCCGGACAGCTGGCTGCGGACCGAAAAAAGCGTGGCCTCAAGCTCAATCATCCTGAAGCGGTGGCCTATCTCACCGCCGCCATTCTTGAGGGCATTCGAGACGGTAAGTCCGTGGCAGACCTGATGACCTATGGCACGACGTTGCTATCGCGGAAGGACGTGATGCCGGGTGTGCCGGAGATGATTCACGAATTTCAGGTGGAAGGCACGTTTCCGGATGGGACCAAGCTCGTGACCGTCCACGATCCGATCAAATAAGCGATCCGCCCATGTGCGGAGGCATAGGATTTGTCGATTGGGAAGGCTATCGATCTCAGGAACCTCATGGAGAATTGACGCTATGAAAAAGAAATCAGGAAAAGCGAAGGTCGCTCCCGCAAGGAAGGGGAAATCCCTGGCGTCGTTAATCAAAGCCGAGTTGGCCAAGCCGGTCATCCCTGGACAGATTGTAGTCGATGGCGGCGACATTGAGGCCAACGCCGGTCGTCCCACGAAGGAACTACTGGTTGCGAACACAGGCGACCGCCCGATACAGGTCGGTTCCCATTGTCATTTCTTTGAAGCCAACCGCGCCCTCCAATTCGACCGAGAGCAAGCATTCGGATTTCGGCTTTCGATTCCGGCCGGGACGGCGGTCCGATTCGAACCGGGAGAAGAAAAACAGGTGACGCTCGTGGCGCTTGCAGGCAAGCGAGTGGCTCATGGTATTAATGCGCTGACCGAAGGGGCGTTGGATGATGTTCAGATCAAGGCGAACGCGATCGCTCGGGCGGCAGAACTCGGATTCTCCGGCAAAGGAGGGGTACGGTGAACATTCCACGCAAACAATATTCGGATCTCTTCGGCCCTACCGTAGGCGACCGAATCAGGCTGGCCGATACCGAACTGTTGATCGAGGTCGAAAGAGACTTTACGTCGTACGGGGATGAGGCGGTGTTTGGCGGCGGCAAGGTGTTGCGGGACGGTATGGGCCAATCGCCGCGCGCTACCAGCGCGGGCGGCGCGCTCGACACGGTGATTACCAACGCGGTCATTCTCGACTACTGGGGTATCGTCAAAGCGGATATCGGGATCAAGGGCGGGCGCATCGTCGGTATCGGCAAGGCCGGCAATCCCGATCTGATGCCCAATGTCACCCCAGGCATGGAAGTGGGGGTCGGCACGGAAGCCATCGCGGGGGAAGGCTGTATCGTGACGGCGGGAGGTGTGGAGACGCACATCCATTTTATCTGCCCTCAACAGTATTGGGAGGCCCTCTCAGCCGGCATCACGACCATGATCGGTGGAGGGACCGGTCCGGCCACCGGCACCAATGCCACGACCTGCACGCCGGGACCGTGGAATATTCACCGAATGCTGGAAGCTTCGGACGGGATTCCGATCAATCTGGGGTTTCTCGGAAAAGGGAACTCCTCGCGGCCTGAAGGATTGAACGAACAGATCGAGGCCGGCGCCATCGGTTTGAAGTTGCACGAAGACTGGGGTACCACCCCGGCTGCGATCGACACCTGTTTGAGCGTCGCTGAGCGGTACGATGTTCAGGTCGCCATTCACACGGATACATTGAACGAAGCCGGATTCGTCGAAGACACCATCACATCGTTCAAAGGACGGACGATCCACTCATTCCATACCGAAGGCGCCGGCGGCGGCCATGCACCGGACATCATCAAGGTCTGTGGCGAGCCGAATGTGCTCCCGTCCTCCACCAACCCGACGATGCCGTTTACGGTCAATACCATGGACGAGCACTTGGACATGCTCATCGTCTGCCATCACTTGAACAAGCGAGTTCCGGAAGATGTCGCCTTTGCCGAGTCACGCATCCGGCGCGAGACCATCGCCGCGGAAGACATCCTGCACGATTTGGGCGCGATCAGTATGATGTCGTCGGACTCTCAGGCGATGGGGCGGATCGGAGAAGTGATCATCCGCACCTGGCAAACGGCTCATAAGATGAAGGTCCAGCGCGGGCACCTGGCTCCGAAGAATGAAACGGATTCGGACCGGCATGACAATTTTCGGGCGAAACGCTATGTGGCCAAGTATACGATCAACCCCGCGCTCACACATGGAATCGCCCATGAAGTCGGCTCGGTGGAGGTCGGCAAGATCGCCGACCTGGTGCTCTGGAAACCGGCGTTCTTTGGCGTGAAGCCGGAGATGGTGTTAAAGGGTGGATTTATCGCGCAAGCGCAGATGGGTGATCCCAATGCCTCGATCCCGACGCCGGAACCGATCATCAGCCGGCCGATGTTCGGGGCGTTTGGCAGGGCAATCCACAGCACCAGCTTGACCTTCGTCTCCCAGGCGGCTCTGGACCGGGAGATCCCGAAGAAACTTGGATTGCAGAAGCGCGTGGCGGGGGTAAAAACCTGCCGCACGGTCAAGAAACGAGATCTGAAACTGAACGATTATTTGCCCAAGATCGAAGTCGATCCGGAAACGTATGTCGTCACGGCGGACGGCGTGCGGCTCATCTGTGAGCCGGCAATCGTGCTGCCGATGGCGCAGCGGTATTTTCTGTTTTAGTAAGGGGTAAAGGGTGTGAATCGTGAGGGGTGAAGAGTAGGGAGGGAACCGTCGGGTGGATACGCGGGCGTTGGTCGAGGGGCTGAGGTTTACCGATACGTTTTTTCCCTCCGGCGGATATGCCTTTTCGTCCGGTTTGGAAGCGGCCGTACAGGGAGGCGCCGTCAAAGACTCGGATCAGCTTGCCCGCTACGTCGAAGATCTGTTGCGCGGGGGAATGAGCCGGCGGGAGGCGCTGGCGGCAAAATTGGCGAACCAGGCCGGGGCTCACGGTGTGTTGCGTGAGGCGATCCGTGTGGATCGAGAGTTGAATTCAGCGAAGATCGGACGCGAATCGAGACTTGCCAGCCGCCAGATGGGACGGCAGGTGATCAAAATCGCCGTGGATCAACTTCAAGGCGAAGCGATTTTGCGTGAGTACCTTGAGGCGGTGGAAACAGACCGGACTCCCGGACACTTGGCTGTCAGTTTCGGGCTGACGTTGGGAGCCTGCGGGTGGAAGGGGGAAGAGACAGTCGCAGCGTTTCTGTATCAGACGGCCGTCGGGTTTGTGTCCGCCGCGATGCGATTAAGCCCCATCGGTCAACGAGAAGGGCAACGGGTATTGGGCCAATGGCTTCCTTTGATCGATCGCATCAGCCGCGAGGTCGATACTCATAGGCCCATGTGTTCCTGGTCGCCTGTTCAAGACATTTATGCCATGCGTCACGGCCAGTTGGAGTGGAGACTCTTTCGGTCCTAAGAGTCAAAGGCTGATGGCTTATCGTAAGAAAGGAAAGAAGCGTCTCTCTTGGCTATAGGCTATCAGCCGGAGACGATACGCTCTTGAATCGTTATGCACGACATCAATCGTCAACACAACCACGGAGATGCGCATCCGACACAGGCCAAAATGAAAGGCATTCCGGTCATCGGTGTGGGCGGGCCGGTCGGGTCAGGTAAGACCGCACTCGTCGAAGCCCTGTGCCAGAAGTTGCGAGACCGCTATAGCTTGGCTGCTGTGACAAACGACATCTTCACGAAAATCGATGCCGAAATTTTGACCAAACGCGCCGCCTTGCCGGTCGATCGAATCCTGGGCGTCGAGACAGGAGGTTGTCCCCACACGGCGATTCGGGAAGATGCGTCACACAACCAAGAGGCGATCGATGATTTGCTTCGACGTCATCCGGACGTTGAGCTGATTTTTTTGGAAAGCGGCGGGGACAATTTGGCGGCGACCTTCAGCCCCGAATTGGTGGACTACGTGATCTATGTGATCGATGTGGCCGGAGGGGATAAGATCCCGCGCAAAGGCGGGCCGGGAATTACGCGCTCCGATCTGCTAGTCATCAATAAGATGGATTTGGCACCGTTCGTCCGAGCCGACTTGTCGGTGATGGACCGGGACACCCGTCGCATGCGGGGCGACTTGCCGTTCGTCTTTACCAATCTCTTAACCGGCGAAGGGCTCGAGAAGGTTGTGAGTTGGGTCGAACAACGCATTCCTCAAAAGGTCCGGACCGTGTGACCACCGCACCGGTTCTCGTGTCACGGAAGCGAACACCTTCCCGCTCTGTTCCGATCGAATCGATCGGCCGTGTCGGGGAATTAAGGCTTGATTACGCAGAGCGCGACGGTCGGACGATTGTGACGCGCTCCCATTGCACTAGCCCGTGGCATTTGCTTCCCCCCATTTACCTCGACGAAACAGGAGCGGCCTACACGCTCTTGGTGAATCCCTCCGGCGGCTTGGTCGGCGGCGATCATCTGTCGATCGATATGAGGCTGGATGACGGTGCGCATGCCCTCATCTCTGCGCCTTCCGCCAATCGTGTCTATCGATCGCAGGGGGAGGTGTCGGTGCAGGACATCGAGCTGACCGTCGGGCCTGGCGCGATCTTGGAATGGTTCCCCGAGCATACCATCCCCTTTGCCGGGTCACGATTCAGGCAGAGGCTTCACGCTGCTCTGGCGCCGGGTGCCACTGTCCTCTTGTGGGATGCCATCGCTTCCGGCCGAATTGCACGAGGTGAACGCTGGGCGTTTGCGACTCTCGAAAATGAGATTCACATTACGACGGCGTCGGGGAGTTCGCTCGTGGAGCGCTATGAACTTGATCCAGCGACAAACCTGGGTGCGGTCGGACTGGCGGAGGAGTGGAACTATGTGGCATCACTCTATGTGGTGAGCGATGCTGTCTTATCCGAGGTCTGGACTCGGTTGGAGGCGAGGGTGGCCTCAATATTGGATGGACGTCCAGGACTGGTATTAGGGGGAGTCTCGACGCCCGCAGCGCCCGGTCTCGCCGTCAAATTGCTGACCAAGAAGGCTCCGGATCTCACTCAGATGCTGGAAGCGTTATGGGCGGCCGTGCGTCAAGAGCTCTGGAATCTCCCACCCGTGAATTGGCGAAAGTACTGATGGTGTTGGGTTTAAAGAGCTGATGGCGTATAGCACGGAACCAGAGCATGAATCCAGGCGCAACGATCCGCTTAACCGATTGACGTGCTATAAGCCGTCAGTGATCAGCTCCTGTCCTCGTTCCCGACCGGAGGCTGTGCGGAGCGACCAAGCCAAGCCCAGGAGCGAGAGCGTGTAGATCAGCCACTTCGAGGGGTCGAAATTATACCAGCGTGGGCCGTTGCGATAGTCGCTGGGGTAGGTGTGATGATAGTTGTGATAGCCCTCGCCGAACGTCAACAGTGAAACCAGCCAGCTGTCCCGGCTCGAGTCCGCTTGGCCGTGTGGTTGCTTCCCCCAAATGTGGCAGATCGAGTTGATGCAAAACGTGGAGTTGAGCACGGCAAACGCGCGGCCGATGCCAGCCAACATGAAACAGCCCAGCCCACTCAGCCATCCTCCGTAGAGCAATCCGATGACAAACGGCAAGGCGAGACCAGACAGCACGATCGGCACATAATAGCGATGTTGCCACATGACGACGGGGTCTTGTCGAAGCTTTGCCGCGTATTTTTCATCGGTATAGCGTTGGCCGGAGAGCAACCACCCGCAGTGGCTGTGCCAGAATCCCAGTTTCGCATTATAGGGGTCGGCCTCTTGATCGCAGGCTG
Organism: Nitrospira sp. UBA6909; assembly: GCA_002451055.1. Classification (GTDB taxonomy): domain Bacteria; phylum Nitrospirota; class Nitrospiria; order Nitrospirales; family Nitrospiraceae; genus Nitrospira_D. The sequence continues at coordinate 42,155 of DKBD01000025.1, read as the reverse complement.
CATGGTGCCGAATGTGGTCGGCTCCCCACTTGAAGGCGGAGTTTTGCAGGGCCCAGCCACCGGCAATCAACAACACCCCTTTGACCCAATCAGGACAGGCAAAGCTGCGGTGTGAGATCAAACGATGGTAGCCGACCGTGATGCCCAACCCCGTGACAAGATACAACAGCCCGAACATCGCCCAGTCCAGCCTGGTGTACCCGTAGAAAAATCCGAAGGCGGGCACTCCAATCACCGCGGCGCCAACAACGAGACTGAATAGCACTACCGTAATGTATTGAGGATAGACCCGTCTGGGGCCTATTGCTGGTGGTTCAAGGCCTACCATTATACTTGAGCTGGATTGGGAAGAGACGTCAGACGCTTGGACCATGCAGTGTCTTTGTTATGACCC
>DKBD01000025.1:0-41676 GCA_002451055.1 Nitrospira sp. UBA6909 | reverse complement strand
ACAAGGTCGGTCAAGTCAATCATAAGGAGGCACACCAATGAAGAGTGCGTTATCAATAGCGTTTGGCGTGGCGGCCGTCGCGTTTGTCGCAGCGCCCCTCACCTCGTTTGCAGGTGGAACCATATCCGGCAAGGTCACCTACGCCGGAAAGTCCGAGCAGAAAGAGTTTCTCTTCTCCAAATTCCCTAACCCGAATTTTTGTACCAAGATCCCGAATAAGAGTCAGGCGGACGGGGATAAGCGGTTGTTGAAGTCCATCGAAGTGGGCAAGGACGGCGGCCTGAAGAATGCCGTCGTTGCGGTGGCTGATGTCGAAGACAAGGGTTTTATGGATGGCTATGCCGGAACCGAAGTGGTGGCGGCATTTTGCGACTTCCAGCCCTTCAGCGGCATCGTGGTGAACAACAGGCCGTTCAAGGTTGAAAACACCGACGCTGATCCTAACGATCCCAAGTCGGTGGAGGGCGTGCTCCACAACCCTCACAGCTTCGTGGTGAAGGGTGTAAGTTCAGCGACCGGATTCAACATCGGCCTCGCCAAGAAAGGCGACAAGCTCGAAAAGCCGGTGGTGTTCCGTGGCGGGGCGGACAAGGTCGGCTATTACCGTTTACAGTGCGACCAGCATGAGTTCATGCAGTCGTTCTTCCTCCCGGTGACCAATCCGCATTATGCCGTCGTGAAGGAAGATGGGTCCTTCGAGATCAAGGATGTTCCCGCCGGCAAGCACAAGGTGGTGGTGTGGCATCCGTTCATCAATAAGGGACAGAGAACGGAGTTTGAGGTAGACGTGAAGGATGGTGCAGCGGCCAGCTTGAAGGCTGATCTCAAGTAAACCGTTTTCTTCATCGACTGTGTCGTATCGAGAGGCAGCGGATCATTCCGCTGCCTCTCGTATTTTTCCCCCTTTTCTGGTCCCAGGTCTTCTTGCCTTTCAGTTTCTGATCTAGGTAAGATTCTCGCTTTCTAGGTTATTTGCCCAAGGGGAGTGGTGTGTCACGAGAGCTCTCACTCGCGGAAATCTTTCAACTGGGCTATTACTGGGAAACCAAGATCCTCTTGACGGCAGCCAAGTTGGACCTGTTTTCCGCATTGGATGGAAAACCCAAAACAGCCCGCGAAGTCGCCGAACGAATCGGCGCCCACGAGCCGACTCTGAGTCTCCTGCTGAATGCACTCGTAGCCATGAAATTGCTGGCCAAAGAGGGTGAGCAGTACGGGAATTCTTCGGTCGCGGACAAGCACCTTGTTCGGCGGTCGCCACACTACATCGGCCACTTGCTCCTGCTCCACGATGCGGAATGGAACAATTGGGGTAAGTTGGAAGAGACCATTCGCACCGGGAACAGGTCGGTCGATCGGCATGTGTTCGAGACCGATCCTGAATTGGGCGGCAATGTGCTGGCCGTGTTGGATCGAATAGGCCGGCAGAGCGGCCCTGAGTTGGCGAAGCGGCTCCAATTGATGGGGCCCCTTCGCATGCTGGATTTGGGGGGAGGAGCCGGCACGAATGCGATCGCATTTTGTCAGGTCTGCCCGGAATTGACCGCGACGGTCTTCGATCTTCCGGCCACGTTGCGAGTGACGGAGAAAACAGTGAAAGAGGCGGGGCTGGATTCACGGATCGCGCTGCGTTCGGGGAACTTCAACCGGGATTCTCTCGGCGGTCCCTATGATCTCGTGCTGATGTCCGACATCTTGCATTATCAAACCGACGAGTCGAATGAAGTCTTGGTGGGGAAAGTGTTTGCTCACCTGGCCCCAGGAGGTCGGTTGGTCATCAAGGATCGATTTCTCGACGAGGCCGGGACCGGCCCCGCTTGGACGACTGCATTCGCCGTCCATATCCTGGTCAACACCCAGGAGGGCGGCTGTTACAGAACCGGCGATGCGATTCGATGGATGGCAAAGGCGGGCTTTGCTTCCATTGTGGAACTGGAAAAAACGGCCGTTGTGCAAGGTGTAAAAAATCGTGATGCGTGAAGCGGGCTTCACACGATACAAGAGGCGAAGGTTATAGGGATGGATTGGTTGCGGGAGCCTGGGTTCTTCGGAACGCACGCCACGGTGGGGGCAGACCTGAGCCAGCTTATGGCGACGCTCTTCACCGGGCTGTTCATTCTTGGATGGTTTCAGGCTCGCAGACGGAAAGCCGATGCTCATCACTGGCTGATGCTGGGCGGCATGATTTCGATGCTTACCTTCTTCATTGCCTACTATTTCTTCCGGCAGCTTGGTGTACTAGCGTTTGAGGGGAAGGAAGGATTTGGAGGGCCACAGTCGATATATGAGCATGTCTTCATTCCAGTGCTCATTCTTCACATTAATCTAGTCATAATCGGCCTCATCATGGCTGTTTATCTCATGATCCTGGGGTTTAGAGCTCAAACTTTTGTTGATGGTGTTCGTCAGCTTAGATCGGGACCATTGCAAGTCTCTTGGGCCACGATTGTCAAATTGTGGTGTAGTGTGGGAGCACTTGTTGCTACGTATCTTTTTTATTCGTATTCGACTGCGCGTCTTTCTTCAGGAATATCAATTTTCTGGATCATCTTCATGATTGTGTTTGGGGTAGTACTGCTGTTTGAGATCGTGGCGATTCAACGGATCTGGCCTGATGGTGCGAGACGCCATCGTGCGCTCGGACGATTTACCATGGTGATCTATTGCGTGCTGTTCGCTACCGGGAGTTTCACCTATACGATGTTGTACATCCTGTATCCCGGCAAGATTGGATGATGCACGAGCGTGCTGAGAGGCGAGTGCTGAGTGCTGAGAATAGGAAAGTTGAGGGAAAGGCATCGCTTGGGAATTCGCTCAGTCCTCAGCACTCATTGCTCAGCACTGGAGTCTAGAGATGTTGACCTGCGGCTGTGGGCGTTGGATGCATACGGAGGGGATCGAAGAGCGGTCTTACGAAGACGGCGCTCTGCAATGGTTTGTCCGGTCCGAATGCCGTGGCTGCGGATTGAAAGTGGGCGTCGATGTGCCGGCGGGACAGATCACCGGGTTGGTCGATCGGCTCATGTGGACGGACGAGGCGTGGCATCGATTGGAACGGATGCCGCCCTATGTGGCGCCGCTCTATCGAGACGAAGTGGAAGACCATGCCCGAGCCCGTGGCGAACGGGTCGTCACCTATGAGGCGTTGCTCCGTCCATTGACGGAGCAACGGATCGAATGGGAACCTGAAGCGGAACGTCGATTGGAGAGGGTGCCGGCTCCGGTGCGTGCGATGGCGAAGATTGAATTGGAGCGCACGGCGGCGGATCGCGGGTCAAATCTGATCACGGTGTCGCTGATGGAAGAAGTGAAAGCCAAGTATTTTGGAATGGGGGCCTCAAAATAGTAACGAGTGCTGAGGACTGAGTGCTGAGAAGGAGAGAAGAAATAAAGCGAATTATTCTCCCGGCTCAGTTCTCAGTCCTGTCGGTTCAGTCCTAGACATTATGTTGCATCGGATGGCATTGCGAGTGCTTCCCAGTTTGAGCCTGGCCGTGACGGAAGACTCCGTCCGGAAGCGGAAGCGAATTGTGATGTTCGTGCCCGGGTTTGTCGCGTTCGGAGTCTACCGTGCGGTAAAGCATGCGGTGCCGCTCGCAGACCCACTGGTGTTGCTCTCGGTGAGCAGCCTGGTGGCGGTGGTCACGGCTTTGGCCGCCTATCGGGTCGGTCGATCCGTGTCATGGATGGCCATCCTGCGTGAGGATGGGGGGCGCCTGATTGGCTGGTTGGCCGGCTGGATCGGCGCGGTCTACGGTGTTCAGCTCTCGCTGCTGGTGTTGGCGCTTTTATGGATGGTCGGCTACAACTATCTCCAACATCCCGACGGACCGGCAATGATGGCGATCATCATTTCCTGTACGTCGGTGGCGCGGGATGCGTTCGAGATCGGCCATGTTCGTAAAATGGCGTTGGTCGGGAGACCGTTTCCTACGTTTCCTGACGGCGTCTCCTTGCGTCGAATGTTGGGGAGCCATGCGGTTCACGTCGGTCCTTGGGTGGCGGCCGGATTGGTCATCGGTGCGGTGTCGGCATCGCTCGGCCAGGTGGCAGAGGGACAGCTGGCGGCGATCGTGCAATTGTGTGCCGTGACGCTGGTGGGCGGTGCGATTGCGCTGTGTGCCTATTTCGGGGGATTGAAGCCTCGGACCTCTTGGATGACGGGTTTGTTCGAGACTAGCATCACCGAGCTGCTCAAATATTGGTGGTGGCCGGGGCTGGCGTTCGCATCGACCTATTACCTAGTCGCGGCCGGCGGCGTTATTTTCATCTTGCGGCAGCCGGAGGTCTCCGTGGCCTTCGCTGTTGCGAGCGGCGCGCTGGCCACTGGCTTGATGGCGCTCTACGGTTATTACTTGGGATATCGCCGGCATGTCGAAGAACAAGAGGGGCAGAATGTGAATCCAGCTCTGCTTCGATGTCCGTTCATCATGGGCATTCTTGGAAAGTCAGCGAATATGGGAACGCCAATCACGACCGCACCCGGATCAAAGGCTTAGCAGAATGACCAGGAACCATGTACGAGAAAAGTTGTGGGGGCTCGCGCTGATCATCACGATCATGGCGCTGTTCGGTCCGCTCGGTCCGGCCTTCGATGGGCCTTCATTTGCGGATGATGCGACGGATGTCTACTTCAAGACCCCCGGCACACCGGAAGGTCCGGCGGCTCCGGCGCCTCACGAAACGGTGTACCCGCGGATCGGCTCGTTCGACAGCAGGTCTCTGACATGGTTCGTGACGCAGCAGCACACCTACTTCGGGGGATTCGTCCTGGCGTTGCCGCTGTTTTGCGCGCTGCTGGANNTTTCTCGGATTGGTGACCAAGAATCCGGCGTTATCTCTCCGATATGACGGTTTGGCGAGAGATCTGGCGAAGGTCGCCCTCTTGGCGCTGTCGGTGACTGCGCTCATCGGGACTCTGATGCTGACGATGTTCATCGCGCTCTATCCGAGTTTCATGACGTATATGGGCGGGACCTTTAAATCATTCATGCCGGCCTACGCCGCCGTGTTGGTCGGAGAGTCGCTGCTGTTGATCGTCTATTACTACAGCTGGAATCGGATGGCAGAGCGGGGGATGAAGTGGATCCATGCCGCGATCGGGGTCATGACGAACATCGTGGGAACCGCGCTGCTGTTGCTGGCCAATTCCTGGTCCGCCTTCATGATGGCGCCGGCCGGTGTCGATGCCAAAGGGAGATTTTTGGGAAACGCCTGGCACCTGTTGCATTCGGTGCTCTGGAATCCGCTCAACGTCCATCGTTTTCTTGCGGACATCATGTCCGGAGGAGCGGTCGTGCTGGCCTACGCCTGCTACCGGTATTTCACCGCCAAGACAAGCGAAGAGCGGGCCTATTTCGATTGGGTTGGATACATCTTTCTATTCGTGACGGTGTGCGCGTTGTTGCCCATGCCGATTGCCGGATATTGGCTGATGCGGTCGGTTTTTGTGTTCCGGCAAACCATGGGCGTGACGATGATGGGCGGGTTGCTGACCTGGATGTTCGTCGTGCAAGCGCTGCTCATCGGTGCCCTCTTTCTCGGCGTGAATTACTATATGTGGCAAGGAATGGCGCGGCTTAAAGGCGCGGAACGTTATCAACCCTACTATCAATTCGTGCTCGGCGGCTTAATCCTGGCCCTTTTCATTTGGTTGACGCCGCACACGCTGCTCATGTCGGCCAGCGAAGTGAAAGCGATGGGCGGAGCGCAGCATCCGGTCATCGGAAACTACGGTGTCATGTCGTCGAAGAACGGCGCCATCAACGTGATTCTATTGTTCACGGCCCTCAGCTATCTGTATTATCGGCGCGCCAATCGGACCATGACGGTGTCGTGGGGTACTACCGGAAATACGATCATCGCCGTGCTGTTTGCCGTCGGCATGGTGAACGTCGTGTGGTTATCCGTGTACGGTTTCTATTTGCCGGCGAAGATTCGTGTGGGGCTGTCGGCGCCTCAAGCCCTCACGACGTTTACGGTGATCGCGGTCGGCGTCTTGATGAATCGCGCCATGCTGAAAGGATCGATTGTCCATGGGCCGGTCCAGTGGGGGAAAATTCCGGCACGGGGCATGGTGGTTCTATTTGGAATGGCTGCGGCCTTCAGCTGGGTCATGGGGCTGATGGGCTACATTCGTTCATCCGGGCGGTTGTCCTGGCACGTCAGCGATCTGATGGCCGATGTTTCGCCCTGGGCCTTCACCCCGGACTTGATGTTTGCCGCCAAAATGGTCACGTTGAACATGGTGGTGTTCTGGGGGGCGGTCTTCGCCCTATTTTGGATGTGTCAGCGAGGCCAGCAACCGGTCATGGGCGAAGAGTTTCATGACGCGGAGGCGCCGTTGCTGTCGCCGGTTCCTTCTGAAGAAACGTAATACAGGAGTGTTGGAGAATGCCTATGTTATCGAACGCGCTGATTCGTGCCGTGATGATGGGTGTCAGTGTGATAGGTCTTGGTATCTGGCATGATTCGAGCGTAGCGCAGGCACAGATGCTCGTCTTGGAAGATTTCAAGGGTAAAGAAGCCGACGGATTCCCTTCTCATTGGGAGCATGAAAGCCAGCGGAGCCAATCGAAAGGCCGCGAAGCGTACAAAGTGCAATCTGAAAACGGCGACGATTTCTTGTCGGCGAAGGATGCGGGGCAACGGATCAAGAAAAAGAAAATCGATTGGGACCCCAAAGCCTTTCCTGTGTTGACATGGCGGTGGCGTTTGCTGAAAGCACAGACTGGAACCGAACCGTTGGCTGCCGTGTATGCGTCGCTCGATACTGATCTCCTCTTTATCCCGGTCTTTACGAAATATATCTGGAGCGCCTCGAAGCCTGAAGGTACGTTCACCGAAGGAGGCATGTTCAGTGGGTCCGAACTCGTGGTTCAAAGCGGGACCACTGTTCTTGGGCAGTGGGTTGAAGAGCGGGTAAATGTCTACGAGGATTTCAAGAAGATCCATGGCCATGAGCCGGCGGCCAAGGCTTGGGGAATCTCTATTGTCGCAGGCCCTGGAGTCGAGATTGATTTCGGGCCTCTGACGGCGTTGCCGGCGAAATAGGAGAACGGTGTTGGCGTGACGGCTGAGCAAACCCAAAAGAATTCGCTTTGGAAAGTCCTGGATATCACCTTGGGGATGGTGGTGATGGGTACTGTGGGGGCTCTGATCGGGTTCGTGATGGGCGGGGGATTATTGCCGGTCGCCATCATCGTGGGACTTGCCTTGGGATTCGTCGTCGGCTTTCTAGGTGGACGCCGATTTCTTATCAGCATCATGATTGGGACCGTTCTGGGCGGCGCGTTGGCTTGGCTGGTGGCTGGACTCGATCGGGTGTGGGTCGGCGCAGGAGCCGGCGCTGCGATGGGCGGGTTTCTCGGTGTTCAGATTTCGATGTTGCTGGATATGCGCGCGGCCAGGAAGGCCTCGTCGGAACAGGTTGAGCCGTCGGCGACACAACCGTGAACGGTAAGGGGACATTGCGTGGACAATAAGGGTGTGCTGTATGGATCGATCATTTTCGTGTTTGCTTCATTCTTTGGCTTGATCGGTATGCTGGTCTATGAATCGTACAAGGCGAGTCAGATGAAAGAACTCGCCAAGTCCATTAAATCCGAGACCCGGCAGACGGTCAGTAATACGGTGTCTGAGGATTACTCGATGTATAAAACGAGAGTCGGGGATGAAGGGCGCGACATGGTTCAAATTCCCGAAGGGCCCTTTACGATGGGCAGTCAGGACGGCGGTCCGGATGAAGCGCCTGAACATCAGGTGTTCTTGAAAGGGTTCTTCATCGATCTCAAAGAAGTGACGCAGGCGGAATACATGCGCTTTGCCAAAATGACGAAGCGCCCCATGCCGAGAATCGAGGTGTTCGAAGATGACCAATCGAAGCTGCTCCAGCCTGAGTTCGCGGCGATGAGCGTGTCCTGGGAGGATGCCGTGGCCTATTGCAAATGGGCCGGCAAGCGACTCCCGACGGAAGCGGAATGGGANNCTCTACGATATGACTGGGAACGTTGCGGAGTGGGTGGCGGACTCCTACGACGAGCACTATTACAAAAACTCTCCATATCGCGATCCGAAGGGGCCGGAGAACGCCGATCTGAAGGTCGTGCGAGGCGGATCGTGGCGGGAGACGGAACACAATGCAAGGCTCTCCAAGCGATTCGCGGCGAAATATTGGCGGACTGATATCACTATCGGTTTTCGCTGTGCTGCGGATCTTGAACAGGAGGGCGGTTCCCCTACCTCGTAAGCCGGTATGCTTGAAACCAAGTTCAAAGTTATTTTCTTGTTGGTCGTGTTAGCCTGTGCCGCGCTGCCTATCGTAGGCATCATGAAAGGGACGACTCTGACGCCGTTCGAGAAGCCAGTGGATGGGCTGACGGAGGTTGTCGAACCGGAGCCGGACAGTGCGACGAAAGAAGAGCCGGTTCAACAGGAAATGGTGATGATTCCGGCTGGCCCCTTCATTCGTGGAACAGAGAGCGGAGGGTTCGATGAGCAGCCTCAGAAAACCATTCAATTGGATACCTTCTTCATCGATCAATATGAAGTGACGAATCATCAATATCAGCAATTTGTCCTCGCCACTGGCCATCGAAAGCCCGGGCTGCCCGCACGTTACGCCAAGAGTAGCGGAAGGATGAAGGGAACCAATCAGCCGGTCGTGTATGTATCGTGGGAGGATGCGGATGCCTATTGTCGCTGGAAGGGGAAGCGTCTTCCGACGGAAGCGGAGTGGGAAAAAGCGATGAGGGGTACCGATGGTAGGCTTTGGCCCTGGGGAAATGAGGAGCGGGCCAACGGGGCCAACTGGGCTCGAGTGAATGACGGGTACGAGGTCTCCGCATCGGTGGGAAGCGTTCAGACCGACAAGAGTCCATATGGAGTGATGGATGGAGCTGGCAACGTCATCGAATGGGTGGCGGATTGGTACCATGAAACGTACTACAAAGATGCTGTAGAGCTGAATCCACCCAGTCCTGAGTATGGGACCTACCGGGTGCTCAGAGGGGGGGGCTATACGACGACCGGAGGCGATATTCGAATCACCAGCCGAAGTAAAATGATGCCGGATTTCCGTGACGAGACGATCGGATTTCGATGCGCAAGTACAGAGATTTCCGGGGAAGAGAAACAGAACGAGAAGTCCTCACGTTAAAGAAAATCGAAATAGTAGAGGATCAAAAACACGGCCAAAATGATGTTGACAACCATTCCAGCCAAAACTATAATGTCAAACACTTTTGAGTTTTTAGACATGCTTTTTTCCTTGCAAAATCGGCTCTTAGATGCATCTCAGGAGAATTTGAATAACACAGGGTTACCTGCCTGTCAAGAAACGTAAAGTCTGGTCTTCATCAATCCCGATCATCTATAAGGAGTTGTAGGATGGCAGAGGCGGCATCGCAAGACAGCGAAATTAAAGTTAAGATCGGCAAGATGATTTTTTATATTACGGTCGCAGTGGGACTGTGGTTTTTCTATTGGTTTGCGGGAATTCAATGTCCCTGTTGATTGCAGGCTGCGACATGGCGAAAGATGTCTGCCGGATGTGATTTGAACGGATAAGTAAGACGAAGAGGAGAAGAGAGTATGGGTGCTCTGAATAATCCGGTCATCGCAGTGATCGTGTCCCTCATTATCGCGGTGGGATATTTCACGATGGTCGATCACTATCTAATGGATATGCAGGGCTTGGACTACTGGTATCTCTTCCGCGAATAGCCGTAAGCGGCGGTGCCTGGTTCGAGTCAATTTATATCCAAAATTCTTTTGAGTCGTAATAGTACTGCATTAAGGAGGTATTCCATGGGTCTCGTAGCCCGGAAGAAGTTGTTCTCAATCATGGCGCTTGGCGCGATGGTTGGCCTCCTCCTGCTTCCGATCGTTATGGCGCTGCCGTCGCCCGCTATAGGTGAAGAGGCTCCAGCCGTTGAAGCAGGACAGGCTGGGGGAGGACAGAAGGAAGGTGAGGGGGAGAAGGTTGAGAAGGGGCGTGACGTCTACTATAAAACTGAAGGTATTGTAGCTGGCGCTCCTGCTCCAAAGACGACGGATGGTCCTGCCGACTATCCGAGGTACAATTTTGAAAGTCGAGTGTTGATCTGGTTCGCCAATCAGCAGCATCTCTACTACGGAAGCTTCGTGCTGGCCGTCCCGATCTTCTGTATGATCATCGAGTTTATGGGGGTCGTGACCAAGGACAAGGCGCTGGCGAAGAAGTACGATCAGCTGGCCTATGACTTTATTAAAATCAGTCTCACGGCCTACTCGTTGACGGCTGTCCTTGGTGGTATCCTCATTTTCACGTTCCTGACGCTCTATCCGGCATTTTTCTCGTATCTGTCCAGTATCTTCCGCCCGGTCATGCATATATATGCGCTGATGTTTGTGGCGGAGAGCGGAACTCTCTACATCTACTACTATGGATGGGACAAGATGAAGGAGGGGTTCCTGAAGTGGATCCACTTGAGCATGTCGGTCATTCTGAACATTATCGGCACCTTGCTCATGTTCTTGGCGAACTCTTGGATCGGGTTTATGATGTCGCCTGCCGGTGTCGATGAGCAGGGTCGATTTCTTGGAAACATCTGGCACGTGATCCATACGGCGCTCTGGAACCCGCTCAATCTGCATCGTATTCTGGGTAACATGGCCTTTGGTGGCGGCGTCGTGGCGGCCTATGCTGCCTACAAGTTCTTGGCATCCAAGACGGATGAAGAGCGTGCGCATTATGATTGGATGGGCTACATCGCCATGGCGCTCGGCGTAGCGTTTTTGATCCCCCTACCGTTTGCAGGCTACTGGCTGATGCGCGAGGTGTACGCCTATCGTCAGCAGATGGGGATCACGCTCATGGGAGGTTTGCTGGCCTGGTTGTTCATTATTCAGGCGACCATGATCGGCATTCTTTTCTTGAGTACCAATTATTATCTCTGGCAGGCAATGGGCCGCATGCGTGGAGCCGAAAAGTATCAACGATACATCAAGTATCTGGTGTTCTTGCTGGCTTGCGGCTATATGGTATTCATTACTCCTCACACGATGGTCATGACCCCGGCGGAGCTGAAGGCCATGGGAGGCCAGCAGCATCCGGTCTTGGGTAATTATGGGGTTATGTCCGCGAAGAACGGTGGTATTAACGTGATCATTACTACCACCGTCTTGAGCTTTGTCTGGTACATGCGAGGCAACAAAGTCTCAACGGTGTCGTGGGCCAAGTTTGGGAATATTTTCATGGGGGTATTTTTCGCCTGCGCCTATGTCAACATCATTTGGCTGGCGATCTATGGGTACTATATCCCGGCAAACGTACGGGTGGGTTTGTCGGTACCTCAAGTGGCGACTACCCTGTCATGTCTCTTCTTCATGTTCGCGCTTAACAGCGTGATGATGAGGGGGGCCAAACAGATGGGTCCGATTGAGTGGGGGAAGATTTCGGCTCGCTCACAATATGCTCTTATCATGCTGGCGACTGCCTTTACCTGGATGATGGGATTGATGGGGTATATCCGCTCATCGGTCCGTCTCTTCTGGCACGTCAATGAAATTATGAGAGATAATTCCCCGTGGGCCTATACGCACACGGTTGGATTTGCGGCCAACATGATTTCGGCCAATGTTTTATTTTTCTGGATCAGTATTCTCTTTGTCTTCTGGCTCGGCAGCTTGACAGCCAAGAAGGCTCCGGTTGAGGCAAAGGTGGGAGTGCCTGGGGCTGTCCCACAGCCGGCTGGAAGTCACTGATTGAATTTATTGAGTATCAGCTCCAGTGGAACAGTTGGAAGAGTTCTATTATTCCCATTCCTCTGGAGCGGTAGGAGGGTACTACCTTGGGTAACTTGATTAGCGAAGCCATCTCNNTCGATAAGTGACCCGGCGGCAAAGAAACGGGCAGTATTTAAGACATTTATTGGAATTGTCTCGACATTCCTCCTGTTTATGGCGATCGCGAATTACAAAATGAACTTTTACGGTGAGAGCCGTTTGCTGCCGGTCTCTCTCGTGATGATCACCGTTACCACCTTTGTCATGGCGCTGTACTTCACAAACCTCAGCGCTCTGTTAAAGATCGGCGGAATGATGTTCTTCATCGCCGCATTCCTCTCTGGCTACGGCAACTGGCTGCCCCAAGTGGAAGGCGGCTTCCCGCCGGTGGAAGAGAAGAAAACTTGGGATTCCATGACTCCGCAGCAGCTGGCCGATGAAGGCGAAAAAATTATCTTCGGCGGCGTTGGGAAGAATAAAGAGCAGGGTGCCATCGGGAAGGGTCAATGTCCTCTTTGCCATGCGTTCCATGCCGGAATGCTTGGCGAACGGGCACCAAATCTCCTCGGCCTTGTTGATCGGGGTAAGGAGCGAATAGCGGACCCCAAGTATTCTAAGGATGATCCTACAAAACGGGAATATTCCGTCAAAGAAGCATTCCCCGGTTCAGGGGCTGCGCAAACTTCTCAGGAATACATTGCTGAATCGCATGCCTGTCCAAGCTGCTACGTCGTGACCGGCTACGGGGTAAAGGGGACGAATGATAAAGAAAGCCCGATGCCGGCTATTCATAAACCACCGATCTCTCTCAGTCTCCCAGAACTAGCGGCGGTTGATACCTGGATCTATGTCCGCGAAGGGATGGAGGCTCCACCGTTTGAAGATTTAGTGAAGTCCTACGAGAAGTTTATTCCGGAATCGGATCGTCCTAAGCAGGCGGAAGAAGGGGCGGCCGCTGGTCCTACGTCCCTTATGGCGGACGGTTCAGAGCCAGTTGATCAGATCTTTGCGAAAGCACAGTGCGTGGCCTGTCATACGATTCCTGGCATTCCCGGTGCCGTTGGGACAATCGGGCCTAAATTGGAAGAAGGTACCACTGCCGCCCAACGGATCAAGGAACCTGACTATAAGGGCACGGCAAAGTCTCCGACGGAATACATTATGGAATCAATCGTTGATCCGAGCGCGTATGTCGTAAAACCGTTCCCGGATAATACGATGCCAAAAGTATTTGGCCAAAAGCTAAGTGCGGGAGCATTGAAGAAGATTGTCGACTATCTGTCGCAAGTGAAGGTCGGCGCTCCTCCGCCAAAGATTTCTTAATCGGGATTTCTCTTTGATGCTGTCGAAGAGTAAAGGGAGTACGTGATGAAAGCATTGATGTCACTCGGTGCCCTTGTAGGAATTCTTGGGCTGCTTCTCCTGGGAGGGATGACTCTCGATGTCGTTCCTTCGAATACTGTGCGTCTCGTTGAAGGCTACATGCCGATGCAGCTGCTCTTCGAAGTGGGTTGCTATGTCCTCGGGTTCACAGGTTTGAGTTACATCCTCAACGCGATGGGTATGGCCATCCCTAGATTTTGGCAGGGGATCGGGTTCTGGGCCTTTTTTATTCTGTACTTGAAGTATAGAGTTTATCCGCCAATTCCGTTCAGCGTTCGGGCCATGTACGGTACCGTTGGTTTGGTGTGCGTGTTTATGTGGGTTTCTGCGAATGAGGAGGATTGGCAGAAATTCAAGCAACCCATTCTCAATGTGTTGGACGCCCAAACGGGCATGAATAAGATGCTCAGATATGCTTTTCTGGCGCTGATCCCGGTTTTAATGTGGGGGTTCTCGTATAACGCGATGATGCCAAAGTCCGAGGAGCCGATTGAGTTGCGCACAGTTCATCCGGCTCCTCCGGCCAGCACCAAGGTTCATGGTAAGACCTATACATTGCAGACTTCTCAAAACCCCTATCGGGTCAATCCAGAAGGAAAGTACGACCAGGAGTATAGCAACGCCAACATCGTTGAGCAGAGTATGGGCCGCCTGATGAAGCCGAACGCGAATCCTTGGGGTGAAAACAGTCAGGGTTATCTCAAGTATGTGCGCGAGGGCGGTGAGATTTTCTTCCAAAATTGCCATTTCTGCCATGGAGACAATCTGAATGGGCGTGGGCTGCACGCATTCGCGTTTAACCCCATCCCGGCGAACTTTACAGATCCGGGAACGATTGCTCAGCTGCAGGAGACGTTCATCTTTTGGCGTGTCGCTAAAGGTGGCGTTGGCCTGCCCAATGAAGGATTTCCATGGGCCTCTGTCATGCCTCCCTGGGAACAGCATTTGACGGCCGACGAAATGTGGAAGGTGATTTTGTTCGAGTATTGGCATACGGGTTATTATCCCCGCACGTGGGACTAATCCATTGAAATTTTTCTAATGGGATGAACGAGATGAGGACCAATATGATGAACAGTGTAACTCGGAAGGCGGGTGTGTTCGCGTCCACTGCCTTCGGAGTCATCCTGATGTCCAGTAATGCCGGGGTGGCTTTGGCGCAGGGCGGGCTTCCGGAAGGATTTCAAAAGGGAGAGCTTCCTGCTGAACCTTCGGCAGAAATGCTCGAAGCGGGAAAGCGTGTGTATTTTACGAAATGTGTGTGGTGTCATGGTGTCGATGGAGCCGGAGATGGACCTGGCGCCGATCGCCTTTGGCCGCGCCCACGTAACTTTAATCAAGGAACATTCAAGATTCGTCATACGGCTAGCGGTGAACTTCCTTTGTTTGATCCCAAAAAGCCAATTTCTGGCCAAAACGACCTCTTCGATACTGTGACGCATGGATTGCCTGGGTCAGCGATGCCCCCATGGGAAGGTATCTTGACCGAGGAGCAGCGGTTGCAAGTCTTGTCGTTCGTCACAAAGGAGCTCGTCAAAGACCGGAGCTTCCAGGATAAGGCGAGCGAAACTCAAACTGTTCTTCAGCTTGCGTCATTAAAGCCGAAACCTGCGACTGAAGAGAGCATCCAGAGGGGTAAAGAGCTTATCGTCGAAAAGAAATGCATCGAGTGCCATGGGGTGGAAGGGCGTGGCGATGGAAACGCCTTCAACCTGAAAGACGATTGGGGATTCTCAATTCAACCGGCCGATTGGCATAAGTGTTGGAACTTCCGCGGAAGCCGGCAGGATCCGTATAATGTCGCCAACATCTTCCGCACCTTTTCAACTGGGGTCAATGGCACACCGATGCCTTCCTTTGCGGACACCACATCGGTGGATGACCGGTGGGATATTGCCAACTTCGTCAATTCTCTGTGCGAGCGCAATGCGGAGGGGAATCCCCTCCCAATTGACCCGCTCACGGACAAGCCTAAGATCAATTTTGTGATTCCGTCTGATCTTGTTGAGGGTGAAATTCCGGCTGATATCGAGGCTGAGGCCTGGCAGAAAGCCCCCCGTCGGTATGTGGCGATGGGTGGGCAGATTACCCATAAGCCCAGGAACTTTGTCAATCGTATCGACGACATTTGGGTCAGATCTCTGTATAACGAGAAATCCATTGCATACTTGGTTGAGTGGGACGACCGTACCAAGAGCGTGGCTGAAGGTAGCTTGCCCTGGGGTCCGACAGAAGTGAATATTGATGTGACGGAGCAAGAGCCTCGGACGGGTGAAGAGGGTTCGATCGCCGCCAAGCAGAATAATTATGACGTCTATAATGATGCGATTGCGATAGAAACCCCTGTGAAGTGGAAAGAACTGCCGGCCCCGATCAAGCCGCGGTACCTGTTTGGGACGAACGAGCAGTTCCCTGTGGATATTGTGAAGTGGGAAGCAGATGGTTCGCTCCGCGCATTTCTCGGTACGGGATGGGATCAGGATTTCCAACAGCGTGATACGTACGAGGAGAGCATGAAGCTCCTCAAGGCTGAATGGAAAAACGGCAGATGGTATGTCATGATGGAACGGCCGTTGGGGAATAAGAAAGACCAAGATTACGATGAAGATACCTTTTTCGAGGTTGGTCAGTATATCCCAACGGTCTTCTTTGCGTGGGATGGACATAATGGAGATGCCGGACGGAAGATGGCTGTCTCGGCTTTTTATTATACCTTCATGAATCCTCCGATCCCTGAAGAGACATATATCTATCCAGTGGTGATCGCGATCGGTGTCGTATTCCTGGAAGGATGGGTGCTGACCCGCCGGGCGAATAGGAAGAAAGGGAAGACGCTGTAGCGGTTCCTGTAAACTTGTGTACGTATTCAAGAACGGAGGGGGTGGGAAATCCCACCCCCTCTTTCTATTTGTAAGGGAAGTGGGCGTCTTAAGAACAAGGAAATGATCACTGATGTGACAGGGGTTCTTCTTGCCGGGGGCCAGAGCCGACGTATGGGAGAGGATAAACGCTTTCTCTACGTGGGTGATCGCACCCTCATCGAGCGAACCTTGGGGATCCTGAGACTGCTCTTTCAAGATGTGTGCATCGTCATTGGACAACATACTCCAGCACTGCAGGTAACTGTGCCGGTGCTCCGGGATATTGTGGCGAATTCTGGAAGCTTAGGGGGAATCTATACAGGGTTGAAGCTGGCTAAGATGGAATGGGTTTTCGTGGTGGCCTGTGATATGCCATTTCTCAATCCATCGGCAATCAGGCACCTTGTTGCATTGAAGCAAGAAGCTGATCTTATTATGGTGCGATCGGAATCTGGGCTGCAACCGACGCATGCGGTGTACAGTCGTCGCTGTCTCCCCGTCATTGAACAGATGGTGCAAACTCGTCACCTCAGAATTCAGGAGCTTGTCGACCATCCGTCAATTCGCGTCCGATGTGTGAGCGCTGAGGAATTGAGAGAGATCGTGCCGGACGGCCAGGCTTTCTTCAATGTCAATACTCCGGAGGATTTGGAGGCTGCAAAGAAATTGTGGGCTGACGGGAATGATCGCCACGCAACGATCTGATCGGGTGCCACCGACGCTGGTGACCATCCATCCCGGTGCACTTGGCGATGTGCTTCTTGCGGTTCCTGCTTTGATACGACTACGGGCTGGTTTTTCAAGACATCGGCACCTGCTCATCTCCAATGAATCAGTGGGGCGATTCCTTCTCGAATGTCGTGTGATCGACGCATGGGTTGGCATTGAGAGCCCGGCTTGCGCTGATCTCTTTGCGGACTGCAGATCTGTTTCAAGAGAGGTGAGATGTTGGCTCGAACGATGCGAGTTCTTCATAGCGTGGATGAAAGATGACGAACGAATCCTTGAGACCGGAATAAAAGCCCTGGGCATTCGGGAAGTAAGAGTCCGGTCACCTTTTGCGCAAGAATTGAGGGCTCAGCACCAAAGCGACCGTTTCGTGGAAACGATTGAAGACGCGGGACCTCATCCGTCTGATCCCGTGCGAATCCACATTCCCACGGAAATTCTCCAGCTTGGGCAATCTATTCTCGCGCACCAGGGAATTTCGACCGAACGGCCTCTGGTCCTAATCCACCCTGGAAGTGGGAGCCGGGCGAAATGCGTGAGGCCAGATGTCTTGGCCTCGGTGATCGAGCAGCTTCAATACAGGGGGATCGAGATCCTCCTTTTGGAAGGACCGGCTGATCGGGAGGCAGTGGCCTCATTGATCAAACAGATCCACACTCCACCGACGGTCTTGCAAGGACTAGATCTCTCGGCCGTTGCAGGTCTTCTGGCTCATGCACACCTCTATATAGGGCATGATTCAGGAATTACTCACCTATCGGCCCTCTTGGGCATGCCGACACTCGCGCTTTTCGGACCCACCGACCCTGAACGCTGGGCCCCGAGGGGGTCTGAAGTGACCGTTTTGCGTGGAGGCATGTGCCGCTGCTCGTCTTGGGACTGCGTCATGAACTGTGCCGAGAAGCCGTGCCTGGCTATCTCATCAGATGAGATACTCTATGTGTGTGAAACATTGGGCATATTTGCCGATACAACCCCTCGCAATCCTTCGTGCTGTACCTTGTCTCCACCAGACCCGTATGCTAAAGTGCCCCGTTAAATTTCTCTTTCAATGGTAAGAACTTAGGAAATCCACCGTGTCTCAGGGTGTCGTCCAAGAGATGGTTACAATAGCCCTGCTTGGCGCCCTCAATGGGGCCAAGAAAAAAGGGCAGTTGAAAACGGAAACCTGGCCCACGCTCACCTTGGATGCTCCGAAACGGCCGGAGTGGGGTGATTTGGCTTCGACTGTCGCTATGTCCTTGGCGTCCTCGGAACACAAGGCTCCGCACGATATCGCTCAAATCATTGTCGAAAATCTTCCACAACGGGAAGAGCTCTTCGAGCGGGTGGAGATCGTCCGGCCTGGATTTCTGAATCTTACCGTTAAGCCGACGCTCTGGCAGGAAGTTTTGAGGGCCATTGAATCCCAAGGAGCCGCGTACGGGAAAGCCGATTTCGGCCGTGGTCGCCGCGTGCTAGTGGAGTATGTGAGCGCGAATCCGACCGGTCCGTTGCATGTGGGACATGGCCGCGGAGCAGCGGTCGGGCAGGCCATCGTGCGCCTCTTGGAGGCGGTCGGCCACGAAGTTGCCGGTGAGTACTACATCAACGACGCAGGGAGGCAGATGAAACTCTTGGGGGCGTCGGTGTATGCACGCTTCCAGGAGCTGTCCGGAATGAAAGTGGAGTTTCCTGAAGACGGGTACCATGGCGCCTACATTACCGCTGTCGCCGAACGGATCAAACAGCAGCTGAGCGATACGGCTGGAGAAATGGCGCCGGCCGATCTCGAAACGCAATGCCGTGTTCTTGCCTATCAAGAGATGTTAAGGCTTATCCGTGACGATCTCTCATCCCTCGGGATTGATTTTCAGTCGTGGTTCAGCGAAGCGGCGCTCCTTGAGTCGCGGGCCGTGGAGCAGGTCTTGGACGAACTGAAATCCCGCGGGCTTCTGTTCGAACAAGAAGGCGCTCTCTGGTTCCGTTCCTCGGCATTCGGTGACGAAAAGGATCGTGTCGTCAAGAAGCACGACGGAGAATATACCTATCTGGCCTCCGACATCGCCTATCATCGGGACAAGCTTCAACGAGGCTACGACCTGCTGGTCGACGTTTGGGGGGCGGATCACCATGGATACATTCCCCGCATGCAGGCAGTCATGCAGGCCTATGGGCATCCCAAAGAGCGGCTGCATGTGGTGTTGGTTCAACTCGTCAAACTCCTGCGGGGGGGTGTCGAGGTGAAGATGTCGAAACGAACCGGATCGTTCATTACCATGCGGGAAGTGATCGACGAAGTCGGCGCGGACGCTGCGAAGTTTTATTTCTTGATGCGCGATTCGAGGACGCATCTCGATTTCGATCTGGAGCTGGCAAAACAGCGCTCGACCGATAATCCGGTGTATTACGTGCAGTATGCGCATGCCAGAATTTCCAGCCTCTGGCGTGTGGCAGCCGAACGGGGAGTTGCTTGTCCTCAATCGACGGAAGCGGACCTTGCGGTTCTGACGGATCCTGACGAATTGGGATTGATTAGAAAACTTTCTGCGTATCCGGAAATCCTCCAGACGAGCGCCTCCACGTTCGAGCCGCACCGCATGACCTATTATCTGCAACAGTTGGCGGCGTTGCTGCATATGTTCTACAACAAGCATCGGATTTTGCCTCCTGCGGTCGAACAGGAACAGGGGGACGGGGGGGCGATAGAAGAGCTGACACCGAAGAAGACCGCCGCCCGCCTTGTCTTGATGCGAAGCGTTCAACAAGTGATCAGAAACGGCTTGACGGTGCTGGGGATTTCCGCTCCTGAGCAGATGTAGAATGAACGGCGCGCGGCGATGATTCAGTACCGGGTTCGACAACAAGATCGGCGATCCAAGGCCAGGGTCGGCCAACTACGAACCGCCCGCGCGGTCATCGATACACCGGCATTCATGCCGGTTGGTTCGTTGGGGCCTGTGAAGGGTCTGGAGCCGGAAGACCTTCAAAATGTCGGGTTCCGGTTGCTCCTGAACAATGCCTATCATCTGTACCTGCGGCCAGGCCATAAGATTGTGGCTGAAATGGGGGGATTGCATGCATTCACCGGATGGCCAGGCTCGATCTTGACCGACAGCGGGGGCTTCCAGATCTTCAGTTTGGCCAAGCTGTGCACAGTGACCGACGAAGGCGTGATATTCCAGTCACACATCGACGGTTCGACACATTTCATCACGCCGGAAACCGCCGTCGACATCCAAGAAGCGTTGGGCGCCGACATTATCATGGCGTTTGATCAATGTGTCGCGCTTCCAGCGGACAGGGAGGCGGTACAAGAAGGTGTCCGCCGAACCAAGCTGTGGGCGGAACGTTGTCAGACAAGCCGGCGAAGAGCCGACCAGGCCATGTTCGGCATCGTTCAAGGTGGGCTGGACCCGGAGCTACGCGTTCAATCGGCAAGAGAACTGACGGCGATGGGGTTTGAAGGCTATGCGGTCGGCGGCCTGTCTGTGGGAGAAAGTAAGGCAGACATGCTTGAAATGCTCGACGTAACGGTGCCGGAACTTCCGGAGGACAAACCACGGTATCTCATGGGGGTGGGACATCCGGTCGACCTGATCGAGGGTGTGTCCCGTGGCATCGACATGTTCGACTGTGTCGTGCCGTCGCGACATGGGCGGACAGGGTCATTGTTTACGGCGAAGGGTCGGGTGGTCATCAAACAGGCGCAGTACGCGCGAGATGAACGGCCGATCGATCCCGACTGCGGATGTCCGGTCTGCGGGCGATACTCGCGGGCCTATCTGCATCATCTGTTCGCCGCCAAAGAGATGCTGGGGTCGAGACTGAATACGCTTCACAACCTCTGGTACTTTTCAGATTTCATGCGCCGGATGCGGACTGCCATCGCGCAAGGGACGTTCTCAGAATTTCGGCACACATTTTATCTCAGCCAAGAGCAGGAGCCGCCGGAGGCCGATGTCTCGGGTGGTCGCGACCAGAACAGGGCGCAAGATATCTAACTCAAAGAGGGGATCTGTTGTTATGTTGATGGAATCCATAGCGTGGGCTCAAGAAGCTGGCGGAAGCGGGTCGGGAGCGGGCGCCCAAGGACCAGGGGGATTGCTGTCGCTCTTGCCGTTCGTCATGATCGTCATCATCTTTTACTTTCTGCTGATCCGTCCGCAGCAGAAGAAGCAGAAAGAGCAAAAAGCCTTAGTGGACGCCTTGAAGAAAGGCGACAAAGTCGTGACGACTTCGGGAATCTGGGGAACGGTCACGAACCTCGGGAAAGAGACCGTCACGCTCCAAATAGCCGACAATACGAAAATCAAAATGCAGCGAGATAATATCTCGCGAGTGCGCGGAGAAGATGAGGATAAAGACAAGGATGCGTAATCCGCAAGGGACAAAGGGGCTAGAAACGACATGAAGAAGGTGGCGGGGCGATTGTGGTTGTTGGCGCTGGTCATTGTGGCGTCGGTCGTGGGATTTTTTCCGTCATACCAGCCCGTTTATCAGGCACTACCTGCCTGGATGAAGGAGGTGCTGCCGAACAAGGGGATTGCCCTGGGGCTGGATTTGCAGGGAGGGATTCATCTGGTTATGGAGGTTGATGAGGATCGAGCGGTGGAGATCGCGGTCGATCGACTCGTCACATCGCTCCAAGACCGGTTGGTCGACAAGAGTATTCCCGTCGAATCGGTGAAGCGCACCGCGCCCGAACAGATCACGATTCAATTCCTCAACGCGGATCTCAAGCCCCAGATCCAAAGACTCATTGACGACTATCCGTCTTTCACGGAAAAAGACTCGGCCGGAGCGGCCAATTCACTGGTCTGGGAACTCCGGGATACCGAGAGCCAGCGCATCAAAGACTCGGCGATCAATCAAGCGTTGGAGACGATTCGCAACCGCATCGACCAGTTCGGCGTGACTGAGCCGATCGTGCAGCGGCAGGGGGTGAAGCAGATCGTCGTGCAGTTACCCGGCATCAAAGAGCCGAAGCGCGCGAAGGATTTGATCAAGGAAACTGCGTTGCTCGAGTTCAAGATGTTGGACGAAGAGAACCAGATGAGATTGGAATTGCCGGCCCGCGTCCCGAAGGACATGGAGGCCGAAATCCTCCGGCAGTTCGAGAGCAAGCTGCCTGAAGGAGACCAGATTCTGTTCGAGCGTGTACTCGATAAAGACACCGGCCACGAGTCCCGCATCCCGTACCTGGTGAAGAAGCGGGTCATGCTCACCGGCGATGTGCTCAACGATGCGCGGGTCGCGATCGGGCAATTCAACGATCCCTATGTCTCGATCGAGTTCGACTCCAAGGGCGGGCAGGAGTTCGAGCGGATCACGGCCGAGAACGTCAAGAAGCGCATGGCGGTGGTCCTGGATAATACGATTTATTCCGCGCCCGTCATTCAGGAGCGCATTGCGGGAGGCCGCGCGCAGATTACCGGGACTTTTTCGACTCAAGAGGCCAACGATCTGGCCATTGTGCTGCGGGCCGGCGCGCTGCCGGCTCCGCTCAAGATCGTGCAAGACCTGACGGTTGGGCCATCGCTCGGGCAGGATTCGATCGACAAGGGCCTCAAAGCGACGCTTATTGCCGGTGCGATGGTCGTTATTTTCATGATGGTCTACTACCGCCTCTCCGGAGTGATCGCCGATTTTGCGTTGGTGCTCAACCTGGTCTGTCTCATGGGCGCGCTGTCCGCGCTCACGGCGACCCTGACGTTGCCGGGTATCGCCGGAATCGTGCTGACGATCGGGATGGGCGTCGACTCGAACGTGTTGATCTTCGAGCGGATCCGCGAAGAGCTGAGAAGCGGGAAGGCCGTGCGAACGGCGATCGACGCCGGGTACGACAAAGCGTTGCTCACGATCATCGATTCACACGTGACGACGCTGATTACCGGAGTCGCCCTCTTCTTATTCGGAACGGGGCCGATCAAAGGGTTTGCCGTGACGTTGTGCTTGGGTATCGCAATCAATCTTTTTACCGCGCTGGTCGGCACCAAAGTGATTTTCGATTTATGGAATCAGCGGAAAAAAGTGGGCACGTTGAGCATTTGAGCAAAGGCTCAGGTTGAGGGCGAGGTTAAGGGATCTTAGCCTCAGTCTACACCACAAGCTTTCGACTAAGGGGAGTGAGCATGTTAGAGATCCTCGGAAAGACCAACGTAGATTTTATGGGCAAGCGCAAGATCGCCTTTGCCTTTTCAGGCGTCATGGTTCTGTTAGGGCTGGTTGCTGTGGTACAGATTGCTCGGGGCTCAGCCAATCTCGGCATCGATTTCGCAGGCGGGACGGCCGTGCAGCTGAAGTTCGACCAAGCCGTCCGCATCGACGAAGCCAGGAAAGCGCTGGAATCCAACGGAGTCGGCAACGCCGATCTGCAGGAATTCGGGCAAGACAACAAGCTGCTCATCCGCGTGAAAGCCTCGACGACGATCGAGGAGAAGACCGCCGAACGGGTCATGGGGATTTTCTCCAAGGAGTTTCCCGACAACAAGTTCGTGGTCGATTCCACGACCGAAATCGGTCCGACGATCGGCAAGAAGCTTCAGGAAGACGCCCTGATCGCCATTATCATTTCCTTTGCCGGCATCATCCTGTATATCGCAGCTCGGTTCGAGCTCCGGTTCGGCGTCGCGGCCGCCCTGGCGACGTTTCACGATGTGTTGGCTGTGCTGGGAGCGTTCTATATCTTGGATAAGGAGATTACCGTACTCATCGTGACGGCGCTCTTAACATTGGCTGGGTATTCACTGACCGACACCGTTGTCGTGTTCGATCGGATCAGGGAAAACTTGAAGACGCGCCGGAGGGAGACGGAAGAGATCACGATCAACAACGCGGTCAATCAGGTGTTGAGCCGTACCATCGTGACGAGCTTGACGGTTGTGCTCGTTCTCATCCCTTTGACCCTGACGGGCGGCGAAGTGTTGCACGACTTTTCCCTGGCGCTGCTCTGGGGTGTGATCTTCGGTACCTATTCGTCCGTTTTTGTCGCGAGCCCGCTGGTGCTGCTGTGGCCTGGAAAGGCGGGGCGGATCTTGAAACGCAGCTGAGTCGGATGGTGGAATAGGCTAGCGCAGTGTGTAGAGGGCCGTCCATTTAGCCAACGTGTCCGGTCACCAGTGTCAGCCTTCACCAGCCTACGCAGATAGCCTCGGCTGTCCGTCCTCCGTAATAGCCTGCTGCGGAGAATGGGTGAAGCCATGGAGGTGTCGCTGACGACTCAATGGGAGCCAGGGTTGTCAACCTGTGGGTCTCCACGTGTGACGATGATACGTGAATCCTGAAATTCGAAACATTCCTGCGGCACACATTTCCCGCCTCACACTGGTGTAGGCATGAAACTCTGGAGCAGGTTTCACAGCCTCCAGCGCAAGATCATTGCGGCAATCGTGATGGTCGGCCTCCTGCCTCTGACGCTTCTCCTTGTGTTGATCTATCTGGAAGAACGCCGGGCGCTGCGCGAGGCGACCGGGGCGAACTTCAAGGAAGCGGCTGTCGAAGCCTCCCGCCGCGTCGAAATGCACGTGACCCGCGGCGTGAATGAAGCCCAGCAGCTGGCGACTATGCCATTTCTCCGCACCGCCGTATCAGAGGCCAATCGAACCTATGAGGGCAAGGATGCCCGAAGCATTCAGAAAATCATCACTGATTGGCAGCAGCGGTGGAGGCTGAGGGATAAGCGAAGCGAATTTCCGGTTTTTGTCAATCGAATCGTGACGAACTTTCTGATCCAATGGCATGAGATTCGGAAGTCGGATTACATCGGCATTTTTGTGACGGATGGACAGGGAGCATTAGTGGTCAGCTCCATCCCCCAAGTCGACTATTCTTACGAGAAGACCGCATGGTGGCAAGCGGTTGTGAAGGAGCGGAGCCTTTACCCCTACGTGGGTGAGGTCTCGTTTGATCCGGCCTTCGGGACGCATGTCGTAATTGTGGCGGCGCCGATCATGGATGACCAACACCAGGCGGTCATCGGAGTGGTGACGATTCTCCTTCGTCGAGACACGCTGTTCCATTCCATCGCTGAAGTGGCGCTTGGCGCGACCGGGCATGCCATGCTCTTCAGCTCGGACGGTGCCGTCGTGATGTGCCCGGTGCTGGCTCCGGAGGCGCACACGATCAAGGCCGAATTCACGGACTTGCTGGGCGTGCTCAAGNNGGAGTGATCGTGGCACGTCGGATCGCGAGACCCATCAGGCTGCTGCACGATGGAGTTCAAGAAATCGGAAGCGGCCGGCTGGAACGCAGGTTGGAGTTGAAGACCGGAGACGAGATCGAGCGGTTGGCCGAGGCCTTCAATCAAATGGCCGTCAACTTGCAACGATCGTTCGCGCAAATTGAGCAACGGATGCTGGAGGTCCGGCAGCTGGAGGAGAAATACCGAGACTTGATCGAGCATTCCCCGGAAATGATCTACCAATTGGATCGGGGAGGTCGATTTGTTCACGTCAATAAAACGGGGCTCGATAAACTAGGCTATGACCTTGATGAAATGCTGGCCCTGAAGCTCTGGGAGTTGGTGCCGAGGGGACAGGAATTTCACGTATTGCACTATCTTGAACGGCTGGTCGCACAGGGACAGGGATCGATGGAGACGGTGTTGCTCGCGAAGGATGGACGCCAGATCGACGTGGAGATCCATGCCACGGCGCTTCTCGATCAAGCGCGCGGTGGGCTAATTCATTCGCGTGCCTTTGTCCGGGACGTCACGGAGCGACGACGATTGGAGCAAGAGTTGCATCGGTACACATCTGGTCTGGAACAGGCGGTGTCGGAACGCACGCAACAGTTGGTGGCATCCCAGGCTCGATACAAAGCGTTGTTCGATCTCGTGGCCGATTCGGTC
This sequence comes from Nitrospira sp. UBA6909, assembly GCA_002451055.1. Classification (GTDB taxonomy): domain Bacteria; phylum Nitrospirota; class Nitrospiria; order Nitrospirales; family Nitrospiraceae; genus Nitrospira_D. The sequence goes on along the minus strand of DKBD01000025.1, from coordinate 16,107 downwards.
TTCATGGTGAATGCCGATGGAACGGTTGTCGCCGTCAACAAGCGGGAAGAACAGGCGCTGGGCTATGCGGAATCCAGCGTCTCCGGGCGGAACATACTCGACGTCGTGTCGGAGAATCATCACCACGCATTCGCGGGCTGGTTGCGAGACATTGCCACTGGCCGACGACGGGTGGCGACGCAAGAGATCACCGTCTTTCACTCTGACGGGCATGAAATTCAGGTCGAGATGGATTTGATTCGTGTCGGAGACGCCGATCGTGCATTGGTCATGGTGCAATTGAGGGACATTACAGACCGCAAGAAACTCGAGCGCCAGTTGCAATCCTATCGGGAAGACCTTGAGGCAAAGGTGCGTGAGCGGACCAGGGAAATCGAGGACACGAAACAGTACTTGGAAAATTTGCTCGAAAATGCCAACGACGTCATCTATACGCTCGACACGGAGCAGCGGTTTACCTACGTCAACAGCAAAGTCCACGCCTGGGGATATCGCAAAGACGATCTGCTGGGCCGGCCCTATCTCTCGCTGCTGTCTCGGCGCCATCGCGGCCGTCGGCTCAAGAGCACGTTGGACATCGGCACCAAACAAGTCTATGAAGTCGAAGTCGTCACGCGGCTGGGCGAAGTCCGCACGGTGATGGTCAGCGTGTCTCCTCTTCAAGGCGCCGAGGGAACGATTCTCGGCGTGCTCGGCATTGCGCGCGATATGACGGAAACGAAAAGATTGGAGCAGCAGATCCGCAACTCGGAAAAATTGGCCTCCGTTGGGAAGCTGGCCGCGGGGGTGGCGCACGAAATCAACAATCCTCTCGGCGGCATTCTCAACTGCCTCTATAACCTTCGAAAGGGCGGCGTGTCCGCTGCGCGGCAGGAGGAGTATTGGGCTTCAATGGAGCATGGCGTTCGCCGGGTACAGAAAATCGTTCGGCAGTTGCTCGACTTCTCCCAGCAGCATGTGCCGGAATTCAGTCCGGCCGACATCAACCGGATTGTCGATCAGGTGTTGGTGCTCACCACCCATCTGTTTGCGCCCAACCGGATCAAGTTGGAGACCGTTTTGGGGCATGGGCTGCCGAGCGTGATGGTGGACAGCCATATGATCGAACAGGTCCTGATGAATTTGATCTTGAACGCCGTTCAAGCGATGAAAAGCGGCGGTGTGTTGACGATTCAGACATCCATGGCCGAAGGGATCTGTCGGGTCGAGGTTCGCGATACGGGGTCTGGAATTCCCGCATCCGTCCTTCCGCGCGTGTTCGACCCGTTCTTTACGACGAAAGGCGAAGGAGAAGGAACAGGGTTGGGACTATCCGTCAATCTCGGCATCGTCGAGCGCCATGGTGGCAAGATTCTGGTTGAAAGTGAGGTCGGCAAAGGGACCATATTTACGCTGTGCCTGCCGGTTTTGCGCGCACACTCGTCGGTGGAGAAGGGATCATGAACGGGCTCTCGATTCTCTTGGTGGACGACGAGCCGTTGATGCGGCTCTCAATGGTGGATGCGCTGGAAGCCGTCGGCTACGACGTGCACGCGGCTGCATCCGGGACTGAGGGAATCGAGGCGATCTGGCAGAAGCACTTTGATCTCGTAATCACTGATCTGCGGCTGCCCGGTGCTGATGGGTTGATGGTGCTGAAAGCCGCTAAGGATAAGGCGCCAGAAACCGAAGTCGTCGTGATTACCGCGCATGGGTCCGTGGAAACGGCGGTTGGGGCGATGAAGCTGGGCGCGGTCGATTACATCACGAAACCGTTCCAGATGGATGAATTGCTGCTGATCGTCGAACGAATCGGGCGTGTCGTCGTACTCCGCCGCGAAAACCAGGACCTCAAGGCGGCGCTGGAAGACAAATTTTGCTTCAGCGGCATTCTGGGAGCGAACAGCCGGATGCGTGCGGTCCTGGACAAGATCAAGCTCGTGGCGGCAACCGACTCGACGGTTCTTATCCTGGGTGAGAGCGGAACGGGGAAAGAACTGGTTGCAAACGCCGTGCATCAGAACAGCCCGCGGAGGGACTGTCCGCTGATCAAGGTGAGTTGCGCCGCGTTGCCGGAAACTCTGCTGGAGGCCGAGCTGTTCGGCCATGAGAAGGGGGCCTTCACCGGGGCGCTCCGCCAGCGGCGCGGCCGATTTGAGTTGGCTCACCGTGGGACGTTGTTTCTCGATGAGATCGGCGAACTGTCGCCGGTGGTCCAGGTGAAGTTGCTGCGGGTGCTGCAAGAACGGACGTTTGAGCGGGTGGGCGGAAACGATACGATCGATGCGGATGTGCGCCTGGTCTGCGCTACACAAAAGGATTTGCGCAAAGAGGTCGCCCAGGGGCGGTTTCGAGACGATTTGTATTACCGGCTTAACGTGGTGCAGGTCATCATACCGCCGCTTCGTGAACGGCAGGAAGACATTATGGTCATCGCCGAGCATGTGCTGGAAACCTGTGCCGGGAAAGTACATAAAAAGCTGAAAGGTTTCTCGCCGCCGGCTCGCGAGTTGTTGCTGCGGTATTCCTACCCCGGGAACGTGCGCGAGCTGGAAAACATGGTTGAGCGTGCGGTGGCTTTGGGCCATGAGCGGGATGTAATCCAACCCTCCGATCTGTGTGGCTTTCAATCCTGTCCGTACTTGGGCGGCCCTCAGCAGGAATCATGCGGATTTTGCAACGAGGGCCTGACCGGCGGGAAGAGAAGGACCGATACGCCGTTAACTTCGCTTGCCACCGCACGGGAAGAGTTTGAAAAAGACTACATTGTTTCCGTCTTGGAACGGGTCGAAGGGAACCGTACGACGGCGTCGAAAATTTTGGGATTGTCCCGCAAAGCGCTATGGGAAAAGTGCAAGCGTTACGGCATTCCATCGGCCTACGGCGAGAATCAGGAAGAGGAGAGCTAGCTCGCACTATTAAGGAACGTCTTGGTGTGCAAGATGACTTCCAAAGCCGGACCGTGTATCGTACTTGGAGAAGGAATCCTTTGGTGAAAGGGCTGCAATACGTCAGGAGGAATGTTCGATGAAACACACATGGATGGCGATAACCTTATGTCTGGCGGTAGGGGCAACGGGATGTGCGGGCGCGCCGGCCGAAATCAAAGAAGACCGGTTGACCGTCGGGAAGGTGCAGGGCGAGGTCAAGGTCGGGATGCCGGCCTCTCAGGTGGCGGAATTGCTCGGCAGCCCCAACATTGTCACGACGGACGAGAAACGCCGGGAGGTCTGGATCTACGACAAGGTGTCGACTGATCGGGTCGACGCGGCCAGATCGTCCTTTGCCGGAATTATCATCCTCGGCGCTGACGCCCGTGAGAGTTCCAGTTCGCAGCGGCAGCGCACCCTCACTATCATCATCAAGTACGATGAAGACAAGAAGGTCCGCGACTTTGCCTACAACTATACCCAGTTCTAATCAAGGCCGGAGCTCGACGATGCGGCGATGCCTCATGGCGGCGGGCAGCGTGATTCTTGCGAGTCACCTCGTGGGGTGTGTTACCCATACTCAACCGGATGAGCTCTTCCAGTTGACGGAGGAGAGTCCTGGCAATAAGGCCATGCAAACCCGCCTTTTTGAGACCAAGGACGAAGCAGAGCTGCTGTCTGCATCGGCGGCTGTCCTACAAGATTTGGGTTTTCAAGTCGAAGAAAGTGTGCGTGAGGTTGGCTTTCTGCGGGCGGCGAAAGAACGAAGCGCTCGTGAATACGGTCAGGACATCAGCCGTTTCTTCGTCTTTCTCCTGAGCACCGTGCTCGTTTTTGTTCAGCAGCCTCCGATCGTCATTCCCGTGGATCTGCATCAGAAAATCGCTGCTACCTTGGTCGCTAGGCCAGTCAATCCCGAAGCCACGCGCCAGGAAGTCAGGGTCGTTTTTTACCGAGTCGTTTGGAAAGGGGAGGGGTCGGCCGGCCAGCAAGGCATTCCACCGGGAGAGCAACGGATGGAAATGCTGCGAGATCCTGTCATGTATCAGACTTTCTTTGCCAAATTGTCGAAAGCCGTGTTCCTGGAGCCATTCGCACTTTAATCGCGAGGCCATGATGAAGCAAGAGACAGCCAGGGGGATTGTTGCGGTTGCTGTATTGGTCTTCGTGCAGGGCTGCGCTGCACCGCAGCCGAGCCAGGATCTGCTCGCGCCGACCGAGGCGCAGATGAAAATCCGGAGCGCGCAAAGCCGGTCCTTCGATGTAAAGGATCGACAAGTGGCTATGCGCGGCGTCATTGCGGCACTCCAAGATTTGGGCTTCATCATCGAGCGGGCCAATGAATCCTTGGGGTTGGTGACGGCGGCGCGTTTCGCCGAGCCGAACTATTACGACGTGGTGGGCGTCACTGTTACCGTGCGCCCGCAAGCGGATGGGCGGATGATGGTCCGGGCCAACGCCATCTATAACAACAAGCCTATCGAAGATCCCAAGGTCTATCAGAATTTCTTCGCCACATTGGAACGATCATTGTTCGTCGTCAAAGAGTGATCCGGGCAGGTGCCGCTGTGATCAACCAAGAGAGATATGATCGGCTGGCCGCTGTAGTCCGGCGCTGCCTGAGTTGCGTGCTTGGCGGGGTACTCTTCCTGTTGTTGCAAGGCTGCCCGACCCCCTATGAATTGAGGCACGACAATCAGTGGGACTCTCGCGGGCAAATCTGGCTCTCCGAAGAAAGCCAAGTCAAGATCCGCGCCGCTCAATCGCGTGTTTTCGATACCACGGACCGGAAGCGGATGCTCGGTGCGATCATCTCCACCATGCAAGACTTGGATTTCAAGGTGGAGGTGCTCGATGAAGAACTGGGTATCGTGTCCGGAAAGAAATACATCGAGAATGAGCAGGTCTACGGCATCGACCTGAGCTATTTGCTCTACCGACCCGATTCGCTGCTCGTCCTCAACCGCAATTACCGAACGTGGGGGCCTTTCAGTCATCGGAGTAATCTCGTGCGTTTTACCGCCACGGTCCGTAAACGCAGCGATACCCAACTTGTCGTGCGCGCCAGCGCACAGTTCTATTTGCATCCCGTTGAGGATCCGGTTCCGTACCAGAAGTTCTTCCGCACCCTGGAACAGGCGTTGTTTTTAGAAGGGCAGTTTGTGGATTAGGATCGAGAAGCTTGACTCCGATCCGGAGGCATCCTGGCCCCCACGCACAACCCTGTTCCTATTTCGTTCCCACCCCCTTGACTCGCTCATGCGCGGGGTTCATTCTGTTGACTAATTTTTACACCCCCATCCCTTCCAGAGGGAGATCGCGATGGAGCCCACTGTCCCAAGCACACCGGCAAATACAACTGTCCACGTCAAATCTGTTCCCCACTGTACGCATAGCCGAATCGTTGATGAGGTCAGAACGGTCGACGGCATGAAGACTGGCCGGCTTGTTTGCCTGGAATGCTTCGCGGAGTTTCCAGACCCTGATTATCAGATGTCTGGTTATTAGAGGAAAGTCTGGTTTCAGTCACGCCAGGTTCACACCATCCCTCGGGCCGGATACCATCAGGGGTCTGGACACTTGGATTTGTCAGCCTTTTGATGGACGTCTCTTCCGAGATGATCCATAGCCTCCTCCCGTTGTTCATGGTCACGACGCTCGGCACCAGCACCGTTGCCGTTGGAATCGTGGAAGGCCTTGCCGAATCCGTCGCCCTGGCGGTCAAGGTCTTTTCCGGTGTGCTGAGCGATTATTTGGGAAAACGGAAACCACTGGCCCTATTCGGCTACGCGCTGGGGGCAATGACCAAACCGCTGTTTGCCATGGCCTCCGGCCTGGGTCTTGTCTTGGCCGCTCGCCTTGTGGATCGGGTGGGCAAGGGAGTTCGTGGCGCGCCGCGCGACGCGTTGATCGCCGACATCACACCGCCGAATATGCGAGGGGCCGCGTTCGGATTGCGCCAATCGCTCGACACGGTCGGTGCCTTTCTTGGCCCTTTGTTGGCGGTGGCGTTGATGCTGCTGTGGGCCGATGATTTTCGAGCCGTCTTTTGGGTCGCCGTCATCCCAGGCCTGATGGCCGTGGCGATCTTGCAGTTCGGGGTGTGGGAGCCTGCGCAGCCCAAGATTCACAAAGGGATCAATCCCATCACCGTGGATAATCTCGTCCGTCTGAGCCGGGCCTATTGGTGGGTGGTGGGCATTGGAGCGGTCTTCACGCTGGCACGATTCAGTGAAGCGTTTCTCGTTCTCCGCGCCCAGCAGGGGGGGATTCCCCTTGCTTTCATACCGCTCGTCATGGTCGCGATGAACCTCGTCTATGCTCTCTCGGCCTATCCGTTCGGCAAACTGGGGGATAATGTCAGCCACAATACGTTGCTCGTCATCGGGCTTTTGGTTCTTATCGTAGCCGATGTCCGATTAGCTTCGGCCTCGGATTGGACCGGCGTAGTATTCGGCGTGGTTCTTTGGGGCTTGCATATGGGAATGACGCAGGGGCTGCTGGCGGCCATGGTGGCTGACCATGCGCCGGCCGATCTGCGCGGGACGGCCTACGGGTTCTTTAACCTTGCCTGTGGAGTTGCGATGCTGGCGGCCAGTGTTTTGGCGGGAGTTCTCTGGGATCGATGGGGTTCGTCCTACACGTTTGGGGCGGGGGCCGCGTTTTGTGTTCTTGCGATTCTTGTGGTTGCCCTTCATCCTGTCAGCCGACAGGAGTCTCGATCGACCGAATCTCTATGAATATGAGAGAGGGAGATCGATGCCGGAATTTTTGCAGGTGCACAATGCAGATTCTCAGCCTGCAAGTTGTGCAGCCAGGATGATATGATGTGAGGGTGATCACGGAGTCCAACGCGCATATAGATCGATGAAGGGGGATGGAGGCGATGAATTTATTGCGTCAAGTCATGGGTGTTGTGCTGGGAGCTGCTCTGTTCTCGGGGGTGGGTCTGGCTGCGGAACCGGCTGAAGTGGAGAAGTTCGTAAAGGCCCGCATCGAGATCGGTGAGATGATGATGAATTACTTCCAAGGGGGGGAACGCTTCGGTGAAGGACAGCGGCCGTCACCTGAGCAGATGAAAGCGATGGGCGAGGATATCAGTGCGAAGCTTGGCGCGCTGTTGTCGAAGTACGGCTTAACGGTAGAAGAGTACCGGCAACGTAGCAAGGAGATTTTCGCCGATGATACGGCGGTGAAGGGCTTCCTCGACGCGCACCCAGATCTCAAACAACGGTATGAGGCCCTTCCGCTTGATCGAATGGGGCGTGGCGGCAGCACCGGACGGGGGTACTGATATTCAACGGGTCATGATGCAGCGATGAAAGGAATCGGTCATGAAGAATGTTGAGATGAGCATCGAGGGCTCTATGTTGACGATCAAAGTCGACCTCTCCAAGGAATTCGGCCCATCTGCATCCGGCAAGACGATCATCATCGCGTCGACGGAAGGGAATGTGGCGATTCCGAGCCGGCAGGAGAAAGTCGGGCTGAACGTGTACCGCAAAAAATGAACGTGCGATAGCCGCGACCTCTTCTCTCAAGCGCATGATTTTCTTGAGTGTCATGGGTTTGCGCCCAATAGAGTGAATCCGACCGAACCTCCAGCTCAATTTTTCCAGATTGGAATGGTCGCTCCAGCTCAGCAATTTGAGCTGCAATCCACGAAAACCCATAGTGCCTGTGGATAATTATGCCGATGACTGACGTGGATGCTGCTCCAGCAGCGAGCATTCAGCGATGTCAACCTGTTTTTCCTAGGAATGTGTAAAAAAAATATAAACCGCTCGGCTTGCCACAATATATAGTGGTTTCTGTTGCGGCTGGCGGATGCCTAAAAAATATGCATGTTGTAGAGTGGACAGCAGAATTCGCGTGATTGTGAGTGTGAACCGGCACTTGTTCACAAGGTTATCCACAGAAGGTGGGGATCGAGATTTTTCATGCCAACGTCGTACATGATGATTTTTCACGGAAACTTTTCATGAGGAATTTTGTGAACAGTTTCGTGCGCCCCGTTCGTTTGACCCATCGAAATCTCTATTTAGAATTCGGGGGCGTCATGAGTGGTTTCGGCGTGCAACGCGTAACAGATGACTCGCGGGCTCTACTCGACGATCAACGCTTCCGTCTTCGTTGAGCCGTCTCTGTGACGGCAGAATCTCTTCTTATTAGAATGAAGACAGGGGAGTCCCATATCGGTACAGATGATTATTGGCCCTGTTTCCACTTGATGCTGCATCCGATGCTGGGGTGTTGATTGTGGGCGACCGGCTTGCCTGCGAGTACGGCCTCGATCGCAGCGCGCAGATCGCGACCGGTTACTGGTTTGTTGTTGCCCGGCCGACTGTCGTCGAGCTGGCCACGATAGACGAGTTGCCTTGCGCCGTCGAATAGGAAAAAATCCGGCGTACAGGCGGCACGATAGGCTTTGGCAATCTTCTGGGTTTCGTCAAAGCAGAATGGAAACATCAAACCGAGTCGCTCCGCCATCTCTTTGAGTTTCGGCGGCGCATCGTCGGGATGACTCACCGGATCGTTGCTGCTGATGGCGACGATGCCCAAGCCGGTGTCGTGATAGTCTCGCCCAATCTTGGCGAGTTCCTCTTGGACATGTACGACATAGGGGCAGTGCCGGCAGATAAACATGACCAGCAGCGCGGATTTGCCGGCGAACGATTCGAGGCTATAGGTTTTACCGCGTACCACGTCGCGCAGTCCAAACGGCGGAGCTGGCGTTCCAAGCAGAAGCATGACCGATTCCATTGCCATAGATGTCCTCCTCAATCCCTGATTCGGACAATGCCTCAGCCAGACGATTCCGTCAAGAGGACGGGATTGCTCCGAACCAGTTGCGCTGTTCTCAACAGGGGGGTACGCTGACGAAGCATGGAGGAGATGGGCGAGATGGTAGCGTTCAATGACAGGAGGGAGATCCATGATTGTTATCGCATGGGTTGTGCTGTTTGCGGTGTGGCCGGTTGTCGTACTGGCCCACGATGAGTCTAGGCCGAGACCGTCGACCATCACGGTGTCTGCTACCGGCAGCCTGACGCTTGTGCCGGACCAGGCGTTCGTGACGTTCGGCATGGACACTGCCGCCCGCTCGCTCGCTGACGCGCAACGGCAGAACAATGCGGTGATGTCCAAAGTCATGGAACGGCTTAGGGAGCGCAACATTGAGAAAGAGCGTGTTCAGACCTCTTCCTTCACCGTCTCACCACAGTACAAACCATCGCCCAAGCGTTCCAATGATGTGCCGCCCGCATCGCCGGAGATCATTGGGTATGTGGTGAGCAACACCGTGACGGTGGATGTGCGGAATCTGGAGAAGATCGGGGCGGTGATCGAGGAAGTCTTGGCGGCAGGGGCCAATCATTTTCAGGGGCTGCGCTGGGCCTTGCGTGACGAGCGTCCGACGAAATTGGAGGCGTTGAAGATCGCGGCGGCCTCAGCCCGTGAAAAAGCGGTTGCATTGAGCGAGGCATTGCACGTGAAACTTGTTCGGGTACTTTCAGTCAACGAGGGTGGCCACATAGTCAGACCGATCTCTTCTATGGCTCGCTCAATGGTGGCCATGGAAGCGGGTGGAGGAGAGCCGCCGATCTCTCCGGGTGAGATGAAGGTCGAAGCAACCGTGACGCTGGTCTACGAAATCGCGCCGAATTGAACTGAAAGTTGGTTCGGCACCGGCATCTCGCAGTTGGGACCCTCAGGAAGGGTGACTGATCACGTGACGCATATGAGGACGACACCCACTGGGGAGAGAGCGTCATAACGAGCCCAGTGTTACCGTATGTCTGTTCCCCGTTACCCTGTTTTTGCTTCGCTGACCACAAGTCGTTTTTCTCAGGTGCACGCCAACTTACCCAGATGATTTCTTCGAGCTAACAAGGTATCCTTCGGCGCAGTTGTGGGGAGGCCTAGTCAGTGAATAGGAAGAAAGCAAAGGGGACCGCTGATCGGGTTTCACAAGCCTGCCATTTGATGCGGGCGAGCATAAACAGCTTGCCGTGAAGGTGATCGCGATAGAGGCAACGAACTTTTAGTAGTCAAGAAGCTATGAAGATAGGGGATAGGAAATACGGTTTTTAGATGGCCAGCGATCGTCATGTTCCACCTGATCCACTGGCGTTTATTGGGCGTTGCGTTCGTGAACGCAAGATTTTCTGGACTTATCATGTTCAGATGCGTCTGAAAGGGCGAGTCATTAGTAGGGAGTCGCTGTTAAGAGCCGTAGGCACCTATGAGGTCATTGAATCCTAATCCAGAGGACAAGTACTTGCCAAGCTACTTGGTTCTTTGCCATTCGGATGAGGGAGCCGCGCATGTTCAGATCGCAACGGATGTTGAGGGTGACAATATCAGGGTTGTGACCGTGTATCGTCCGAGTCCTCGTGAGTGGGAGTCAGGTTTGAGAACCAGGAGGAAGAACCCATGAGGTGCCGAGTCTGTGGCGGGCATATGCAAAAGGCGACGACAGATTTGCCGTTTAAGCACAGCGACCGATCCATTGTCGTGATCAAAAACCTGCCCGTTCTGCTCTGTGAAAACTGCACAGAATATTCCCTTGAGGACCCCGTCATGTCGACAGTTGAGCACATTCTCGACGCAGTGGATGACGCTGCCGAGTTGAGCGTGGTCAAATATGCTGCCTGATCAAGAGTTCGTTCCGCTTTGACCATGAGCGGCTACGAAACCCCGGAACCCATCCTCAATTCTCCGTTCGACGAGCCCTCGGAACATTGGCATATCGTGGAAGGCGAACAGCCTGAGCGGCGGCCTGGCCGCCGTCCGGCGACGTATTTCTATCGTGATCCCAAAGCCAAGCCGGAGACGGGAGCCAGACGTGTCGTTGGCACTGCCATAGAACTGAAGCTCGTCAACCGCATTCGTGCGCAGGTGAAGAAGTGGCGGCTGGAGGGCTACCCCGGTGTGACGAGAACGACGCTGGAGTTGCTGCACTGGTGGCGGCGGGATGGGCGGGCACAGCGGATGTTCTTCGCCCAGCTCGATGCCGTGGACACGATCATCTTTCTGACAGAGGCCAGAGCCGACTATCGCCAAGGAATCGAGATTCCCCAAGAGGAGATCAGCGAGAGCATAGCGAAACGATGGCTATGCCGTCACACAATCTATCATTCCTCCGTCTTNNCGGAAATTGCGGCCGGTGGCGAGATCCCAGAACTTGATGGTCTGGTCGTCCGACGCGCTGGCCAAGACCTTGCCGTCCGGTGAGACGGCGAGGCTGCGGACCCATCCGGTATGGCCGGTGAGGGTTTTCTTCTCGACGACCTGCGGCATCTCGAAGAGCTTGATGGTGGCGTCCCGGCTGCCGGTGATCAGCGTTTTGGCGTCCGGGGTAAAGGTCATGGCGCCGATCCAGTAGTCCATCGGCTTTTGGAAGCCACCGTCGTCTTCGATGAAGTAGCCGCGCGTTTCGGTGGAGTCCACGAAATCTCGCCGCCAGTGCCCGTCGTGCAGCACCTTTTCTTCACCGCTCGGCAACACTTCCCAAATCTTGATCTTCCCGATGTCGGTGCCGCTGGCGAGATGAATCCCGTCCGGCGAGAAGGCCACGCAGACGGACCAGTGATGGTCGTATTCGTCTTTGCCCAACAGCGTCATCAGTTCAGTGCCGGTGGTGACCTCCCAAATTTTGATGTCCTTGTTGTGGCTGCCGCGCGCGAGCATGAGCCCGTCCGGTGAGAGAGACAGGCTGCACACATTGTGATCGTAGCGGGTGAACAAGAGTTTCATCGGCTCGCCGGTCTTGGCGTTCCACAGGCGGATGGTCCGATCTTCGCTGCCGGTGGCGAGGGTCTGGCCGTCCGGCGTGAAGACGACCGCACGCACATCGTTGGTATGGCCCCGCAGCGACCGCAGGAGTCGGCCGGTTTCGATATCCCACATACGGACGAGGCGCTCGGCGCCGCCGCTGACAAGGGTTTGACTGTCCGGTGAGAATGCCACGGTCCAGATGCCATGCGAATGGCCGCGGAATGTTTTGATCTCACGGCAGTCACCCTTCCAATAGTCCAAGAAGTTGATCGGTCGAGCCGGCGTGGCTTCGGTTTGAGATCCGGCGAGCGCACTTGGTTGAGGCGGCGTCATCGCGTGTTCAGGCATCACGAGTGTATCCTGTTCTCTTAGCGTATCCGGTGGTTTCTTGCCGTGGTTCTTGATTGCCAATCGGCGGGGCCGGTATAATTTCGCAGCACCCGCACGATCGTAAGAGATGCCTCGCGGGCAAGTCAACCCTTCGACCGCCTCATTTGTGAGAGGGAGCGCGCTCAGGGTTGACGCTGAGCATGTTCAAGAATTCCGTCGAAGCGTCAAGTCGGCCGTGAACGGCCATTCAGCGCGAGGCTCTCCGGTTCATCGCCCCACAATGTAAGGACTGTTCTTATGGAAATCAGGTTTCAGCCGGCATTGCTTCAAGAAGTGATCGATTCGTTCGTCGAAAAGACGGAACGGGAAGGCGATCCCACGTATTACAAGGAGTTCCACGAGCATGCCGATCCGATCTATGAGAAGTTCATGCTCGAAGACCGGGAAGGAGAGTTCAAGAAGCTCTATCAATATCTCTTCGGAACGTGGGGATTTTCGGACATCATCCGCGATTCATTCAACGAGTATCCGTTGTTGAAGGAAAAGGTGGGGATCGTTCTGGTCAAGGGAGTGCTGAAGGAAGACCAGGAAGGTGTCGATATTCTTCGCAAATGGGGATCGGTGGAAAAGGAGTTGGCACGAGCGTTCGAGGAAAAAGGGATGAAAGGCGTCGGGATCAAGCTGATTCCCAGGCGGTTCTACGACCCGGCGCTTACGCGATACTGTCGCCATGAGCTGATGCATATTTCGGACATGATCGATCCAGCGTTCGGATATGATCCGGACACCAAGGTGGGCCAGAATCCCGGTGAGGAAACGTTGATCTTGCAACGGTACCGGGTGCTCTGGAGCTTGAGCGTAGACAGCCGGCTGCTGGCCACGGGGAAAGAGCCGATGCTGAGCAGGGAGGATCGGTTCAAGGAATTCCGGTCGTGGTATCGGAAGATTCCTCCGCTTCAGCTGAAGTCGGTGTTCGAAGGGCTGTGGCAGACCTCGTACTTTACGCATTCCGAGTTGATTGAAATGGCCTCCGACACACTTCGTGTATTGGATCGCGCGGTTGATGTCGAGGGCGGCGAGGTGCCGGAGAGTGAAAATAAGATCATGCTCATGCCGGGGTTTCCCTGCCCGCTCTGCCGATTCCCCACTTACTCCTGGGTCGAAGATATGGTCAGCAAGATTGAGCCGTACGTGCTCGATTTCATCCGGGAGAATCATCCGGGATGGGATGTGGAGTTCGGCGCCTGCGATCGCTGTGTGGAGGTGTATAAGCTGCGTGCCGACGGCGTAACATAGGCAGACGGTGAAAATGCCCATCAGCTGTGTTCTCAGCAGTTGTGAAACGTGAAACGAGTACGTCCGAAGCCGCGGTCGTTCTGTGGCAAGGCGCGTCTTGGCGCGCTAGGGGTGGGTGAGATCGACAGCCATTTTGACTGTCGGTCAAGCGGTAATCATATCCAATGGCGACTGATCATTCATATGGCCGGCGTGACTTCCTCAAGGATTCCGTTCGCTCGGTCGCGAAGGCCGCACGGGAGTTTTCCAGGCAGGTTGATGTCGCTCCCCCACAAAAGCCGCCGGCGATCCGCACGGATTGGCTCCGGCCGCCCGGTGCCGCAGAGGATGCGCTCTTTCTGGAGCGATGCACGCAATGCGGCGACTGCATCAAGGTCTGTCCTCCCGGTGCGATCATGGCGCACGAGCATGACGCCATGCCGGTCCTGTTCGCGGATCGGTCTCCCTGTCTATTGTGCGAAGATTTCCCCTGTATTGCAGCCTGCCAGACCGGGGCCTTACAACCGGTTGGTGGTATCGCCGATGTTCGAATGGGAGTCGCAGTCGTGTCCCATCGGCTTTGTACGGCGGGACAAGGCTGCCATGCCTGCGTATCCAAATGTCCGACCCATGCGTTGGGTATGGACTTTGAGTCCATGCAGTTGGCGGTTGTGGCGGATGCCTGCGTCGGCTGCGGCATGTGCGAGATGGTGTGCAAGACCGTCAATGACCATGTGGCGGTCCGTGTCGTGCCGGCAGGTCGGCTTGCAAAGATCGATTGGTGATTGAGGAGGGAGGAGATGGCGCCTGTGCCGGTCCGCCCCTCTCTTTAGAACTCTTTAGAAGCCGGAGTTGTCAAGTACATGAACGAAACGGAGAGTTCTCCCTTGACAACTTCCCGGCCATTTCATATACATACCAAGGCTCTGGTTTTTGAACCTGAGCGGCGGGTCCGCTGTTTCAAGGGTCAGTACCACACGGGTTGATCCGACCGGCCGGAGAACATGTAATGGCAATTAAACAATCTACGCCTAGCGTGTCCCCTTCCTCTGCCGCTGTTATTGCGGCTCCTTCGACGATCAAGGATTCCCCCGCGGTCGAACGTGCCCTCAATCGCAGCAAGATCTATCTGCTGATTTCATGGAGCATGCTGTATCCGGAAGACGAGGAATTTCTCGATTATCTCCGGTGCGGCGAATTCGTGGACGACGGTCGCTCCGCGCTGGAGATCTTGGAGACCATGTTGGACGGCAACGGGGGCGAGCACGCGGCGGAAAAGCTGCAATCGCTCAAGAAACAGTTTGACCTCGCGGAGACGCTGATCGCCTCCGAATGCGCCAATTGGCAGCTCAGCGATCTGCAATCGGAGCATCGCCGGGTGTTCAGCAACGTTATTACGCTCGATTGTCCGCCCTATGAAACGTTGTTCGGGAACGACCACGTCTTTGCCCAGTCGCATGTGATGGGCGACATCGCGGGGTTCTATAAAGCCTTTGGCGTGGAACTGTCCAAGGATATTCACGAGCGACTCGATCATCTGAGTGTCGAGTTCGAGTTCATGCATTTTCTGGCGTACAAAGAGTCGTATTCCCGGTGCCACGACGGCGCGGAGAAGACGCAGATCGTCGTGGAGGCCCAGAAAAAATTCGTCAAGAATCACATCGGCCGGTGGGTGCCACTTTTCTGCCGCATGCTGGCCAAGAAGGCGGACTCCGGCCTCTTCAAATTGATTGCAGATATGACGGCCGAATGGATGGATTTCGAAATGGGTTTCTTGGGGGTGGCTCCTCAGCCCTACAACGAGACAGATTATCGGCCGGCGACGTTCAATTCTCCGGAAGGCCAGACCTATGAATGTGGCGCGCAAGATCAGGGCAATGAATTGAGTCTGTTGCTCAACGAGGTGGGCGCGCAATCGTTCATGGAAGTCAAAGACAAAGAGAAGGATAGCGACAATAAGGGGCCTGTCGGAAACGCCTAGCGTTCCGGCTGTCTGCTCCATGTGAACGTAGCGGTTATTGTGTTTTACAGGTTCTGCAACTTTTGTTGAGAGGAGGGATTTGTCTATGCGCATAGTGCGGACGACCAACAAAGGTTTGGTGTTTGCCGTTCTGCTCTCTGTCCTCGCCGTAGGTGTGATGTTTACGGTTGGACAGGTGCCGTTGGCCGTGAGTCAACCGGTTACGATCCCGACCAAGGTGGTCAAGGGATCGATCCCGATGGACGGCGCTAATCCGATTTGGGAAGGTGTGCCGGGTGTCGTGGTCCCGCTGAGTGGTCAGCTGATTACCACACCGATGCATCCGAACATTTCGGTGAAGTCGGTCTTCGTGAAAGCCATGACGAACGGCAAGGAGATCGGATTGCGATTGGAATGGCTCGATCAGACGAAGAATGATACGGCAATCGGTCCCCAGGATTTCCGGGATCAGGTTGCGGTGATGTTTCCCGTCAACCTTTCTGGCGCGCCGCCGTTCCAGTGCATGGGGCAGTCAGGCGGAACGACCAACATCTGGCGTTGGAACGCCGAGTGGCAGAAAGACCTCGGCAAGGACAGCGCCGGGATCTGGGACGTCGACGATCAGTATCCGGGCATCTTCTGGGACTTTTACTTTGAAGAGCCGGCGGGCGGTGTGACCTATCCTGATCGGATCGGTCGGAGCCTCGGTCCGTTCAATCCCGGTATCTGGTCCGGGAATATCATGTCCGACCCGACGCTGCGGGTGAGTTCGGTCGAAGACCTGAATGCCAACGGCTTCAGCACGTTGACGACGCAGGCGAAGCAGGACGTGATCGGAAACGGCGTATGGGAGCC